>NZ_CP013355.1:1317500-1675000 GCF_001543325.1 Lutibacter profundi
TGATTATAGCCTGTTTCTTGATAAATAAGAGCTAAATCTCTATACGCTTGCGCATCTCTAGGTTTTAACTTCGCTATCTTTTCAAAAATTTGTTTGGCTAAGAAAAAATCTTGTTGTTGTTCATATTTATAAGCTATTAACCTTAAAACCTCTATATTATCTACATTAATTTCTAAACAATTTAAAAGTATTTTAGATGCTAATTCCTTGTTGCCATATTGCAATATAAAATCTGAAATATTTACAAAATACAAAGGGTTATTTAAATAATTTATACGTTGTTTTAAATAATGGGCATAAACTTCATTTAACGTTTGAAATTCTTTTAATTCTTCAATATATTTTTCATTAACAGTGGTGCTAATCAAAGATAAATTTTCAGTAAAATCATTATTTTTTACCAAAGCTGTATTTTCTGAATTTTTAGATTTTTTTCCTGCCAAAGAAGATTTTGTGCTAATTAAAATAACACCATTACTTCCTTCACTTCCCCATCTATTAGTTGCAGCCAATCCCTTTAATATTGTTATTTTATCTATATTATTGGGGTTAATAAAATTAGTTAATTCTGTTCCTCTACCTACTGAACTTGATCTACGTACAGGAGTACCATCAATTATTATAAGAGGAAAAACATTTAACAAAATAGAATTTGCTCTAAATACCATTTGACTTATATCATCATTTTGTCCGTAATGTCTTACTCCTGAAAACTTTCCATGAATAGAAATATTGTCATCTCTTCCTTCTGGCAAATCGTCACCACCTATAGATTGTACTGCATAACCTAGTTTTTTCTTTGCTGTTTTTCCATAGCCTACATCTATAGTTTCTTCTTTTCTAGCTCCTTTCACAACAACCTCTTCTAACTCGTTCTCATCATTTGACAATAAAATTTCAATAAGCGGAGATTCTCCAACTACAATTTCTTTAGTGAGCTTCCCTAAGTAACTAATTGTTAAAATATCACCTTGTTTTGCATTTATCTTAAATTCACCTTTTTCGTTTGTTATAGCACCTGCTGAGTTCCCATTAACTACAATAGTAGCTCCAACTAGCGCTCCATCTGAGCTATAAACTATTCCGCTTACTTCATCAGTGCTAACTTCTTTTGTAAATGCATTTTCTGGCTCTTTATGTGTGCTATTAATTGTTAATTCTACTTTTTTAACATCTTTAATGTTTAACATTGACAACGCTTTTTTAACATCAATTTTCCTCAAATTTATGTACTTCCCTTTTGTCAAGTGGCTTTGTTTTATTAATACTCTAAAATTTGCTTTTTCACTACTATTAATAATGTGCGTTACCGTATTAGTATTAAGAGTAAGTCTATCTAAAGTTTCAATACCATCAGTAAATAAGAATACAATATCAGATTTTTTATGTTCTAACAACACATCAAAATATGCTACTCCATCATAATTTATTTTTAACAAAGTTTCTTTTAGTTGTGACCAATTAGCGTTTTCAATGGTGAAATATTTTTGCAAATCAATACTGTTACTAAACACTATTAATTCAACTTTTGCATTTGGAACATTCTTAAAATAATTAGTTAAAAAATTTAATTCTTTTGCTACATCTTTACCTTGCATAGACAAAGAAGAGTCCCAATAAATAGTAATTTTTTGTACTGGTAGTGTTGCATTTATATTATGCGCTTGTAATAAGGTTATTGTTAAAACATAAGATAAAAAAACGGTAATTATTTTTTTCATAGCTTTTTATATTTAATTAAAGTACTAAAAATAAAGTAATTGTAAATTTCGAGTTTAAATAAACTAATGTTCGTCTGTTCAAGTGATTTTTCGTAATAAAATGGAGAAAAATAGTATTGAGAACCATATAAAAGTTCTATTCGCTATACTAATTCACGAACTCCTGTGGTAAAATTCACTTGAATTGACGGTTTTTATCAAAATGCACAACGGGTTAAAAATAGGCATTATTAAATTAAAAATATAAGCGCTTCAAAAATAATACCGTGAAAAATATGAATAGCTTTTGTAAAAAGGTTAAAGAAATTTACTGGATATTATTTTACAAAAATTGATTTTGTTAAATAGTTCATTTTATAGTTGGATTCTTACAAAGGATAAATAGTAACACTATAGCCTAACCAATTTTGTAATTTATCATAAATTAATTGTTTGTCTTTAGTTGAAAAATCTTTAATTCTAGTTTTATGAGACCCTCCTTTTAATACCATTTTAAGAAAATTAACATGAGGTTTTGGATTAGGCGCGCAAGCTCCCCAAGTATCGTACTCTCCATAGATATATAAAATTTTATTTCCCTGATTTTCTACATAATCACGAACTTTTTTTATATAAGTTGAATTAAAATCTAAATCAACATTTTTAGGTGCAAAACGTAAATTTGTAGGTTCATAAACCTCTTTAATTAAATCTTTTACTGGTGTTATATCAAAACCATAAAAACCTAATTCTGTTAAATGCTGATAATATGAAGGTAATAAATCGTAATATGTTTTATCATTATAAAAGTCTATTCCTACAATTTTATTTAAGTAATTAAATTGTTCTTTTGCTGAAGCATTTTCAACTGTAATTTCATCACATTTCCCACCCCATTGCCAAAAAGAAAATGGAAATTCTAGTACTGCATACTCTAAGGCTTCTTCAGGTGAAACCTTGGTAAAACTCATCTTATTTTCTGTTGCATATTTTAAAATTTCATTCAACACAGAGTCTCTATTTTTTAAAATTAATCGTTGAAATTGAGTAATTTTATTTCTACACTCATCACTACCAATTTTATTTATATGTTCCTGAGTTCTAATATCTTCTTGTCCGTTTATTAAAGGTGTCACATAAGGTACAGCTACGGCCACATCATAGGGGTATTTAAATTTATAAATTAGAACTGTTTCGCCTCCTTTGCTAATTCCTGTTGAAATCCATTTACTTTTATACAGTGTCTTTAGTTTTGTTACCAATTGATGGTAATCTTCAACTGCTTGGTCATTTTTTAAATACTTCCAAGGAATTGAATCTGGACGAGATTTACCATAAAAACGATATTCTACCTGTACCTGATTTCCTTTAAGTATTTTACTTAATTCATATGTTCTTGGGTATGCACTATAACCTTCTGTAACTAAAACAGTTGGTTTTTGAATATCAACATGTGACAAATACACATAATGTTTAAACGTTCCTACACTTATATCATTATGATCCAATGGCTCATTTATAATTAGTTGAAATGCTTTTGTGAAGTGATCTTTCGCTTCTATTTTAGTAATTTCAGCATTTGGAAAAAGATTTTCTAATTTTTGTTGAAAAGTTAATATTTCAATAGGTTCAAGTTTTACAACTCTACAGCCAACAACCAAAAAACTTACAACAAAAAATAGGATAAGAGTTTTATAAAACTTCATAGTTCTTTATTAACATAAAATAATTTGTAAAACAATCTTTAATTAAATCTTTCCAATGAAAAAGGTTCTAAATTTAAAGATGTTTTTTTATCTGAAATAATTTCTGAAATTAATTTACCTGTTGCTTGGCCTTGACTCCAGCCCATCATTGCATGACCAGTTGCAAAATTCACATTTTTTAATGATTTTACTTTTCCTATAAAAGGTAAACCATCAGGTGATACAGGTCGGAAACCATAATCTGCATCTTTTATTTCTTCTTCTGAAATTTTAATATTCGGGTAAAATACAGTAGCATTTTTAGCTATTTGTTCTACCCTTATTTTATTAATTTTGGTATTTATTCCTGCAATTTCCATGGTTCCTCCAAAACGGGTGAACCCATCCATAGGTGAAACGGCAGTATTGAGTTCTGATAATATCGCAGGATAATTAATCCCTGTTTTTCTGTAGAGATTAATACGGTAACCTTTTCCTGCTTGTACTAAAAGTTTAACCCCTAGTTTTTTGGCAACAATAGAACTCCACGAGCCTGAAGCTACAACAAGTTCATCAAAATCAAGTTGTTGCTTATCTGTAATTAAATGTGTTATTTTTTGGCTATTTATTTCAAAATCTATCACTTTTTCGTTTAAATAAAACCGAACACCTTTTGATTTAAGGTAATAATGCATTTTTTTCATAAAATCATCTGGTGTTGTATGTGCATCATCTAAATAATAAAAAGCTCCCTCCGCTTTCATTTCCGGTTCCATCTCTTTCAATTCGCGCTTGCTAATGTGCTTTACATCAAGCCCTTGTTTTTTGGCTAAATCAGCTAAACGAGCTTCTTTATCTTCAAATTTTGAAGTTTGGTAACTCATTAACAATCCTTTTCTTTCAAATTGAAAATCAAATATGCCACTATCTTTTATTTCCTGAAAGAGATCTCTACTTAAAATTGTAAAATCTTTTATCACTGGAGCTGAAGATTTTACGTGTTTTGCTGTAGCAAATTTATTAAAATTCCAAGCCCATCTAAATAAATCTAAATCAAAACGAGGTTTTAAATAAAATGGACTTGCTTGGTTAAACATCATTTTTATTCCAGAGGCAACCATTCCAGGCGCTGCCAAAGGGGTTACATGACTAGGTGAAATATATCCCGCGTTTACAAATGAAGCACCTGATGTTATATCAAATTGGTCAATAACTGAAACTTCATGGCCTTCTTTTAACAAATAGTAAGCAGAATTTAATCCTATAATTCCACCACCAATAATTACAACCTTTTTACTCATAATTTACAATACTTAAAATCCATGTGCATACGAATTATCATTATCATCAATAATAATAGTATTAAATCTATATATTTTTGCCCCAACCTTGAACTGTTGGAATAATACATTGTATACCGTTCAACTCTATTTTTTTACAATTTTACCAATAAACTTTGAACCAATAAAACTTTCATGAATATATTCTTCACTTACCTTTAAATTACTATAAAAATACAATTGTACAATATGTGTAAAAGTTCCTCTACTACGGACAGATTAAACCATTACTTTTTCTCCTTAAAAAACGGCATTTCCTCTAGATGAAGATGAATTAAAAAGATTTTCAGTCCACATAAGATGTAAAAACACCTATTATTTTTTTAATATTGTTTCTAATAATTTGAGGATACTAAATTAATTTAGTTGCTGTAAAATTATGAACTCGACCAAAATTTTCTTGAGAATCAATTATTGCATAATAATTTCCACCATAAGCTACACCAAAAGTAATTTCTCCTAATTCAGGGTCATAATAGTTATTTTTTTTTAGTTAAAAACAATGCTGCATTTGATAATTTTATCCAATCTACTTTATCTTTTGTTTGCTAATATTCAACCTCAATTAATCTAGCAGATGCTTCCATTTTTACTTTCCATAGTATTTTAGAAATTCTTAAATCAACAAGTATATGCATCTATGCATGAAAAAATGTTTCTACTCCTTTTTAGGATATACTATCTTTAGTTAATTTACCATCTACCAAACGTAAAATTCCCAAAGGGTTTTCATTTTTTAGCTCATTTGGAAGTAATTCATTTGGCCAACTCTGAAAACTAAAAGGACGAACCCAACGTTTAATTGAATGAATACCAACTGCTGTAAATCTACTATCTGTTGAGGCAGGGTAAGGACCTCCATGCACCATTGAAGGGCAAACTTCAACTCCTGTTGGAACTCCATTAAAAATAATACGCCCCACTCTATTTTGAAGTTCACTTACAATAGCTGGATAATTTTTAATTTCATTATTTTCAGATAAAATGGTTCCTGTTAACTGTCCTTCCAATTTTGAAATTATTACTTCTAGTTGTTGTATATTTTCACATTGAACAACCATTGAAAATGGGCCAAATACTTCTTGATGTAATGTGGTATTTGTCAAAAAAGTTGCTCCTTCAACTGTTGTAATTATCTGCCTACCAAAATTTTTTGACACCTCATTATTTATTGTTGCTGTAGTTTGTAATCCATGTTGTGCTATCATTTTTGCTTTGTTACTTTCATAAGCTCCAATAATATTTGGATGCAACATACATGAAGGTTCTATTTTTACAATTTCTTTAGATAATGTTTTTATGAAATTAGACAAGCTATCTCCTTTTACCCCTAAAATTAGCCCTGGATTTGTGCAAAATTGCCCTGAACCAAGCGTTATAGAATTTGCATAAATTTTAGCCCATTTTTTTCCTTCATTTTTAATTGCATTTGGTAAAATTATAACAGGGTTTATACTGCCCATCTCAGCAAAAACAGGAATTGGCTCTTTCCGTTTTGCTGCCATATCATACAATGCCCTACCACCATTAATGCTACCTGTAAATCCAACTGCTTTTATCTGTGGGTGCTTAACTAATATCTCTCCTATTTCAATTCCACTACTGTTTAAATTAGAAAACACTCCATTTGGCATTGCTGTTTTTTCAGCAGCTTTAATAATTGCAGATGCTACTAATTCTCCTGTACCGGCATGCATTGGATGTGATTTTACAACTACAGGACAACCTGCAGCAAATGCGGCAGCAGTATCACCTCCAGCGGTTGAATATGCTAATGGAAAATTACTTGCTCCAAAAACTACGATTGGGCCTAATGGAACATCCATTTTACGAATATCAACCTTTGGAATTGGGAGCCTGTTTGGTTGAGCTGTATCAATAGTTGCTTCAACCCAAGAACCTTCTTTTACTAAATTTGCGAAAGCGCGTAATTGAAAAAGAGTTCTTCCTCGCTCACCAATTGCTCTTCCTTCTGGCAATCCTGTTTCTGAACAATATGTTTGTATTAGTTCATCACCTAATGCTTCAATTTCAGTTGCTATTTCATTTAAAAATTCACTTTTTTTAGTACCTGAAGTTGTTCTAAAAATTTTGAAAGCTTTGGTGGCTAATTCTACTGCTTTTTCAATTTCAATTGTAGAAGCTTCTGAATAAATTATTTCATTTTCGGCATTTGTTTGTGGATTAAATGTTTTAAATGTTACATTTCCTATTGAAGATAAAACATTTCCTATGTAATTCTTTCCTGTAATCATTTAGGTCATTTTTTAATTATTAATTTTAATTATTCCGAAATTAATAGTGTAAACGCTTCTGATTACACTCGAATTAATTCTTATAAATTCTTGTAATTTGGAAACGTTGTTGAGGTAGTAATTCCTTTTCATTATAATTGCCAAAATATTATTGCACTCCTCTCCAATTAATTATAATATTAACTCTCTAACCTCTTCGTATCCAATTCTTGTTGTTAATTCTGCTAACTTTATAATTTTGTACTAATTTAGTATTTATATCTAGTTTTAACAAGGGCAAAAGCCAATTATAAATTGCGGTAGCTCTCGTTGTTTTAGTTGCTTTTATAATTTACAAATGGTTCCACTTCAACTAGAGATACTCATAACAATCTTGCTGCCCAGCCATCAACAAATAAGCTTTCTAAAGCCAACATATACACACCACATGAAGTTTTGAAACAATTTTCAAAACAAAACTTCATTCTCGTAACAGTAAAAATATCTAGTATAAATTCTTTAACTGCAACAACATACAGGCAGTCAATACTTCAAATGTATCCAGTGTATCTTAAATACCATAGCCCATTGGAGTATTATAAATCAGAACTAGTAAGGTGGTACTACCTACTCTTTTTTTAAATAAGTTACAGTTTATCAAGCACCTACATATATGCTTTCCTACTTGTTTTGATTACTTTCTTTATTTAAATTTATTACAACTTTATTTTACCTCTTATTTTTTATTAATTATTTATATTATATTACCTTAAATTTTGTATTTTCGAAATAATTAGATTAATATTCGCATATCTATTTCATGAAAGTTTTACCTTTTAAAATTCCAAAACCTGAAAACGTAACTTTATATATACAAAATTATGAAGGAGAATCTTTTTATGAAAAATTACACCAACACAAAGAAATTCAAATAAGTGTAATTATTAAAGGTGAAGGCTCATATATTATAGGTGATTGTGTTGGGGAGTTTAAACCTAATGATATTTTTGTTATTGGAGAAGATTTACCCCACGTTTTTAAAAGAGATATTGCCTACGGAAAAGATACAAAGATGATTACTTTATTTTTCTCAAAAAATGCTTTTGGTAATACTTTTTTTAGTTTGCCTGAGTTTGAACATTTTCATTCGTTTTTTGATAATGCTGTTTTGGGATTTGAAGTGCTTTCAAATAAAAAAAAACTAGCTCAAATTTTATCAGAAATAAATACCCTTTCTAAATATGAGCAATTTATTTCATTTATAGAAATTCTAAATTCAATATCAAGAGGTGAAAAACACACTTTATCTTCTCTAATAAATTTAAAAAAATACGGTGACGCTGAAGGAAAAAGAATGAGTGATATTTTTCAATACACCATGAATAATTATCATACCGAAATTAGCCTACATCAAGTTGCTAACATTGCAAATATGACACCAAATGCTTTTTGTAGGTATTTTAAACAACGTACTAACAAAACTTTTGTGAATTTTTTAATTGATATACGTATTGGAAGTGCTTGTAAATTATTGACTAAAAATAACGATTTAAATATTACTGAAATTTCTTATAAATCTGGTTTTAATAATTTAGCAAATTTCAACAGAAAGTTTAAAGCTATAAAAGGTGTTACACCTTCAGAATACAGAAAAAAGCACTAAATAAATCCTAGCTCACTTTGTGTTTTTTTGGTCAATCCATTAACGACTAAATTGTATGAATAATCTATCAATTCTTTTATAAAATGGGTAGGTAAATCACCCTCAATAATAATGGTGTTCCAATGTTTTTTATTCATATGGAACCCTTCAATAACATCATTATATTGTACTCTTAATTCAATTGATTTTTCAGGGTCACACTTTAAATTAACTGTTGAAGGTTGCTGGTCTAACCCTAACAATGCAAACATTTTTCCTGCAACTTTAAAAACCAACGTTTTTTTATCAAAAGGAAAACTTTCTGTCGCATATTTTTTCGATAAACAATAATCTCTAAATACTTCAATATTCATAATATTGTACTAGTTTTATGCCTCTGAAATTGGTATTACTAGCTGTGCGTAATTTAATTTCCAACCAGAAGTTTCTAATAATTTCTCAATCATTAGAATGGTATCTAAGGCTTCTTTATTAGCTGTATTTAACAATCCGCTTTCAGGAATTTTATCAATAATAAACGCTTTAGATTCTTTATTTAATTCTGTTAAATCTTCAGCATTAAATTTATTAAATATTCCATCTTTTTTGTCGTAATATCTCACATCAGTCTCTACAGTTAAAACCTTTGGTTTCGGGAAATGAGTAAGTATAATTTCCAAATCTTTATTATTAGCTTCTAACTTTATTTGAGATAAGTCAAATCCAATATGGACTTTTGCATTAATCAATAAAATGGCCTTTTTTTTACTTGTAATAATATTTAAAAAATGATTTTTGGTATTTTCATAATGATAAATTTCAGCAAAATCACCTTCAACAGTAATTAATTTACAAACACTTTTAATTTTTTCTATTAAAATTATAGATTGTGTTTCAATTTTTTGAAGTGAGTTTTTTTTATTAAAAAAAGAAATTCCCCAATATGAAAGTAATGCTCCAAGTACAATTCCTAAAAGTAGTTCCATAATTGTTAAAGGTACTAAAAAATTTGATTTTTAAATATAAAAAAAGCAGCTAAAAAGCTGCTTTGCATAAGGGTTTTATAGCTATTAGTCTTTTAAAACTGAGCTTAAATTTGTAATTACATTAAATGTTGGTGGCTCTGCTAAGTGACGTTTAACAGGGCATTGAGCAACTACATTTTTAATGGTATTTTTATATTTTTCAGGGAAACTAGCTGGCAAATCAACAATAATATCAATGTCTTTTACCATGTTTGTCATTTGATTGTAATTCATTCTTTGCGTTATTTCTACCTCATCAATTGGCAATCCTCTTTGCTGCATAAATGCTTTAACATAAACCGCTGAGCACATACCTGCAGTTGCTAAAAATATTAAAAAAGGAGATTCATTCATTGTAATTTCTTTTCCATTTATGAATGGAACAATCCTACCGCTTTTGTCAAATTTTATTTTTAAATCCATAATTTACTTATTTTTTATTTGGCAAATTTATCACAACAATAAGTGCTGTTGTGTAACTAAAACTACATATAGATTACAGATTTATTTTAAACAAATCACTTGCAATTCCATCTACTAAAAATTTTCCTTTTTTTGTGGTAATCAATGTGTTATTAGCTGCTAATTCAAGCAAACCTCTTTTAATAAAAGGTTGCGTATTTTTTTTTAGATGTTGTAAATAATTTTTGCCAAAATCTTTTTCAACCTTCTGATAAGAAACACCCCAAATGGTTCGTAAACCAGTCATAATATATTCATTGAATAAATTATTTACAGACAGTTTTTCAATTTCATTTGGCAATTTATCTTCTGTTAGTGCTTTTACATATTTTGCATTGTTTGATACATTCCAAGACCTTTCACTACCATTAAAAGAGTGTGCAGAAGGGCCAATACCCATATATTTTTCTCCTAACCAATATGAGGTATTATGTTTTGAAAAATAATTTTGTTTCCCAAAATTAGAAATTTCATAGTGTACAAATTCATTTTTTTCTGTTTCTGAAACAAGTATCTTAAAATGCTCTAAAGCTAAATTTTCATCGAGCGGAGGAACTTTTCCTTTTTGTATAAAACTATGTAATGCTGTTTTTTCTTCAACTGTTAGCGCATAACTTGAAATGTGAGAAATTCCAAATTTAAATGCTAGTTTTAAATTTTCTAACCATTTTTTACTACTCATATTTGGTACTCCGTAAATTAAATCAATGGTAATATTGTCAAAATAGCGAATTGCTATTTCTAAACTTTTTTTTGATTCTTCAGCTGTATGGGCTCTATTCATAAACTTTAAATCATCATTAAAAAAAGATTGAATACCTATACTTAACCTATTTACAGGTAGCTTCGCCAAATCCTTTATTTTTTTTTCAGATAAGTCATCGGGGTTTGCTTCCAAAGTAATTTCAGCATCAGTAACAACCTTATAATTTTTATAAATGACAGAAAATATTGATTCTAACTCCTTTGCTGTTAACAATGAGGGTGTTCCTCCTCCAACATAAATAGTGTTTATTTTTTCGTGTTCAAATTCCTTTTTTCTGAATACTAATTCCTTTTTAATAGCAGCCAACATCTCTTCTTTATTTTTCAAGGAAGTTGAAAAATGAAAATCACAATAATAGCATGCTTGCTTACAAAATGGTATGTGTAAATATATTCCTGCCAAAGCTTAAATTATAAGTTGTTAAATGTACGCTATTAAAAAAAAATAAAAAAAGTAATTTTTGTTACTTATTTACTGGAAATTGTATTGTAAATTTGGGTAAAACAACAATGTTATGTACACACATATTGTATCATTTAAGGTAAAAGAAGGGGAAGGTATTACTTTTGTAGAATTACAGAAATTTGAAGAATTAACAGAAGCAAAACCTGCTGGATTAGATCACTTTCATATTTTTAAAGACAGAAATGAAAAAAACAGATATTTTTTGGTTGAATATTGGAATTCTAAAGAAGATAAAGACAGAGTAGAAAGTTCAAAAGAACATCACCTTTTTCACGAACACAGAAAATTAATTATAGATCAAAAATATGAAACGTATGAGTGTGATGTAATTATCTAATTACTTCTTAACTCTTTTTCCATTTTGTTTAACAAAGGCTTCCCAGCCTGTATAGTTTTTTGCTGAAGCTACTTTTCCACTATTGTAGAAATGACATACTGCTGCAGCCAAGCCGTCTGTTGCATCTAAATTTTTAGGTAACTCTTTAATTTTAAATAAATTTTGAAGCATTTTCGCAACTTGCTCTTTACTTGCATTACCATTGCCTGTAATGGCCATTTTAATTTTTTTTGGAGAATACTCTGTAATAGGCACTTCTCTTGATAAACCTGCAGCCATAGCAACCCCCTGAGCTCTTCCTAACTTTAACATTGACTGTACATTTTTCCCAAAAAATGGTGCTTCTATTGCTATTTCATCTGGATGATAGGTTTCAATTAATTGAATGGTTCTTTCAAAAATCAATTTTAACTTCACGTAATGATCACTGTATTTTTTTAATGACAGCTCATTTAACTGCATTAATTCCATTTTTTTGTTTACAATCTTAATCAATCCAAACCCCATAATGGTAGTTCCTGGATCTATTCCTAATATGATTTTTTCTAAGCTCAATTATTTGTTTATTTGTAAAACCAAATGTACAATATCTCTAAGAAACATAAAGATTATATTCTTTTACTAGTTAAATTAGTAATTGTATTTGGTTCTTTATACTTTATTTATCATAAATTGGTTAATAATAAACTCTTATCATTTTCAGAATTACAGCAACAAATCACAGTATTATTTTCTAAAAACATATGGGCATTACTATTAATACTTTTATTTACTGATGTAAATTGGCTTCTAGAAACATACAAATGGAAAGTAATAGTTTCTGTTGAAAAAAAAATTACTTTTTTTGAGGCTTTTGAACAAAGTTTTGCTTCACTTACAGCCTCTTTAATTACTCCCAATAAAATTGGTGAGTATGGAGCTAAAGCACTCTTTTTTAAAAAGAAATATCGAAAAAAAATTGTTCTCTTAAATTTTCTTGGAAATATGAGTCAGTTAGCTGTCACAACCTTTTTTGGCTTTATTGGAATAACCTATTTTCTACTCTATTTTACTATTAATATTCCTTATTTTAATAGTAAAAAACTAGTGCTAATTATTGCTATAACAATCATTTTATTTTTAATTATAAAAAAAATAAGATTCTTTAAATCTGTTAAAATATATGTAACTAAAATATCTATTTATTTAAAACAAATTCCTAAAGTTATTTACGTTAAAACAATTGGATTTGCTTTATTACGCTATATTGTTTTTACCCATCAATTTTATTTTTTACTAAAACTATTTAGTGTTGAAACTAATTATATCACTTTAATAAACTTACTTTTTTGTATGTATTTTATTGCGTCTATCATTCCTAGTTTAACTATTTTTGATTGGGCTATTAAAGGTTCGGTTGCAATATGGGTTTTTAGCTTTATTGAGCTAAATGAGCTTACTATTATTACAGTTACATTGCTAATGTGGCTTCTTAATTTTGCCATCCCGGCACTTTTAGGAAGTGTTTTTATATTCAATTTTAGATTCGTAGAAGAAAAATGATATACTTTTTAATTTTAATAACTATAATTTATTTAGCATTAATTACATCATTCATTATTGGATTTAATAAAACTGAAACTATTTACCTTAAAAATATCACACCTAAAAATACATTTTCAATTGTAATTCCATTTAGAAATGAAAGTCACAACCTCCCTAAGTTGCTGCAATCACTCTCTACTATTAATTACCCCAAAAGTTTATTTGAAATTATTTTAGTAAATGACCATTCTACAGATAATTTTAAGCCTATTATTACTGATTTTGAAGCAAAATACCCTACTGTAAATTTAAAGTTAATCAACAATTTTATAAAATCAAATTCTCCTAAAAAAGACGCTATAAATACAGCCATTGAGCAATCTGATTTTGAGTGGATTGTAACCACCGATGCCGATTGTATTGTACCAACAAATTGGCTACTAGCATTTAACCAATTTATTTTAGAAAAAAAACCATTATTTATTAGCGCTCCAGTAAAATTTATAGAACAACATTCTTTTCTTTTCTATTTTCAAAATTTAAATTTCATAAGTTTAGTAGGAAGCACCATTGGAGGTTTTGGCATTCAAAAACCCTTTATGTGCAATGGTGCCAATTTATGTTACCGCAAAGCTATATTTAGTAAAGTTAACGGATTTGAAGGCGCTACAAAAATAGCAAGTGGTGATGATGTTTTTTTGTTAGAAAAGATACATCAATTATTTCCACATAAAGCCCTGTTTTTAAAATCTACAGATTCCATTGTGCAAACTAGTGCTGAAAATAACTTAAAATCATTCTTCAATCAACAAATAAGATGGGCTTCAAAAACTACAGCTTACAAATATAATTTTACGAAATTTATTGGTATCACCATATTTTTATTAAATTTTGTTCTGGTTTCACTACTAATTACCGCCGTTATAAAACCAACTCTTTGGAAGTATTTATTTCTTTTATTTTTTATAAAATTATGTATTGATTTTATATTAATTTACAAGACCTCTTTATTTTTAAAAACTCAAAAAAAAATAAAATACTACCTCGTAATATCTTTGTTGTATCCATTTTTTGTAGTTTTTATAGGAATAACTTCCTTCTTCAAAAATTATGAGTGGAAAGGTAGAGTTTTTAAGAATTAATTTATTTTTTGGAATTAAATAAACCCGAAATTAATGCTTCTGCGTTAAACCATAAAAAGATAATAATTGCTAATAAAATAACTAAAAAAAGACCTCGTTTGTAATTTGGTTTTTTACGTTTTTTAAATCGTTGTTGTTCCATAATTTTATTGAATGAATTTTTATTTTGTAGCTCTAAGCATTTCTCTTTTTCCAGGAGGACCAGCCAATCTTTCGACTACAAATCCAACCGATTGCATAGCTCTTCTAACACTACCTTTAGCACTATATGTTACCAAAACACCACCTTTTCTCAATGCTTTATACATTATTTTAAATATATCCTCTGTCCATAATTCAGGTTGTACTCTTGCTCCAAAAGCATCAAAGTAAATTAAATTATAACAATTGTCATCAGTTATTTCATTAAAAAACTGTTTCCGTTTAGTCAATGAAAATTTTTCCGAAATCGTATTTTTCAGTTCCCACTCTTGTTGGTGCATTTTTGCAAAAATAGCACTAAAATTATCAGCTTTCAATGCTGAAACATAATTTAATTGTTCAATTTCTTTAGTTAAAATAGGGTAAGCCTCTACTCCAACATAATCTACTGTTAAATCTCTTCTCTCACACTCTAAAAAAGTAACAAAACTATTCAAACCTGTACCAAAACCTATTTCCAAAATTGAAATTACATCGTTTGAAAAAAGAGACAATCCGTTTTTAATAAAAACATGCTTAGCTTCCTGTATTGCTCCATACTTTGAATGATACTGTTCATCCCATTCAGGTAAATGAATAGTAGTAGAACCATCATTTGTAATAATTATTTTTCTGTCCAACGCTTAAAATATTATAAAATTTAACTATAAAACACTATATATAATATAATTACCTTTGAAATACTAAAATTATATTTTTATCAAAAAAGGAATAATAATTCCAATAAGCGGTAATTCTGCAATTTAATTTTACCCATTTTACATATATAATTATTTTTAGTCAAAGATATTAAAAATTAAGCATTAACATTCGGCTATTTTCTTCCTCCAAATTAAAAAAAATAAGTAATTTTGTTTAAACTAAATTTCCATGAATTATGGCTTTACACATTGAAAAAATAGCAAAATCTAGAATTTCTGAAGTTGATTTTAACAATTTACAATTTGGTCATGAGTTTACAGACCATATGTTTGAGTGTGATTTTGAAGATGGCGAATGGCAAAATCCTGTAATTAAACCTTATCAACCTATTCTTTTCGACCCATCTGCAAAGGTATTTCATTATGGTCAAGCAGTTTTTGAAGGAATGAAAGCTTATAAGGATGACGATGATAAAATTTGGTTATTTAGACCTGAACAAAATCAAGAACGTATAAATATTTCGGCTGAAAGGCTGGATATGCCCAGTTTTCCAAAAGATTTATTCTTTGAAGGATTAACAACTTTATTGAAAATTGACAGTGAATGGATTCAAAAAGGAGAAGGAAATTCACTTTATATTAGACCATTTATAATTGCTACAGAGCATGGCATTTCAGCATCGGCTTCTAACAGGTATAAATTTATGATTATTTGTTCACCCGTACAAGCTTATTATGCAGGTGAAGTGAGAGTGGTAATAGCCGATAAATACAGTAGATCTGCAAATGGTGGGGTTGGCTACGCTAAAGCTGCTGGTAATTATGCAGGCTCATTTTACCCAGCCAGACTGGCTCGAGAAAAAGGATTTCAACAAGTTGTTTGGACAGATTCATGTACTCATGAATATTTAGAAGAAGCAGGTGTTATGAACGTATTTTTTAGAATAAATAACACACTGCTAACGGCACCAACTAGTGATAGAATTTTAGATGGAATTACTAGAAAAAGTATCATCCAATTTTTAGAAAGTGAAGGTATTGATATTGAAGTTAGACCTATAAAAGTAACCGAAATTGTAGAAGCTGCTCGCAAAGGTGAATTATTAGAAATGTTTGGAGCAGGTACTGCTGCTGTGGTAAGTCCTATTTTAGGTTTTTCCCATCAAGGTGAAAATTTTGAATTGCCTAAAGTTGAAAATAGTTATGCTAGCTTTATTAAAAAAAGCATTACGGCTATACAGCAAAACAAAGCTGAAGATAAATTTGGATGGAGATACGAAGTGAAATAATTGATTTGAAACTAGTTTTGTCAAAAATCAATAGTTTTCTTAATTTAGCAAACACAAAAACAATCGGATATTAATCCGATTGTTTGGTATAAAATTTGGTCTTAATACCACAAATTCAATTTATGACAATACTAGAAAAAGCTAAAGAAGAGCTTAAACAAAAAGGTTTTTTAGATATAGAACCTCCTAAAAGTATTAACTACATTAAAGAAATAAAAAAATTACGTAAAAAAAAGAATGCCGTCATTCTTGCTCATTACTACCAAGAAGATGCCATACAAGATATTGCAGATTTTGTTGGTGACAGTTTGGCTTTAGCCCAACAAGCAGCAAAAACCGATGCAGATATTATTGTTTTTGCTGGAGTCCATTTTATGGCAGAAACTGCTAAAATATTAAACCCTTCTAAAAAAGTTTTATTACCCGATTTAAAAGCAGGATGCTCATTGGCTGATTCTTGTCCGCCAAATGAATTTGCCGCTTTCAAAAAAAAACACCCAAACCATATCGTAGTTTCTTATGTGAATACATCCGCAGAAATTAAAGCTTTAACTGATATTGTTTGTACATCTTCAAATGCTGAAAAAATTATTAATTCTATTCCAAAAGATCAATCTATAATTTTTGCCCCAGATAGAAATTTAGGAAGCTGGTTAATTAAAAAAACAGGTAGAGATATGCTACTTTGGGATGGTGCCTGTATGGTACACGAAGCTTTTTCTATTGAAAAAATATTAGACTTGTATGCTAAAAATCCAGATGCTGAAATTATTGCACATCCTGAATCTCAAGCACATTTATTAAAAGTTGCCAAATATGTTGGTTCAACTTCTGGACTGCTAAGTTATGTACAAAAAAGCAAGGCAAAAACATTTATTGTAGCTACTGAAGTTGGTATTTTACACAAAATGCGCCAATTAGTTCCTAATAAAATTTTAATTCCTGCTCCTGTTGATGATGATAATTGTAACTGCAGTGAGTGTTTTTATATGAAAATGAATACTATGAAAAAATTGTATTTATGTTTAAAATACGAATTACCTAGTGTTGAAGTGAATGCAACATTAAGTAAAAAAGCATTGGTTTCCATAGAGCGAATGTTGGAGCTTTCTAAATAAAAAATACCACAAATGAATGCTGAAAAAAAATACATAAAACCGATTTTTTAATAATTGGTTCAGGAATTGCAGGATTATCATTTGCTTTAAAAATTGCTAGTCATTTTAAAAACGCTTCAATAACAATAGTTACAAAAAGTGAAAAAAATGAGTGTAATACAAAATATGCCCAAGGAGGAATTGCAACTGTATGGAACAAAACTGTAGATTCATTTGAACAACATATTAAAGATACACTAGTTGCAGGAGATGGTCTTTGTGATGAGGGAGTTGTTAAAATGGTTATAGAAGAAGCTCCGGAAAGAATTTTAGAACTTATAGAATGGGGGACTAACTTTGATAAAAATAAAGAACAATTCTCATTAGGAAGAGAAGGTGGGCATTCCCAATTTAGAATTTTACACCATAAAGATATCACGGGTGCAGAAATTGAAAGAGCCTTAATTGAACAAGTTGAAAAAAATGAGAATATTCATTTTTTAGAACATCATTTTGCTATTGATCTTATTACTGAACATCAAGTCACAAAAAAAAGAATTACTAGAAAAGAAAAAACAACTTGTTATGGTGCTTATGTTTTAGATGAATATAAAAATATTGTGAAAACATTTGCCGCCAAAGTTACGATGTTGGCAACAGGAGGAAACGGACAAGTATACAGCACAACAACAAACCCTATTGTTGCAACTGGTGATGGTATTGCTATGGCATACAGAGCAAAAGCTGAAATTTCTGAGGTAGAATTCATTCAATTTCACCCCACAGCGTTGTATAATCCTGGAGAATACCCTGCTTTTTTAATTTCAGAGGCTGTACGTGGCGAGGGTGCTATTTTGAGAGATTATTTTGGTGAACGCTTTATGCAAAAATACGATGAACGCGAAGAATTAGCCTCACGTGATATTGTTGCAAGAGCCATTGATAGTGAACTAAAAAAGAGTGGTTCTCCTCATGTTTATTTAGATTGCACACATATACCCTACGAAAAATTTAAAAAGCATTTTCCAAATATTACAGAAAAATGCTTGAGTATAGGTATTGATGTTAGAGAAGATTATATTCCTGTATCTCCTGCGCAACATTATATTTGTGGCGGTGTTAGTATTAGTAAAAAAGCTAAAACTTCTATAAAAAATTTGTATGCGTCTGGTGAAGTTACAAGATCAGGTCTTCACGGAGCAAATAGACTTGCTTCCAATTCTTTATTAGAAGGTCTTGTTTTTTCTCACAATGCATTTAAAAATTTAACGAAAAGGTTTCCTAAAATTGAATTACCAAATCATATTCCCGAATGGAATGATAGCGGCGTTGTGAAAAATATGGAGAAAATTTTAATTACACATGATAGAAATGAAGTTAAAACAATTATGAGTAATTATGTAGGAATAGTTCGGTCAAATGAACGGTTATTACGTGCTGAAAAAAGATTACTTAATTTATACGAAGACAATAAGCGATTGTATAATCATTCTGAACTTTCCGTTGATTTGTGTGAATTGCGAAATTTAATAACTACCGCTTACTTAATTACGCAGTTTTCAAAAAATAGAAAAGAAAACAGAGGGGGTTTTTACAATGCAGATTTAATGAGGCTGTCTAAAAAGTGTCATTCTGAATGTAAATGAAGAATCTCCTTGAAATTAAACACTTATATATCAAGGTGTTGAGATTTTTTACTTTGTTCAAAATGACAAGTATAATTGCTTTTTAGACAGCCTCATTAATATTATTTAACCCACTATCTGTACGTTTTAATAGTTTTCAATTAATTAAAACTACTATCTATATTAAAGTTTTAAAATAACCCTTTTCAAGTTAAAACTTCAACTCACTTAAAATTTTGTTAAGGTTTTTGATCTAAAATCTCTTTAATTTTTGGTTTAAAATAATTTGGGCCTTTCATAACTTTACCATCCTCTCGGTAAATTGGCTCACCATTTACTCCTAATTTACTCATATTACTACGTTGTATTTCATTAAAAACGGTCTCTATTTTGTGTTGCATTCCGTGCTCTAAAATAGTGCCACATAAAATATATAACATATCTCCTAAAGCATCTGCCACCTCAACAAGGTCATTATTTTTAGCTGCTTCTAAATATTCTTCATTCTCTTCTGCCATTAAATCAAATCGTAATTTTAATTTACTATCTGATAAGTTTGCAATTGGTTCGTGTTGAATTCCTAATCCAAATGCTTCATGAAATTCTTGCACTGCTTTTAATTTATTTTTCATTTTGTATTTTAGTTAATTGAATTTTAATTTATTCGTAAGAAATAGATTGGAAACCCTAATAAGTTTTCTTTTTTGACAATTCTAAAACCAAATTTTTGATACAATTGAACATTGTACATTGCAGCTGCATCAATTAAAACTGGTAGTGTGTTTTTATTAAAATAATTTTTTACATTTAACATTAAACGCGCAGCAGTTACCCCTCCTTTAAATTCATTTTCAACTCCAAAAATAACAGGTCTAATGTGCTTCTCTTTTGGATAGTTCCTCGCAGTAAGTTTTTGACGTTTTAAAACCTTATAAATATTTGTAATACCAACACATTTAGTTACTAAATGAATATCTAATAGTATTGTTTTTAGTGTTATTTTTTCTTTGTGTGAATATTTAATTAAAAGGCATCCTTTTTTATTGCCTGATATAAATATTTCACCAAAAAGCATTGATCTTTCAAACAAGTAGCCCATCAAAACACGCATATGTTTTATTCTATTTTCACCATATCCAACTAATAAATTAATTGTGCTTTTATTCTTATCTGGTTCAAAGGCTGAAATTAATATATCTACAACAAGTTGCTTGTCTTTATAGGTTGCTTTAGTCAATTTAATTAAGCTTAATGAGATTTTTAATTTATTTTAACATTTATAAAAACTTCTGTAATAATAACGAAGGAACATTTTTTAATAGCAATGCAACTAGCCACCAGCGTTTGGTTATATAAGCTTTCTTCTTTTTCTTTTTTATTGCTCTATAAATTTGTTTTGTCGCTTTTTCTGTAGTTGACATCCAAAATGTTTTTCCTATTGCCATGGAAGTATCTACAAATCCGGGTTGAATATCTGTTACTATAATATTCGCTTTACTCCTTTTTCCTTTCATCCAAAGTGACTCTAAATAATTTGCCTGAAAGGCTTTTGAAGCAAAATACGCTGGCACATGACGATTGCCTCTAATTGAAGCAATTGATGAAATCCCTACCAAATGCCCATACCCTTGTTTTCTAAACAAGTTATATGCTAATCCATAAATTTTAGTTGCAGCAATTACATTGGTTTGTAGTATTGGAAATTCTTTATCCCATTCTAATTTGTAATTTGGATTTCCTACGCCTGAACTAAATACAATTAAATCGATTGTTTTTAACTCATTTTCCAACTCAGAAAACAGTACTTCACACGATTTTAAATTTGTAATATCCTGTATTTTAACTATGTATTTATTGGGATTTGTTTCTTTAATTTGCTGTAATAATTTTTCTCTTCTGCCAGTAATTACAACTTTATAATTATCAGCTACTAATAATTTAGCAAGTTCTTTTCCAATTCCTGAAGTTGCTCCAATAATTAATGCGTTTTTCATCATAAATTTATGTACTTTTGGTGTTAAATATACACATTTATATGTTTAGTAAAGGACAATTAATTTTTGCAGCTCTTTTTGTAGTTGTATTTACTATTTCAATGATTTGGAGTTATCGAAAGGATATTAAAATTCATAGAAAATATTATAAAAATACATTTATTATAATAATTGCAATTTTTCTTATTATTGCCATATTTACTTTAATTACATTTTCTTTACACTAAAAAACCACTTTAAAAATTGAAATGGTTTTTCCTTAAATTTAATGATACTTCTACAATTAGTTAGGTTCTATATGAATTAGAACATCACCTATACTTTCAATTGTTGATTTTAATTTGTCTTTAAGTTTATGGGCTAATTCATGACCTTCTTCAACAGTAATGGTACCATCAACAACAGCGTGTAAATCAACATGGTATTTCATTCCTGATTTACGAATTAAACATTTTTCAGTATCTAAAATTCCTTCAACTGTTAAAGATATTTTACGTATTTCGGTTATTAAATCATCGTGCAAATTTTCATCCATTATTTCACCTAAAGCAGGTCTAAAAATTAAATAACTGTTGTACAAAATAAATACTGCAGCAAAAAATGCGGCATATATATCTGCATTTTTAAATGCTTCCCCAAATAAAAGCGCCAAAGAAATCCCTATAAATGCAGTTACTGAAGTAATTGCATCACTTCTATGATGCCAAGCATCGGCTTTTAAAGAAGAGCTATTGGTTTCAATACTTTTTTTTACAACAAAGCGATAGGATATCTCTTTCCAAATAATTATAATTCCTAAAATTATTAGTGTCCATGGTTTTGGTAATTCACGTGGCTTACCAAGGTGGATAATTCCTTCATATACAATTATGGTTGCTGAAGTAACTAAAAACCCAACTACCAAAAATGTAACTAAAGGCTCTGCCTTTCCATGACCATAAGGATGGTTTTTATCGGCAGGTTTATTAGCATATTTTAAACCCAATAACACCAAAATTGAAGCAAAAATATCTGTGGTAGATTCAATTGCATCTGCAATTAAAGCATATGAATTCCCTAAAACACCTGCCAAACCCTTAATAATTGCTAAAAGAATATTTCCAACAATACTAAAATAAGAGGCCTTTATGGCTGTCTGGTTTTTACTCATTAAGCTTTTTTAATTCGTATCTGGTAACGTGGTATACCGTTTTGCATAATCTAACATTTGTGCTGCAAAGCCTGTAGGTTGCGTTACCTTAATGGCTGTTATATTACCCGCAGCATCTTTCTCAGCAACTAGTACAGGGTTTACAAATCCACTATATGGAGCCGATTTAAATTTACTGTTACGTTCTAATACTTCTTTGTGCATTGCTTGATCTACCTTAACTCCATACGTTTCAACCAATGCTTTTCCTGCTTCAAAATCTCCTTCAGATTTGATGCGTTGTATTTCTCTTAATAAATCTCCAAACAACGTTCTCAATTTGTCATAATCTCTAATTACAAAGTAGGTTTTATTATTTTTTACCACTTTTTCAATTACATTCTCTTTTTTACCTTTCTCAAAAGCCCAAGAAGCTACCAATTGTCTGTTTCTCATATGAGCCTCTTCAATATCATCTCCTAAATTTAAACGAATTAATTGTGTAATTAAACCATTTCTAATATATCCATCATAAGCCGCTTTTCCTATTCCTACTGCATTTGGTGAAAGCTTCATTTCAACCAATTTTTCATCAGGTAAGTAATATAAACCTACTAAATCTGCTCGTGCTTCTTCTAAGGTTGAAGAATAATTTTTTAAGGTCTCTTTTGGTTGACCAACACCTGGATTAATTTTACCACTAGCATGCCCTATTACTTCATGTAAAGCTGTATGCAGTTTGTCAGCTAAATGCCCGTATTTTATTTCTGCATTAACTTCCGCTTCATCAAAAGCAAACTCTTTCAATTTATCTGTTCCACCAGCTTGATTGTAGGCTTCAATTAGGTTTCCTAATGAAACTGATTTTGATCCATGTTGCTGACGAATCCAATTATTATTTGGTAAATTAACACCAATAGGTGTTGAAGGTGAGGCATCTCCGGCTTCTGAAGCCACATTCACTGTTTTGTATGAAACACCTACAACATTTTTCTTTTTATGATTTTCATCAATTGTTGAATTATCTTCAAACCACTGTGCATTTTTTGATACAACTGCCATTTTTTTTGACATATCAAAATCTTTAATTTGAACTATTGTTTCATACGATCCTCTAAATGCTTTTGGATCGTTGTAAACTTCAATAAAACCATTTATATAGTCAATATCACCTTCGGTACTTGTTGCCCAAACAATATTATAATCATCCCAAATTTTTAAATCTCCCGTTTTATAATATTCAATTAATAAGTTCAGAGCTTTCGCTTGTTTGTCATTTTCGGCTACAGTAACGGCTTTTCCTAACCAATAAACAATTTTTTCAATAGCTTTATCATACATTCCACCAACTTTCCAAACTTTCTCCACTATGGTGCCATCCTCCTTTTTTATCAATTTAGAGTTCAATCCATATTCAATTGGTGTTGTATCATTTTTATCAATTTTTGAAGCATAAAAAGCATCAACATCATGTTCTGTTATATTTGGTGAATAAAAATTAATGGCTGAACCTTTCAACAACCCTTTAGAAGCGTCTAAATTTACTTTCTTTGCATCAGCATCATTAAAAATAACATCATACGCCTCTCCTGTAAGTTTTGTATTGGTTTCTTTTAATAAAACATCAAAATATTCCTGTGAAAATGCTGGTTTAAATTTATCATTTGAATAGTGGTGATGTATTCCATTTGAAAACCATATTCTTTTTAAATAGGTTTCAAAATTTTTCCAATCATCTGTTGTTTTGTCTCCTTTATAGTTAGTGTAAATATGCTCTAATGCACGTCTTATTTTTAAGTTATGTCTATAATTTTGATCGTACATAATATCTCTACCAACCATACCTGCCTGAGATAAATAATATACCAACTCTTTTTGTTTTAATGAAAGCTCATTGAAACCAGGAATTTGATATCGCAATATTTTTACATCTGCAAATTGTTCAACTTCATAATTAAATGGTGTTTGAACTTCTTTATTGTTTTTATCCTCTTTTGAATTATTTGAACAAGAAAACAAAAGTGATGTCATCAATATCACGACTAAGAAATATTTAATTTTCATTTTATTATTTATTTAATTTTAAGCATCAAATTTAATAATTTTAAAATGATTATCTTAGTAATTTAGCAACAAGCTAACTTAAAACTGATACTAATGAGGTTTCTAAAATACATTTTTTATTTACTGCTTATTCTAATAATTGGAGTATCTATTTACATTGCCACTTTAGATGGAAGTTACAACATTAAACAATCAAAAGTAATAAAAGCACCTATTGAAGTGGTTTTTAATGTTGTAAATGATTTTAGAAGTTGGCAAAACTGGGGGACTTGGTTTGAAATAGATTCAACAATTGTAGCTTCTTTTCCCAAAGTTACTTCAGGAGTTGGTGCATCGTACTCTTGGAGTGGAGCAGGTAGTAATGGCTCTATAAAAACTTTATCATTGATTCCGAACAAAGAAATTATCCAACAAATTGATTTTGGAACTGGAAGCACTTCTGAAGTTTACTGGCTATTTAACAATAGCAATAATGGCACTAAAATTACTTGGGGAATGAAAGGTAAAAGTAATTTTATGGAAAAATTACACTGGCTAACTCAGGGTGGTATTGAAAAAAATATGACACCTATATACAATAGAGGTCTTGCACTATTAAATAATTACATTTTAAAAGAATTAGAGAAACATGCTATTGAAATTAAAGGCGTGGTATATTTCGGTGGCGGATATTATTTATACCAAACTACCTCTAGTAAAATAAATGACTTTGAATTTAAAATGAAAAAAATGCTTACAAAAATTCTTAATTATATGAAAAACAATAATATTAATGCTTCTGGAAAACCATTTACCATAACACACAAATGGGATGAAGAAAATCAAACAACCATGTTTTCTACTTGTGTTCCAATTAAGGAGCGAATTATTACTACTGAAGATATTTTAACAGGATTTTTAAAACCTCAAAAAACGTTTAAAACAATTCTTAAAGGCGATTACAAATTTTCTTTTGAAGCTTGGCAAGCAACCTTTAAAGCTATAAATGAGCAGGGATTTGTCAAAAAACAAGATGGTGAGCCTTTTGAAGTTTATACTGTTGGCCCTCGTGAAAATGTAAACCCTTCAAAATGGATTACAGAAATTTATGTACCTATAAAATAATTCTAAAAAATTACACTTCATTATATCTAAAACAAGTAATTAAATGGTCATTCACCATCCCTGTAGCTTGCATATAAGCATATATTACTGTTGCCCCTACAAACTTAAATCCACGGTTTTTTAAATCTTTAGAAATCCTATTTGAAAGTGCTGTTGTAGCCGGAACTTCTCGTAAATTTCTCCAATTATTAACAATAGGTTTACCATTGGTAAAACTCCATATATAATTTGAAAACGACTCAAATTCTTGCTGAATTTTCATAAAGGCAATAGCATTTGAAATGGTTGCTTTTATTTTTAATTTATTTCTAATAATTCCTGCATTTTGAATTAATTTTTCAAATTCAGATTCATTATAGGTTGCTATTTTTTTATAATTAAAATTATCAAAAGCTTTTCTAAAGTTCTCTCGTTTTTTTAAAATTGTAATCCAGCTTAAACCTGCTTGAAAAGTTTCTAAAACTAAAAATTCAAACAATTTGGCATCATCATAAACAGGTACACCCCACTCCGTATCATGATATGCTATATAAAGCGGATTTTCTCCACACCAACTACAACGTATTTTACTCATAACTATTTATAAATTAGTTTTTCAAGTTATCATAAAAAAGTTGTATATTAAAACTGGAATGATTTTTGTCCCTTAAATTTTATGAAACAACCAATTATGAGAACTTTAATTTACTTTCTAACAATTAGTTTATTTATTATTGGCTGTTCTTCAACTACAAAAACAACAACAAACAATGCTAAATTACCTGATGAAGCTGTAAGAATTGCAAATGACAGCTTAGAATATGAAATTATTATTATAGATATTGGATTTAAACTATACTTAAATACAATTGCGAAACCTGCTAATTATTACTCTCAAAAATTTTACGAAACTAAAAATCAATTTTATGTTACCAAATGGAACATTAGAGCAAGAAATCCTTTAAGATATGATGATTCTATTTATGAGAATATAATAGATTATGATTTTAATATTGATTATGGACTTGATGTAAACTACAAACTTTACAATTATTTTAAATTTGTTGAATACAAATATAAACAGCGATTTTTTAACTAAAAAGAGGCTGTCTAAAAAGTGTCATTCTGAATGTAAATGAAGAACCTCCTTGAAATTAAACACTTATATATCAAGGTGTTGAGATTTTTCACTTTGTTCAAAATGACAAGTATAATTGCTTTTTAGACAGCCTCTTTTAATATTTCTAAGTTTTTACTTATAATTGAGGGCCAGCATTTACCAATGCTTTTCCGTCTTCATTATCGGTATATTTTTTGAAATTATCAATAAATAAACCCGCTAATTTTTTTGCTTTTTCATTCCATTCATTCTTATTTTCATAAGTATCTCTTGGATCTAAAATAGCTGAATTAACCTCTGCCAATTCAAGTGGAACTTCTAAATTAAATATTGGTATTGTTTTTGTTTCAGCTCTTTCAATTGAACCATCTAAAATACGATCAATAATTGCTCTTGTATCTTTAATTGAAATTCTTTTTCCTGAGCCATTCCACCCTGTATTTACTAAATAGGCAGTTGTATTGTGTGCATCCATTTTTTCGACTAATTCATGTCCATATTTAGTAGGATGTAATGATAAAAAAGCTTCTCCAAAACAGGCAGAAAATGTAGGAGTTGGCTCGTTAACACCTCTTTCTGTACCTGCTAATTTTGCGGTAAATCCAGATAGAAAGTGATACTTAGTTTGTTCATGAGTTAACTTAGAAACTGGAGGCATAACCCCAAATGCATCAGCTGTTAAAAAAATAACTTTAGATGCATGACCCGCTTTAGATACAGGCTTTACAATATTTTCAATATGATATATTGGATACGAAACACGTGTATTTTGTGTTACTGAACCATCAGAAAAATCAATTTTGCCATTGGCATCAACCGTAACATTTTCTAATAGTGCATCTTTTTTTATAGCTCCATAAATTTCTGGCTCGGCATTTTTGTCTAAACTAATTGTTTTGGCATAGCAGCCTCCTTCAAAATTAAAAACACCTTCATTATCCCAACCATGCTCATCATCACCAATCAACTCACGTTTAGGATCTGTTGATAACGTTGTTTTTCCTGTTCCTGACAGTCCAAAAAATACGGCTACATCTCCATCTTTCCCTTTATTTGCTGAGCAATGCATAGATGCAATACCTTGCAAAGGAAGGTAATAATTCATCATTGCAAACATTCCTTTTTTCATTTCTCCACCATACCAAGTTCCTCCAATTACTTGCATTTTCTCTGTCAAATTAAATACCGTAAAATTTTCAGAATTCAAACCCTGCCTTTTCCAATTTGGGTTTGTAGCTTTTGAGCCATTTAGTACCACAAAATCTGGTTCACCAAAATTCTCTAATTCTTCAACAGTTGGACGAACAAACATATTTTTAACAAAATGTGCTTGCCAAGCAACTTCCATTATAAATCGTACTTTTAAACGTGTATCTTCATTAGCACCACAAAAAGCATCAACAACATATAATTTTTTATTTGAAAGTTGTGTAGCAACTAGGCCTTTCAATTCATTCCAAACGGCTTGAGAAGTGGGTTTGTTATCATTTTTTGCTTTTTCAGAAGTCCACCAAATAGTATCTTTAGTAATAGCATCTTCAACAATAAATTTATCTTTAGGTGAACGACCTGTAAATATTCCAGTTTTAACGTTTACAGCACCAAGTTCTGTTAAATATCCTTTTTCAAAACCTTCTAAATTTGGATCTAATTCTTTTTCATAGAGTTCCTCATATGAAGGATTATAACTAATCTCTTTAATACCTTTAATCCCTAAATTCTTTAGAGAAATAAGAATTGATTTTTTAATAACTTTCATTATTTTTTATATGGACGTTAATATTTATACTAATTTCTATTCAAATTTACATATAAATCAATGGTACTAATAATGATATTTGTCATGAAAATTTATTATTTACTAAAACGTTTTCATTTATTCAACCACTTAATTCTCAATACATTAATTTAGTTTTAAAATTTTACTTATTTTACGAAAACGTTTTCGGTGAAAATAAAAAAAAACTTTTTACCTTTACTATTCTATAAAAATTTTGGCTAAAATATACTTATTTACTTAAGGCAACAAACATTATTTAATTGATTTCTTATTAATTATTAAAATTTCTATTTCTTCAAAAAAGAGAATGTTATTTTTAACCAACCTAAAATAAAAAAAACACCTCCTAACGGAGTTACAAACCAAATACTTTTAGCATTTACACCTAAAGTTATTGCATATATTGATCCTGAAAAGAATAAAACACCTATAAAAAACAGGTAGCTTATACCATTTTTAGTTTTCTCGTTAAATTTTGAATACGTATTCACAAATAACAATACAATTACATGATACATTTGATAGCGAATTGCTGTTTCAAAACTTTTTAATTCCGTAACGCTTAAAATTTCTTTTAAACTATGAGCTCCAAAAGCTCCTAAAATAATTGTTAATGCTCCTATTAATGATGTAATTATTAAGTTTTTATTCATTTTTTATAAGGTATAATTGTAGTAAAAGTAATAATTTGTATATTTAATATAAATTCAAAAATATGAAAAATAATTCTGACACACTGGTTACCGTATTAACTGCAAGTTTAATTCATGAAATACACATTGCAAAAGCACTTTTAGCCAATGAAGGAATAAACAGTTTTATTTTTGATGAAAATATCACAACCACTATAGGAACTGCTTTTGTTGATGGCTACAAACTTAAAGTAAATGCTCGTGATTTTGACAATGCCAAACAACTATTATTAGACTTAAATACTGATGAATAATTAATAATATTATCTCCTAAATTAATATTTTAAATTTGTATTTTCGTCAATCAAATAAATCCTTAAACACACTAAAATGAGAAACATTTTGTTAATTGGTGCAGGTAGATCTTCTTCATCTTTAATAACGTATTTACTTAATAAATCTTTTGTTGAAAATTTACATATCACTATTGCTGATATTACATTAAAAAATGCTGAAAATAGAATTCTAAATCATAAAAATGGTACTGCCTTAGAATTAGACATTTTTAATGAGACCGAGAGACAGACGGCTATTAAACAGGCAGATATTGTAATTTCAATGCTACCAGCACATTTGCATTTAAATATTGCTAAAGACTGCTTAACCTTTGGGAAAAATATGGTTACAGCTTCTTACATTTCTAAAGAAATGAAAGCTTTAAATGATGAAGCTGTTGAAAAGAACTTAATTTTCATGAATGAAATTGGCTTAGACCCAGGAATAGATCATATGAGTGCCATGCAAGTAATAGATTCAATTAGAGAAAAAGGAGGTAAAATGCTACTTTTTGAATCGTTTACTGGTGGCTTAGTTGCTCCTGAAAGTGACGATAATTTATGGAATTATAAATTTACTTGGAACCCTAGAAATGTTGTTTTAGCAGGGCAAGGTGGTGCTGCTAAATTTTTACAAGAAGGAAGATATAAATACATACCGTATCACAAATTATTTAGACGTACAGAAATATTACATATTGATGGATACGGTAAATTTGAAGCGTATGCCAACAGAGATTCTTTAAAGTATAAAAGTGTTTACAATTTAGATACTATTTTAACCTTATACAGAGGAACTATTAGAAGGGTTGGTTATTCTAGAGCCTGGAATATTTTTGTGCAACTGGGAATGACTGATGATAGTTACACTATTGAAGATTCTGAAAATATGAGTTATCGCGATTTTACAAATTCTTTTTTACCGTACAACCCCAATGATTCTGTTGAATTAAAACTACGTCACTGTTTAAAAATTGATCAAGATGATATTATTTGGGAGAAACTACTTGAATTAAATATTTTTAGCCCCACAAAAAAAATTGCATTAAAAAATGCAACTCCTGCTCAAATACTTGAAAAAATACTGAAAGATAGCTGGACTTTAAAAGAAGATGACAAAGATATGATTGTGATGCAACATCTTTTTGGTTACGAATTAAATGGAATAAAACACCAAATTGAGAGCAGTATGGTTTGCATAGGAGACAATCAAACGTATACAGCAATGGCTAAAACAGTTGGTTTACCTGTTGCCATTGCAACTTTAAAAATTCTAAATAAAGAAATTAAAACTCCTGGTGTGCAAATTCCAATTAATAAAGAAGTTTACGAGCCTATTTTAAAAGAATTAAAAGAAAACGGAATAATATTCAAAGAGAAAAATGTGCCTTATTACGGTTACAACCTTGAATCTCTTAATTAAAACAGCAAAAGGATTTTTATTTGTTAAATACTACATTTTTAAATAAAAATCCTTTACTAATTCAATATATTTTGGAGTGTATTTATGACGTTTAATTTCAATAATTAATTCGTCTTTTTCTATAATTTTTTTAGAAAATGAAAGTTGCAATAAACTTCTTTTTATTACAGAATTTTCAGTTCCTTTTACATGGGTAATTCTATGGGGTAATAACTTATGTTGCTTGGCAATTTCAATAAAACTACTTTCTTCTTCATAGGGAATAACAAAAGCGCAACTTCCTTTTTTAGATAATAACTTAGAAACTCCCAAAAGCAGCTCTGTGTAAGTTAAACTTTCCGTATGCCTTGCCATGGCTCTTTCTTTTGGCAATTCTTTGTAAGTTGATGTATAAAATGGAGGGTTGGAGATAATAAAATCGTATTTATCATCAATTTCATCAGCAAATTCTTGTAGTGATGCATGGTAACAAAATAATCGATCTCCCCAATCACTATTTTCAAAATTTTCTACGGTTTCTTCATATGCTTCGCCATTTAATTCAACAGCATCAATAGTTTCAGCAATGGAACGTTGAGCCAGTATCAAGGCAATAAGTCCTGTTCCTGAACCAACATCTAAAATAGTATTTACTTCATCTTGTAGTTGTGCCCAAGCCCCTAATAAAACACCATCAGTTCCTACTTTCATAGCTGTTTTATTTTGTTGAATTGTAAATTGTTTAAAGTAAAAAGGTTTGTTCATATAAAGTTTAAGTACTAAATTTCAAAGTTCAAAGTTATACTATTTAAATAAAAAATCTTTTTTTTTATATTTTGTTTTATACTTATTAGTAAATTTATACTCAATTCTTTTAATTTAAATTATTCTTTCATTTATTTTTTATTCTTATGGGAAAATTAAAACAACTTTCAATTATTGTATTCCTTCTAATACAAAGTTTTGCTAACTCTCAAAATTATTATTTTAAAGAATACCAACCTTTTAACAAAAATATTCCAACTCCCGAAGAGTTTTTAGGATATCAAATAGGTGATTATCACACACGTCATGATTTAATTGTTGCATACCTGGAAAAACTAGCTTCACTTTCTAATAGGGTTTCTATTGAAGTTTATGGAAAAACAACTGAAAACAGAAAATTGTTGGTGCTAACAATTACTAGTTTAAAAAATCATAAAAATCTAGCTTCTTTAAAGGAAAAACACCTACAAGTTGTTAGTGAGAAAACGAATGTTACTGATTATAATAATTTGCCTATTTTTATAAATTTAGCATACAATGTGCATGGCAATGAGCCCTCTAGCAGTGAAGCCGCATTGTTAGCGGCTTATACATTAGTTGCTTCAGAAAATCCTAAAATAAAAGAATACCTTGACAAAACTATTATTTTCCTTGATCCAACAATAAACCCTGATGGTAGAGACCGCTACACAAATTGGGTAAATCGCTACAAAGGAAATCCTTTGATAGCCGATAAATTTGATATTGAACACAATGAAGTTTGGCCTAAAGGAAGAACCAATCACTATTTATTTGATTTAAATAGAGATTTACTGTTAGCCGTTCAACCAGAAAGTAATGCTCGGTTAAAATGGTTTCATCAATGGTATCCTAATGTGGTTACTGATTTTCATGAAATGAGTACTACTAGCACCTACTTTTTTGAACCAAAACCTCTATCTGCTTCTTTAAACCCCGTTACTCCAAATGAAAATTACACTTCGTTAACTTTAACTTTTGCTAAACAATTTAGTGCAGATTTAGATAAAATAGGATCCCTGTACTTTACCAAAGAGAGATACGATGCTACATACCCAGGTTATGGTTCAACTTATGGAGATTTACAAGGCTCATTAGCTTTGCTATTTGAGCAAGCAGCCTCAAGAGGGCTTGTACAGGAAACTACAACAGGAAACTTGTCTTTTGCCTTCACAATTAGAAATCAATACGTTTCAACTTTTGCAACTATAAAGGCAGCTATTAAAAATAAAAAATTGCTATATACGTACCAAAATAATTTTTTTAAGAAAGCTATTGAACAAGCTTCAAAAAGCAAAGTGAAAGGATATATTTTTGGAGATAATTATGATAAAAACAGAAATAAAGCATTTGTTGATTTATTATTAAAACACCAAATTAAAGTATATCCTATAACTAAAAATAAGACTGTAAACAACAAAGTCTATAAAAAAGGAAATGCTTTTATTGTTCCCACCAAACAAAAAGAATATTTAATGATTCGAACTATGTTTGAAACTTACAAAAAATACAGAGATAGTGTTTTTTATGATGCATCCTCTTGGTCTGTAGCGAATTTTTATAATATGAAATATGGTACATTACTGAAAAATCCTATTTTAAAAAATGAAATAACTTTAGCGTCAAATAACATTACTACCCATAATTTTGCACTGAGTAATTATGCTTATTTAATTTCATGGGATGATTATTACTCCCCAGCTATTTTATATAAACTACAGCAAAAAGGCGTAATTGTAAAAACGGCTATGCAACCCATTACAACCATAGCTAATGGCACTAAAAAATATTTTGACAGAGGTTCTTTATTAATTCCTGTTAGCATTCAAAACATGACTAAAGATACGCTATTTTCAATTTTAAATACTGTAAGTAAACAACATTCAATTCAAATATATACTGTTAATACAGGGTATAGTTTGAAAGGAATTGACATAGGTAGCACTAATTTTGTAACCTTAAAGCAACCTAAAGTTATGATGATTGTTGAAGGAGGTACATCTTCGTATGAAGTTGGTGAAGTATGGCATTTATTTGAACAACGTATGCAAATGCCAATAGTAAAAGTGCCTGAAAGAATTTTTAACAGGACTGATTTACAAAGATATAATGTTATTATTTTAGTCTCTGGAAATTACGAACAATTAAGTAAAAAAATTAAAGACAAATTAAAACAGTGGGTGGCTCAAGGAAACACTTTAATAACTACAAGAGCAGCAAGTTCTTGGGTTATTAAAAATGAAATTGTAGCTGAAAGCTTGCTTAAAACAGTGAAAGATTCTACAAAAATAAGGATTGATTATGCTAATTCTAGAGGTGTTATAGGTAAACAAAATATAGGAGGTGCTATTTTTAAAATTAATTTAGACTTAACACATCCTATAGCTTATGGGTATCACGATAAGGAAATGCCTATTTACAAAAATAACAAAGTGTTTTTAAACCCAAGCAAAAGTCGGTTTTCAACAGTTGCTAAATACACCCAAAACCCACATATTGATGGCTATGTAACTCCATACAATATTAATAATTATATAAAAAAATCTGCGGCTATTATTGTGAGTGAAATTGGAAATGGAAGAGTTGTATTATTTGCTGACAATCCAAATTTTAGAGGAGCTTGGTATGGAACCAATAAATTATTTATGAATGCCGTCTTTTTTGGTAATTTAATTAAAGTTCCTTATTAATTTCTGTATATAAAACCTATTACTTAGAGTCTTCTATTTTGCAGAGAGGAAGGGATTCGAACCCTCGATACGTTGCCGTATACACACTTTCCAGGCGTGCGCCTTCGACCACTCGGCCACCTCTCTATTTTTTAATTGCAAGTCATTTTTTACTATAACAATTAATATTTTTTAAGAAATAAGATTTCTTTGTTATTTCACAGCTTGTAATGCTACAAATTTTACGCTAAATACAAATCAATTAAACCTTCAGGAGTTTCAACAATAATTTTATTATTGTCTCTATCAACTTTTTTAATAAAATGATCAATCATAGGAATAAAAATTGTTGTACCATTAGCATTTACTTCAAATAATGCTTGTGCTGTGGTATCGTTTACTCCTGTAATTACACCAACATATCCAAAATTAACATCTTCAATATCAAAATTGATTATTTCATGATAGTAAAATTTATTTCCTGTTAATTTTGGTAAAAATTCTAAAGGCATATAAATTTCCCCTCCTAAAACTTCATTAGCTTCCTCTTCACTACTAATATCTTCAAGTTTAAGTCGAAGTTGATTTCCTTTTTGAAGTAAACTTTTTTCAATAAAAAAAGGAACCAAATCATTGCCTAAAGCAACAAATATTGATTCCAAATTTTGATATAATTCAGGTTCATCAGTGTCTAATTTAACAACTACTTCCCCTTTAAAACTATGTTTCCGTACGATTTTGCCTAAATAAAAACAATCTTCTTTACGCATTATCGCAACAATTACTCTGTTTTCCCGTCTTCTGATGCTGCAGCTTGTGCGTCATCAATTGTTTGAGGGGTTTCTTCAACTACTTCTTCTGTTGCAGCTTTTTCTGCGGCCTTAGCATCAGCTTCAGCTTTAATTGCAGCATTTTCGGTTTCTTGGGCAGCAGCTAAACGCTCTTCATTTATTTTTACTTCAGCAGCTAATGCAGTTGCTTTTGCTTCAGCTTCAGCTTTTGATAAACCTTCTTTTTTAGCCGTAAGTTTTGCTTCTTTTTCTGCTATCCAAGCTTGAAATTTTTCTTCAGCTTGCTCTTCTGTTAACGCTCCTTTCCTAACACCACCTACTAAGTGATTTTTTAGCATAGCTCCTTTATAAGATAAAATTGCTTTTGCTGTGTCAGTTGGTTGAGCTCCATTTTGCAACCATTTTACGGCTCCATCAACATCTAAATCAATAGAAGCAGGATTTGTATTAGGATTGTAAGTCCCAATTTTTTCTAAATACTTACCATCTCTTTTAGCACGTGCATCTGCAGCTACTATCCAATAAAATGGTTTTCCTTTTTTACCGTGTCTTTGTAATCTAATTTTTACTGGCATTTGTTTAAAATTTTAAGGTACGAAACCTTGATTATTAATTAAGTGCGCAAATATAGTGAGATATTTTCAATTAAACACATTATCTTTCAGCTTATTTTACTGCTCTATAAACACTTTTATAAATATAGCGTATGGCAAGCCTACAAACTGAATATCAATTAGTTCGGTAAAAAACAACTCAATATTAAAACTAAATTAAATTTGTTAATAAAAAAGCTGCTGTTAAGAATTGTTAAATCTTTTAAATTCATACTTTTAAAAACTCATACTTTCGCAAAAATATTCTAGTACATGTTTTTAATATTTGACACAGAAACCACTGGTTTACCAAAAAAATGGGATGCCCCAATTACCGATACTGATAATTGGCCACGATGTGTGCAAATAGCATGGCAACTGCACAACATATACGGAGAGTTAATTGAACAGCAAGATTTTTTAATAATCCCTGAAGATTACAACATTCCCTATGATGCTGAACAAATACATGGTATTTCTACCCAACTAGCAAAAGAAAAAGGAGAAGACTTAGAAAAAGTTTTGTATTTCTTTAATAAAGCACTTTCTAAATCAAAATTCGTAGTTGGTCAAAATGTGAAATTTGATTTAAACATTATGGGATGTGAATTTCATAGAAAAGGAATTAGCACCAACCTAAATCAAATGCCAGTTTTAGACACTTGTACTGAAAAAACAGCTAGTTTGTGTCAACTTCAAGGAGGTAGGTATGGAAAGTTTAAACTACCAACCCTAACCGAGTTACATCAACATTTATTCAACACACCTTTTAGTGAAGCCCATAATGCAACTGCCGATGTTGAAGCTACTACACGTTGCTTTTTAGAATTAATTAGGCGACGTAATTATACCTTTGAACAATTAGATGTTCCTAATGATTATTTTCAAAATTTTGACGCTAAAAATCCAACAACTATAGATGTTATTGGCTTAAAACATGTAAACCTTAAAAAAGAAAGTGAAAAATTAAAAAAAGAAAAACTTGAAACAGAAGTTGAAACCTTTAAAGAATTAGGCAATGCCATTGAAGAACTTCAAGGTGTTCATTTTTCACATTTACATTGTCACTCGCAATTTTCTGTGTTACAATCTACCTCAAGTGTAAGTAACCTTATAAACTCAGCAATAAAAAATAACATGCCAGCGGTAGCTTTAACCGATACTGGAAATATGATGGGCGCCTTTTATTTTATTGAAGAAGCTTTAAATTCTAACAAAGATAAAATAGCCTATAATAAAAAAATAGAAGATGCAAAAAAAGCACTTCTAGAAATTGCAAAAAAAGAAACAAAAGAAGTAAGTGAAGTAAGTGAAGTAAGTGAAGTAAGTGAAGTAAGTGAAGTAAGTGAAGTAAGTGAAACTAAAAAAGAAAAAATAGATCTATCATTTGCTACTAAAGAGCCTAAAACATTATTTAAACCCATTTTAGGTTGTGAATTTAATGTTTGTGAAAATCATACTGATAGAACGCACAAAGACAATGGTTATCAAATTGTTTTTTTAGCAAAAAATAAAAATGGCTATCATAATTTGGCTAAGATGTCTTCTCTTTCGCATACAGATGGATTTTATTATGTGCCTAGAATTGATAAACATATTATTGAGCAATACAAAGAAGATTTAATTGTTTTATCAGGAAATTTATACGGTGAAATACCTAGTAAAATATTAAACATTGGTGAAAAACAGGCTGAAGAAGCACTACTTTGGTGGAAAGAACAATTTGGAGAAGATTTTTATTTGGAAGTCATGCGGCATCAGCAAGAAAATGAAAACCACGTAAATGATGTTCTTATACAATTTTCTAAAAAACACAATGTAAAACTAATTGCTACCAACAATACATTTTACACCACTGAAGATGAGGCTGAAGCTCATGATATTTTACTGTGTGTAAAAGACAATGAAAAAGTAGCAACTCCAAAAGGAAGAGGTAGAGGTTATAGATACGGTTTACCAAATAACGAATACTATTTTAAGTCGCAAGAACAAATGAAAAAGTTGTTCGCTAACTTACCAGAAGCAATTTATAACACCCAAGAAATAGTAGATAAAATAGAAATATACTCCTTAAAAAGAGATGTACTACTTCCTAAATTCAATATTCCTGAACGCTTTATCAATCCTAAAGACGCCATTGATGGTGGTGTACGAGGTGAAAACACCTACTTAAAATATTTAACTTTTGAAGGTGCTAAAAAACGATATGGTGAAAAATTAGACAAAAACATTCAAGAACGATTAGACTTTGAACTTTCTATTATTGAAATGACAGGCTATCCTGGGTACTTCTTAATTGTTTGGGATTTTATTTTAGAAGCTCGTAAAATGGGTGTTTCTGTAGGGCCTGGTCGTGGTTCAGCAGCTGGTTCAGCAGTTGCTTATTGCTTATGGATTACCAATATTGACCCTATAAAATACAATTTACTTTTTGAGCGTTTCTTAAATCCTGATCGTGTATCTCTTCCTGATATTGATATAGACTTTGACGATGAAGGTAGACAAAAAGTAATCGATTTTGTTATTAATAAATATGGTGCAAGCCAGGTAGCTCAAATTATTACCTACGGAACTATGGCAGCCAAATCTTCCATAAGAGATACTGCACGAGCACTTGACTTACCTTTATCTGATGCAGATAGAATTGCTAAATTAATTCCGCTAATAAAATTAAAAGATATTTTTGGTGATGATAAAAAAAGCAAAGCAAAAGTTAATGGTTTAAGAAGTGAAGAATTTGACAATATTAGCGAATTAAGAACCATTGCTGAAGGTGATGATTTGCAAGCTGTTACCATTAAACAAGCAATTGCTTTAGAAGGGTCTGTTAGAAACACCGGAACTCATGCTTGTGGTGTTATTATTACACCTGAAAAAATAACGAACTTAGTTCCTGTTGCTACCGCCAAAGATAGTGACATGTATGTCACACAATTTGACAATAATGTGGTTGAAGATGCAGGGTTACTAAAAATGGATTTTCTAGGGCTAAAAACCCTAACACTTATAAAAGACGCAGTAAAAATTATAAAAGCAATTCATGGTATAGAATTAATTCCAGATGATTTTCCTCTAGACGACCCTAAAACATACGAACTTTTTCAAAAAGGAGAAACTATTGGTGTTTTCCAATATGAATCTCCTGGTATGCAAAAGCATATGAAAGCCTTAAAACCCACTGAGTTTGCCGATTTAATTGCTATGAATGCGCTCTATAGACCGGGTCCAATGGAGTACATTCCTCTATTCATTATGCGAAAACATGGTGAAGAAGCTATTGAATACGATTTACCTGAAATGGAAGAGTATTTAAAGGAAACTTATGGCGTTACTGTTTATCAAGAACAAGTAATGCTACTCTCCCAAAAAATAGCTGGCTTCACCAAAGGTGAAGCTGATAAGTTACGTAAAGCTATGGGTAAAAAAATATTCTCTATGCTTACTGAGTTAAAACCTAAATTTATCAAGGGAGGAAAAGCAAATAAGCATCCTGAAGAAATTTTAGAAAAAATTTGGAAAGATTGGGAAGCTTTTGCAGCCTATGCATTTAATAAGTCTCACTCTACATGTTACGCTTACATTGCCTACCAAACAGCCTATTTAAAAGCACATTACCCTTCTGAATTTATGGCAGCTGTATTGTCTAACAATATGAATGACATTAAGCAAGTGACCTTTTTTATGGAAGAATGTAAACGTGCAGGAATATCTGTATTAGGACCCGATGTTAACGAATCATACCTGAAATTTGCTGTAAATAAAGAAGGAGCCATTAGATTTGGAATGGGAGCCATAAAAGGTGTTGGAGCATCTGCTGTTGAAGCTATTGTAGAAGAGCGTAAAAAAAATGGCCCTTATACTTCTATTTTTGATATAACCAAACGTGTAGATTTACGTGCCGCAAACAAAAGAGCATTTGATGGCTTGGTAATGGCTGGTGCTCTTGATTCTTTCAAAAATGTACATCGTGCTCAATACTATCAATTGGATGAAAAAGGTGTCACTTTTATTGAAAGAGCACTTCGGTTTGGAAATAAATATCAGGAAAATAAAAATTCAGCACAAATTTCTATGTTTGGAGAAGCATCAGAGATTCAATTTCCAGAACCCGAAATACCCGCTGCTGAAAAATGGGGAATGATGGAAGAGTTATCTAAAGAAAAAGAAATGGTTGGTATTTATATTTCTGGGCACCCATTAGATGATTTTAAAAATGAAGTGAAGTTTTTTAGCAATACATCTGTATCGGTTTTTAAAGAAGACTTAAATAAATACGTAGGTGCTAATTTTACTTTTTCTGGAATTTTATCAAATGTTCAACACAGAACTTCTCAAAATGGCAATAAATGGGCCTCTTTTGTTGTTGTAGATTATAGCGATAGCCATGAGTTTAGAATTTTTAAAGAAAGTTATTTAAAATTCAGACCCTTTTTAATTGAAAATGAATTTCGTCAAATTAAAGTAAACATTAGTCCAGGTTGGATTAACAAAGAAGGAAAAAAAAGTGAGCCAAGAATAAATTTTTTAGATATTCAAATTTTACAAGATGTATTAGAAAAGCAATCTAAAAAAATAACCCTTCAATTAGATATTAATAAAATAAATAAAGAATCAATTCAAAAACTAAATAAACTCCTAAAAGAAAATGAAGGATCTGTTCCATTGGATTTTTTAGTCTATGATTTAACCGAAAAAATGAAATTAACTTTACACAGTAGATCTACAAAAGTAAAAGTAGATAATGAGTTTTTAAAAGTGTTAGAAGATGAAGAAATACGTTTTAAACTCAATTAAAAATAAATTGTTTATGAGAAAAATATTTGTTGGAATTTTATTTTTTAATATGGCTATTTGTTTCAGTCAATCAAAATCTTCTTACATTCAAGCCAATTCTTTTTATGGAAACATTATTGCCCACAATTCTGATGCTTATGCTTTTTTACAAGGGCACCCAACAGGTTTTTTTATAAGTTATAACAAACGGTCTTACGGAGAAGAAGCATGGCAAGAGCGCTATAATTATCCAGACTTTGGTTATTCTTTTGGGTATCAAGATTATCATTCTGAAATTTTAGGGAAATTATATTCCATTTATGGGCATTATAATTTTTATTTTTTCAATAGAGAAGCCAAAAATCAGCTAATTTTTAGAGCAGGAATTGGCTTGGCATACAATACAAATCCGTACGATAAAGAAACTAATAATAAAAATACTGCTTTTGGAAGTTCTTTAAATTCAAGTACCTATTTTAAATTGTATTTTCAAAGAGAACATTTACTAAATAATTTGGGTGTGAATGCCGGATTAACTTTTGTTCATGCCTCTAATTCTAATATTAAATCTCCTAATTCTGGTGTTAATATTTGGGCATTTACCTTAGGGTTAAACTATGATTTAAGTTCTGAAGAACAACCTATAAATTATATTCCTTCTACAGAAAGTAAGTATTTTAAGGAGCCTATTAAATTTAATTTTGCCATTAGAGGTGGTGTTAATGAAGCTGAAATAATAGGTAGTGGCGTTAAACCTTTTTACGTTGTATCTGCTTATGCCGATAAAAGATTAAATAGAAAATCTGCCATACAAATTGGAGCCGAATTGTATATTTCACCTATGTTAAAGGAGTTTTACAATTTAAACCTAACCATACCACATACCAACCTAAAAGAAACAGATAGTTTTTCTAGAATAGGTGTTTTTATTGGTCATGAATTATTTATAAATAAAATATCTATAGAAACACAATTGGGATATTATGTGAAATATCCTTTTGAATACGATGGAAGAATTTATGAAACATTAGGTTTAAAAAGGTATTTTAACCAAAAATGGTTTGCCTCTGTTAGGCTAAAAGCACATGCTGCAAACGCCGAAACCGTTGAATTTGGAGTTGGCGTCAGATTATAAAAAATCTCTTATGAAAAATTACCTTTTTTTGTTTTTTGTGTTTTTTTATAGTTTTTTGAGTTTCGCTCAAAATTTCACCAAAAGCAACAGCTATTTACAAACAGATTTTTTTTATGGAAAACTTATTGAACACGATAAAAAACTTAAAACCGCTATCCAAAATAACCCTTATGGTTTTATGTTAAGTTGGAATACTAAAAATACAGAAAATTCAACATTTAATACACGCTATAATTTTCCTGAAAGAGGCTATACCTTCTTATATGAAAATTTTAATTCAACAGTTTTAGGTGAAGCCTATGGAGCTTATAGACATTATACCTATAATTTAACTCCCCAAAAAAAACAGCAACTAAACCTTACAAGTGCTTTTGGCCTGGCCTATACAACAAAGCCTTATAACCGTATTCGCAATAATCAAAACGTTGCTTTCGGATCAAAATTATTGGTGTCTGCATATCTAAAATTACAATACTTTACTTTTTTTACCAATACTAATTTTGGACTTCGTGCTGGCTTAAGCTTAATACATTTCTCAAATATTAGCTTTAAAAGTCCTAATTTAGGCATAAACACAGTAGCCTTTAACTTAGGTATAAATTATAAATTAAAGGCTATCGAAGTTCCTGTTTACAAAAAAATAGACTCCAAAAATAAAATACGTTCCACAATACGTTACAACCTAATTCTTAGAGGTGGTTATAATGAATCTTTAGAAATTGATAGTGGTTTATTTCCTTTTTACACCATCACTTTTTATGGTAGTAAAATTATTAATAGCTATTCAGCTATAACAGCTGGTATTGACTTTTTTAATTCACCATTCCTTAAAAACTACATTGAAGATATTAATAAAAATGAAGGAAAAACGTACAATGAAACTAATTACAAAAGAGCTGGTGTTTTTATAGGACATGAACTAATTCAAAATAATTTTGCTTTTATTTCACAAATTGGATATACTTTTTATTATCCTTTTCCATACGTAAGCAGGGTTTATGAACGTTTTGGTTTTAAATATAATTTAAGTAACCACTTCTTTTCTGAAATTACAATGAAAGTGAATTTATTTAGAGCAGAATCTCTTGAATTTGGTATTGGATATAAATTTTAAATTAAATAATGAAAAAATTAGCATACATAAGTTGTTTTATAGTACTAATAAGCTGTAACAAAGAAAATGTGAGTAATTGTTTACAAACGGCAGGAGAAATTGTACAACAAGAAATTACGGTTGACTCTTTTGATAAAATTTTAGTCAACAAAAGAGTTGAATTAATTATAACAGATGGCCCCGTTCAAAAGGTTGTGATAGAAACCGGTAAAAATTTATTGCCAGATGTTGAGGTAAAAGTAGTAAACAAACAATTAATTTTAACCAATAACAACACCTGTAATTTTTTTAGAGACTACGGACTAACAAAAATACACGTAACCTCTCCAAACATTAACACTATTAGAAACGCTTCTGAGCAACGTGTTATTTCAAATGGAACACTTACCTATCCTTTGTTATACCTTCGATCTTCTGGAGAGAAAAAGAAGTTTTTGGCCACTGGAGATTGGCACTTAACTATTGAAAATGAAAAAGTGATTATTTGGGGTAATGGTGTAGCCAATTTTTATATAAATGGTAGTTCTAACAATTTAGATATAGGTTTTACAGATGGAGATACTCGTTTTGAAGGTAAAAATTTTATAGTACAAAATATTGATGTAAAAAATGTTAGCTCTAACGATATTATAATTTACCCAGTAGAGAGTTTAACTGGCAGCATACACTCCGTTGGAGATGTAATATCATACAACAGGCCTCCAATAGTTGATGTAGAAATTTTAAGTAATGGAGCGTTAATTTTTAAGTAGTTAAAGATCTAAACAAACTTTCTAAGTTTTTATTTATAGTTACTAACCTTAATATTTTAAGTCCGTTTTCATGTGCAAAATCAAAAACTTTTGAACGCATATCTTCAGTGGTATCAAAAGTTAAAATCCAACTAGTACTAAAACTGTTATCAGCTGATTTTAAATGAGGAATACCTACTATAAATTGTTTTTCAACTTTAAAATCAAATTCAACTTCTATAATTTGTTCTTGATTTTTTTTCAGTTCAAGTAAATTTTTATCAGCAACTATCTCTCCTTTATTTATTAAAATAACACGGTCACATATAGCTTCTACTTCTTGCATAATATGTGTTGAGAATAGTATCGTTTTCTCTTTGCCTTCCTCTTTTATTAAATGTCTAATTTCAACTAGTTGATTAGGATCTAAACCCGTTGTAGGTTCATCTAAAATTAATACTTCTGGCTTGTGTATTAATGCCGCTGCCAAACCAACTCTTTGCCTGTACCCTTTAGAAAGTTGATTTATTTTTTTATGCGCTTCAGAAGTTAGTCCAACTTTAGCAATTATTTCCTTAACTTCATTTTTAGGTGTTTTATAAATTGAAGCATTAAATAGCAAGTATTCTTTAACGTACATTTCTAAATAAAGTGGGTTGTGCTCAGGCAAGTAACCAATTCTTTTTTGTGCTTCAAGTTTTTGAGTAACAATATCAAAATCACTAACCAAAACCGTGCCTTCAGAAGCTTTTAAATAACCCGTAATAATTTTCATTAAGGTAGATTTTCCTGCGCCATTTGGACCTAGAAATCCAACAATCTCCCCTTTCTTAATTGTAAAATTTACTGCTTTTAATGCAATTTGATTCCCATACAATTTGGTTATATTTTTTACTTCAATAGACATTTAACAAAAATACATTTTAATTACAATTTACCTCCTATAGTTAACGTTGTATCCTAAATATATTTTACAGACCTTTGTCAAAAATTACAAATGGGTTGTTTAAGAGTCATATTCTGTGTTATTTTCCCTCCACTGGCAGTAGTTGATAAAGGTTGTGGGTCTATTGTAATTGTATTTATTTTAACGTGTTTAGGATGGATACCTGGAGTTATTGCAGCTTTAATTATTAATAACAATCCTAATAACTAATGCAACAAATTAAATTATTAGACTTAGGTATAAAAAACTACAAAGAAACTTGGGACTACCAAGAAACACTTTTTCAAAGTACCATTCAACTAAAAATTGAAAATCGGAAAAATAACACCAACGACAAAACTCCTAATTATTTTATTTTTGTAGAACACCCTCACGTATATACCTTAGGGAAAAGTGGTGATATTAACAATTTATTACTCACCGAAACACAATTAACTGAAAAAGGAATCGCTTTTTATAAAAGTAATCGTGGAGGCGATATAACGTACCACGGTCCCGGACAAATTATTGGGTACCCCATTTTAGATTTAGATAATTTTTTTGGAGACATCCACAAATACCTGCGTTTTTTAGAAGAAGTAATTATTAGAACTTTGGCTGAATACCATATAAAAGGTGAACGTAGTGAAGGTGAAACTGGTGTTTGGCTTGATGTTGGCACCCCTTTTGCTCGTAAAATTTGTGCTATGGGAGTTCGAACTAGCAGATGGGTAACTATGCACGGCTTTGCGTTAAATGTGACTACTAATTTAGGTTATTTTGATCATATTATTCCCTGTGGAATTCGAGGAAAGGCCGTAACGTCTATGGAAGTTGAATTGAATAGAAAAATACCTTTTAAAGAAATAAAAGCTAAAATTTTAAAGCATTTTAAGGAATTGTTTGAGGTTGAGTTTAACTAATTAGCATTCCTGCAAAGGCAGGAATGACAGAAGCAAAAAAACTTTTCAACTCATTAAGTTTTATACTCGAATGAACCTTCACAAAATGTACTATCTCATTCTTAATAAACAAGATTACCACAACATTTTATCAAAAACTTCGCAATAACAGAGAACGTTTAACTTTGAAATAAATAACCACAAACTGAGAATTGAGAACTTGATATTAATTCTCTTCGTTAAAATACACTTTATAAAATTTCATTTTTTTCTCTTCATCATACCCTTTTTCTAAATATTCATTTGCCGCATCTGGTGCGTCTATATCTAGTTTAATTTGGATATTTGTATCTAATTTAATTTCTGTTTTAATCTTTTGTTTTTGTTTTTTTAATACAATATCAGATACCGCAAATTGGTTTCGCACCAATACATTATTTACTGTTTCAAATTGTTTTTTATAATCGTCAAACAAGGGTATAAACTCTTCATTTTCATTAAAAACTTCCTCTTTAAAGCTGTTGATATTTACCAATTCATTTTCTTTAAAAAAATCAACTGTTTTAGCTAAAAATTTACTTTTTTCATAAACACCAAAATCTTCTTTTATAATTTCTTCTGAAAAATCTTTACACATTTCTATGTAATTTTGTGTATGCTGGTTGTTATCATCAGCATATTTTACATTTAAAAAGTTATTTAACCAGTATTGAGCATCATAATTATTTGTATCAACACTTAACACCACTTTCCCTTCTGTATCTGATGAATTGATAATTAAACAACCTTTATCTAGTTTTTTGGTGCTAATTCCTTTTTGAACAAACACGTCTAAACTCCCTTTTTCCATAAAGGTTTGAAAGAAGTTAATTTTATTTTCAATTTTAAAAATACCAATAGCTTGTGTTAGTACTTCTTTATATTCTATATCTTCAAACAGCGCAATAATAACATCCCCAATTTTTATTTGTGCAGAGTTAGATTGCTCAAATAAGTGATTTACAATGTGTTTTGAGACATCAATAAACGCAGTTTCATCTTCAAAAATTTGTGATGAATAGTTGTTAAGTTCATTTAACTCAATGTTTGCATGGTGATTGAATCGAAAACTCTCCGTTACGTTTCCAAAGGGTTTTAATAAAAAAGGCTTCATTAGCTCGTAACTTTCTTCGTCAAAGGTTATTGTATTTTCCGAAAAAATATTGGTAGCACTATTAAACTTGTTTCCAACTTTATGGATAATGAATTTTGAAATTGCTGCTCGGTTTCTTTTAATCATCAGTTACATTTTTAACAAACGCAAATGTATTATTTTATGATGATTTTTAGGCTAATTACAACTCTAATTTTAACTGTTGTGGCAATAATTTAAATGATTTTCTGTGATAGTTGGTAATCCCAAATTCTCGAATAGCATTTCGGTGCTGTTTTGTAGGGTACCCTTTATTTTTTTTCCAAAAATACTGAGGAAATTCTTCATCTAATTTTTGCATAAACTCATCTCTATACGTTTTTGCTAGTATTGAGGCTGCAGCAATACTCATGAATTTAGCATCACCTTTTACAATTGTTGTGTGTGGAATATTTTTATAAGCGTTAAACTTATTACCGTCAACAATAATATGCTCAGGTGTTATTTGCAGTTTTTCAATGGCTTTATGCATGGCCAAAATAGATGCTTGTAAAATATTTATTTTATCAATGGTATCTTCAAAAACATACGACACTTTAAAAGCTAAGGCATTTTCTTCTATAAATGGACGTACTAAGTTTCGTTGCTTTTCTGTTAACTGCTTTGAATCGTTTAATAATGGGTGCTTAAAATTATTAGGTAAAATAACTGCTGCAGCAACTACTGGACCAGCCAAACATCCTCTTCCCGCTTCATCTGTACCAACTTCTATTTTATTTTTTAAATAATATTTTTTTAGTCCCATAAATTAAAAACAACACACAAAATTAAAATTAATTATTAAACCAACTACTTTTATTAAATACATCTAATTCAATTTTATTTTTTAAATTGGTACCTGCAATTTTGTAGACCCCATTTCGTTCAAATATTTTACCTTTGCATCTTATCTTTACGTTTCTTATGAAGAAAATATTTTTTGTAACATTGTTTGTCTTTTTTATTTTTAATGTGTCAGCACAAAGAAAATTGTTATCAAGAGCAGAAGGAAGATTATTTGAAAATGACACCACTTCATTTAATGAAGAGGTACAAATTAAATTAGATGGTTTAACAAAATATACCGATTATAAAATTATTTCAATTAATAACGATACCACGCTTATTGATACTACATTAACGTTAAAGAAGTATTTTAAATTTAATTACCTTCGAAAAGATAATTTTGAATTATTACCATTTCACAATCAGGGACAAACTTTTAATAAACTGGGATATAACTTTCAAAACAACTCTTTATTTCCAACAATTGGCGCTAATGCCAAACAATTTAATTACTATAAAATTGAAGATATTTATTATTACAATGTTCCTACCCCAACTTCAGAAATATTATACAGAAGTGGTTTAGAACAAGGTCAGGTTTTAGATGCATTTTTAACTATGAATACTTCCAAACAGTTTAATTTTTCTCTAGCTTATAAAGGTTTGCGATCACTAGGTAAATATAGAAACACCTTGGCAAGCCACGGAAATTTTAGGGCAACTTTTAACTACCATACCAAAAATGAAAAATATTTTGTTAGAGGTCATTTTTCTTCTTTTGATTTAACAAACAATGAAAATGGTGGTTTAACAGAAGAAGCTATCCTGAATTTTGAAAGTAACGACCCTAATTATATTGATAGAGCAAGATTGGAAGTGAATTTTATAGATACTGAAAATTTACTAGAAGGAAAACGTTATTACATGGAGCAACTATTTACTGTTTTTTCCAAAAATAATAATATTGAAAAACACAATACTGTTATTTTAAACAAGCTAAAAAAATACAATGCTGTACTAACTCAAATTGAGAATTTAAAAAAAGATACTACCCTCTCTAAGAATAAAACCAAAAGAAAGGTTCCAAAAAAACGAAAAAAGCCTATCTTAAATCTAAAAACTTCAATTACAAAACAACTTGCCATTCCAACTAAAAACAATGTAACGACTGATTCTTTAAGCATTGCTAAACTAGACTCCATTAAAAAAATAAACAGTATTAAAATTGATTCTCTGTTAATAATAGCATCTAAAATTAAAACGGATTCAACTCAATTAATTACTTTGAATAAAAAATCATATCTCGATGTTAAATTGGGACATACTTTTATGTATGAGACCAAACATTATCGTTTTAAACAAGCTTCAGTAACTCCTATTTTTGGAGAGGCTTTTAATTCAACCATAAACGACCATACTTCATATCAAAAATCAAATAATCAATTTTTCTCCTAATAAATTCACCATACACAGGTGAACTAAAAGTTAAAACAACCTATTTTACGTATAACTATCATTACAACAGTATATTATATTATGACAACCAAACTATCTCAGATAAATTAAAAGGAAATGCTATTGCCGCTGGTGCCGATTGGAAAATAAAGTTTGGTAATATTTATTTAAATGCTGATGCCTCTTCAATTATTGCCGGAGATATAACTGGAAATTCTATCAAAGCCAATGCTCTGTTTAAAAAAGATAGTATTTATAGTGTTAAAGGATTTGCTGAATTAACTTCAAAAACTCCCGATTTTAATACCCTTTTGTATCAAAGTGATTATGTAGATTACAATTGGCAAAACAATTTTAACAATGAAAATATTTCACTTGTTGGTGTTGAATTTAAGTACCCTAAATGGGGAACTATAAAAGCCAGTTATAACTTAGTTGATAACTACACCTATTTTGATGAAAACTCAAAACCTGTACAGGCTACAGAAACGTTGAATTACATCAAAGTAAAAGCCAATGCTAAAGTTAGTTATAAAAAATTTACATTAGACAATACCGTAATGTACCAAAAAGTTTCAAAAGGCGAATCGTTTTTTAGAGTTCCTGAATTGGTTACAAGAAACACACTATATTATGCCAGCTATGTATTTAAAGGGAAACCTATGTACTTACAAACAGGAGTGACTTTTAAATATTTTACTTCATATAACATAAATGCTTATAACCCTTTACTAAGTGAATTTGTATTGCAAAACGAAACCGAAATTGGAGATTTTCCAATATTAGATTTTTTTGTAAATGCACAAATTCGCAGAACTCGTATCTATTTTAAAGTTGAAAACTTTGGAGCAGGTTTTACCGGCAGAAATTATTATTCAGCACCTAATTATCCTTACAGAGATTTAACGGTTCGGTTTGGTTTAGTTTGGAATTGGTTTATATAAAAAACTTTTATTCATAAAAATAATCCTCCAAATATTTATAAACAAGTGCTATTAAACCCGTTGTGTTTTTTAATTTATTTGACACAAATGAATATCAGTCCGAGTTATTTTTGATAGAAAATTGTAAATTTATAAACGAAATAGCTACAACAAGCTATTGAGCTATTATTTAGCAACTAACTTCTTTATTTTTATTTTAAAAGCTGCAAAAAACAACGTCATAATTGGACTTAGCCAGTTAAAAATAGCATACACAAAATAATCTGCAACACCTACGCCTAAAACACTAGATTGGTAAGCACCTCCTGTATTCCAAGGAACCAATGTTGAAGTTACTGTCCCTGAATCTTCCAATGTTCTACTCAAATTTTCTGGAGCTAGCCCCTTATCTTTGAAGGCTTTTGCATACATTTTACCTGGAACAACTATTGCTAAATACTGGTCTGATGCTGTTGCATTTAACGTAATACAACTAAAAACTGTACTGGCAAATAATCCAAAAATAGAATCAAACATATTTAGAATTGAACTACTTATTTTGGCTAAAGCACCTATGGCATCCATAACCCCACCAAAAGTCATTGCACAAATTATTAGCCAAATTGTTCCCAACATTCCTCCCATTCCTTTAGCTTCAAACAATCCATTAAGCCTCTCATCTTCCGTTTGTATTGAAGTTTCAACCGTCAAAGCATTCATTACCGAAAAGTAAGCCGATTGTAAAAAATTTGTTGGTAATGCATTTAAATTTATAGTACCTATTTCTTTTCCATCTTTAAAAATAGTTGTTGTTTCTGAAAATTTGTCAGTTACAGAAGTTTTTGATGATAGAAGATTAAAAACAATAGGTTTTGACATTGTAACTCCTTCTTCTTTAGAAATTAATGTATACACCCCTGGTGACTGATAATTATTATTTGACACATTATCCCAAGATACATAATCTTTAAATTCACTAGAAACCTTTGTTACGTCATATCTCAATCCTTGATCCCATATAATAGCACTTTGAAAAATAGTTGCAAAAATACCACCTAAAAGTGCCCCAATAATTAAAGCTATTAATGGTGATGTTTTTCTAATTATTAATAAAATTACAATAGCAGGAACAATAAAAAGCCAAGGTGTTACATTAAACGAAGCTTTGATACCAGCTAGCATTTTTTCAGTATTAACACTTCCTGTAGCATCAATATTAAACCCTATAATTACAAATACAATTAACGTAATTATAATTGTTGGAACCGTAGTGTAGGTCATATATTTTATATGCTCAAAAAGTTCTCCTCCTGCTACAGCTGGAGCCAAGTTTGTTGTATCAGATAATGGAGACATTTTATCTCCAAAGTAAGCCCCAGACAATACGGCTCCGGCAGTCATTCCTGCAGGAACACCTAATGCATTTCCAATTCCCATAAGTGCAATACCAACAGTTGCCGATGTTGTCCAAGAACTACCCGTTGCAATTGATACTATACAGCAAATTACAAGTGATGCTGCTAAAAACACTGTTGGATTTAAAATTTGTAAACCATAGTAAATCATTGAAGGTATAATGCCGCTTATTAACCAAGTACCAGCCAAAGCCCCTACCATTAATAAAATGATAATAGCACTGGATGTAGATTTCACATTTTCACCTACTTCTTCAAGCATTAATTTATAGGGGACTTTATTTAAAAACCCTACAATTGCAGCTACTGCTGCCCCCATTAATAAGATAAACTGATTACTACCACTTAGTGCATCATCTCCGTAAGCATATACATTAAAAGCTAACATTCCTATAAGAGCAACAATTGGAATTAGTGCCTCCCATATACTTAATTCTTTATTTTCTATTATTTTTAGGTCTCCAACTTTTATTTCTGATAAGTTTTTATCTTCTTGCATTCTTACATTTTTAGGAATGTAATAATACACAAATTTGAACCTTTTTGCAACTAAAAAATCCCATTCAAAATTAGAATGGGATTTTTTTATAATATAAAGAGTTGTTAATTATAGTACTCCTATTTCTGTCATACATTTATGCATTGCTCTATATGTACGTTCAATATCATTATCTAACCCAATTGAAAAACGAATAATTCCATCAGAAAGCCCCATTTCAACTTGTTCTTCTTCAGGAATTTCAGAAGAAGTGCTTGTTCCTGGCGCGCTAAATAATGTTTTATAAAACCCTAAACTAACGGCTAAATAACCTAAGTTATTATGTTGCATTAACTCCATTAATTCATTGGCTTTTTTCAAGGTTCCAACATCAATTGTCATAATTCCTCCAAAGCCATATTCTTCATTGTACATTGTTTTAAAAAGCTCGTGATCACTGTGACTTTTTAAACCTGGATACACCACTTTTAAACCATCTTTTTCAAAATGTTCTGCCAAATACAAGGCATTTTCACTATGCTTTTTCATTCTAATATGCAATGTTCGCAAGTTTTTCAAAATACTTGCTGAACGGAAACTATCCATTACAGGACCTAACAACATAGCTGCTCCATCGTTTACACTTCTTAAACTATCTATAAATTCTTGTGAAGCACAAACAACACCTCCTACAGTATCGTTTGTTCCATTAATAAATTTTGTTAAACTGTGAATTGTGATATCTGCTCCTAATTTTTGTGGAGAAATTATTAAAGGGGTAAATGTATTATCTACCACCAATAATATGTTGTGCTTTTTTGCAATTTTTGATAATGCTGTTACATTAGCAACTTCTAATAGCGGATTACTAATTGATTCACAATAAATCATTTTTGTTGTAGAAGTAATTGCTGCTTCAATTTTTTCCAACGAAGTAATATCAACAAAAGAAGTTGTAATATTTAATTTTGGTATAAAGTTTTTTAAAAATGCATACGTACCACCATAAATGGTTCTACTTGAAACAATATGATCTCCTGCTCCACAAACTTGCAATAATACTGAAGTTATTGCTCCCATACCCGATGCTGCTACATTAGCAGTTTCTGTAAATTCCATAGCCGCCAAAGCTTCATTTAGGTATAAATTACTTGGACTGGTATGGCGTGAATATAAATAACACCCCTCTGCATGTCCTTCAAAAGTATCAAGCATTGTTTTGGCATGTAAAAATGTATATGTTGCTGAATCTGAAATTGAAGGATTTACACCTCCAAACTCTCCAAAATATTGTAAATCTTGAATGTTATTTGCTGGTTTATTGCTCATGACTAAAATTTTTATATTATAAAATTACAAAACAACCACTTAATAAACTGAATTATTTACTAATATCAGTTATTTTTACTATATATTTTAATAAATACAGTTATAACAACTTTATACTTCTATTATTTTACTTATTTTTAGCAAAAAATACTAATATGATAAAACTAGACGTAACAGATAAAAACATTTTAAAATTACTTCAAGTAAATTCAAAAGCCAACATCAAAGAAATTGCACTAAAAATTGGTTTAACACAAACTCCTACCTATGAACGTATTAAAAGGCTGGAAAAGCACGGTGTAATTCAACAATATATAGCTGTATTAAATAAAGAAAAATTAGGGTACACCATTGAGGTGTTTTGCCAAGTTACCCTATTGGTACACTCTAAAGAATTGATTCGAAAATTTGAGATTGCAGTAAATAAAATGGATGAAGTTATTGAATGTTTTCATATAGCTGGCAACTACGATTATTTGTTGAAAGTAATTGTAAAAGATATGAAAAGCTATCAGCTTTTTTTAAAAAACAAATTAGCTATTTTAGATTCTGTTGGGAATGTTCAAAGTACTTTTGTAATGTCTTCAACAAAAAAAACAGGAATCCTTAAATTTAGTGAAGATACTTGAAATTAATACTTTTTAAATTTAATGCTCTTTGTTTTTATTTTAAAAATATAATTCCCTTTAAGAAGGTTTTCTATATTAACTGTGATTATATGCTGTGTATGGTTTACTATTTTAATTTTAGAAGTCAACTCCTGACCAAGCATATTGTAAATTTTAAACTCTTTTATAGCTATAGAATCTGCTTCAATTGTAACTAAATTACTTCCCGGATTTGGATACACGTTAAATTTATTTTTAGCTGCAATTTCTTCAGAAGATAAAGAGCTACTTGAAAATGTATTGTTTAAGGCATTTGCTACTTTAACCCAACCCGTTGAGTCATTTCTAAGTCGCGTTTTTTCCTGTTCTAAGTGCATAAAACGCCCGTTAGTTACAGTAGCATTTGCATTGCAATAATTAGAACTTGCATTTATTAATCTTCCTTGCGTATTGTAAAACCCTCGCAACCTTGTCCAAGATAAATCTATATGAGCTAATTTAAATGTTAGTACGGCATCTTCATTTTCTATATTGGTTTTAAAAATTGAAATATAATCAGGAGATGGCGTTAGTTGAGTTCCATTACTGAGAATAATATAGGGGTCGGATGTTAGTTTACTAAATCCGTGAAGCTGAATAAAATGAGATTCGTTAAATGTATTAAAAATAACAGCTGTTGTTGTTTGAAATATAGTAGAAACATTGTGAGAAAGATCTGAAATCCTATAATTTTCGGAGCTTCCTGAACATACTGTTGTAGTTCCGTCACAGCTAGAATAATTACTGTTGTTACACCTACTAGTGCCGCTTAAAGCAAAAAACAATGCCTCTGTTTTCATAAATACAAAAACACCTTCTTTCCCTGTGTTAAAATCTTTTTTTGGATGTGGAGATTGAATTACCAATGATTTCGTGTAATTTGGATAATAAACATAGGTTCCCCAATAATTTGCACTATTTGTTTTTAACATATAATACGTACTGTTTTCAATGCCCGTAGTATCAACAAATTTCACCAAATTGTAGCCTATTGCATTGGCTGTATCTGATGCTTTTGCATAATTTTGATTAAATAAATTGGCTAAAATACCACTCCAAGAGTTTTGTTGTGTTAAAGTTGGGTGTGCGTAATTATTTCCTGAATTTCCTGGCATATTTGTTATTATAGTAGCTATTTCATCAAAAAGACTTCCTGAAGTGTTGACTATTTGTGCCCTAGTAAACAAATTTGTACTAAAAAGAAATATCAATAATATGAAGCCAACTCTATTCAAACAATATGCAATTATAATATATTAATTAAAGGTAACAAAAGGTTGATATATAAGTTCCTTTTTTAGTGGTAATTATTATTTTAGAAATCAATAGATAACTACATCTAAATTTGAAATGGTAAAACACGGAATATAAAAAGTGTAATGCAAAATAAGTTGTCTGTTCGAGCGCAGTCGAGAACTATATCACACATAGATAGGTCTCGACTGCGCTCGTACCAAACACAAACAAATAGAATTTATTAAATTAATCGTATGAAACTATCAACTGAGCTCTATATTATTTAACTGCAACAATAACCACTTGTAGATCAAATTCATTATTAATAAATTTTTCTTTAAGATTATTAAAAAATGTTTTCGATTTGTATTTTACATTAAAATCTGCTCTGTTTACTTGAAATGTTTCACTTGTTAAAGTCACTGTATCTGCTGTTTCCGTAATAGTTACAGGAAACGTAAGTTGCTTCGTAATTCCTTTAATAGTCATATTTCCTGTTATCATCATTTTCCCTTCTATTGTTTTGCTATCTGTAATTTCAAATTTAGAAGTAGGAAATGCAGCAACATCAAAAAAATCATCTGACTTTAAATGCCTTTCTAATTTTGCACTTCCGCCAGCATCCTTAATTGTTAACATATTGGCTATAAAATAACCTCCTTTTATTGTTCCATTGTCCATTTTCAACGCTCCAGACTCTAAAGTAATAGTGCCATGATGAGAACCTGTAGGTTTGTAACCCTTCCAGTTTATTGTTGAGTTTGAAATATCTGTAGTATAATTTACTTTTTCTTGAGCATTAGATGTTGTATACAACAATGTAATTAAAGTAAAAGCTGCTATAAATAATTTTGTTATTTTCATTGTTTTTAATTTTGTTAGTACTTATTGCAATAGTACTAAAAATTAATTATTTATAACTATTCTAAATTACTTTTAGCTATTTTTTAACAATAAGCTTACACCTTCTTTAACACTACTTGTTCTAAATTTTTACTTACAATAATTTTATAAAACTCCTTAATTTCATCATAATTTAATACTGGGTAAATGGCTGTATTCATTTTAAGTTTTGACATTATCATCATTATATTTCCTTGCGTTTTTACATTAAAAATATATACACCATAATCATTAGGCAAACCAATGGCTATACTTTCAGGAACTGATTCTATAATATACCCTTCAGGAATGGTAATTCTCACCATATTTTTCTCAATAAATGGTGTACCAAAATCTATTGGGTATTCTCTTTTATCTAGTTGAAATGGGTTTTTTGTTTGAGAATTAAAAAATAAAGGCTTAAAATACATTCTATCTCCAACTAGTTCAATTAAATCTTCCGATGAAAATTTAAACATTTCAACAACTGGTTTATTACCACCTGTTTTATTTATTATTCTAAAATCAGCTATTTCTATAGCTTCATTTTCTTTTTCTAGTTTTTCTATAATGGTTTCATCTTTTATTTTTGCATATTTTTTTCTATAGCTAAGTGCCTGCATATTCATGTGATTGGTTCTTTGCATGCCCTCAACATAACCTTCACTATCAATAGAAATATTGGTGTTTTTATTATCTACAGCATGTTTTGCAGGAATTAAATCTACCCATAGAGAAGTACCATCTTCTTTTACCAACCTACCTCTCCAATTAATAACCCTATATGGTAAAACATTGGGCATACTGTATTCTTCAGAAGCATCTAATAATATAATTTCTTCATTTATTTCAACAGCCGAAATTACATAGTTAAAACCTTTTGAGGTTGGAAATAACGGAACTCCATGATTTCTTGTACTTACTAAAACAGGATTAGCATTTAACCCTCCTTCTCTTAACATTGAAACTAATATTAAGTTAATTTCGGCCACATTTCCAATCCCTTCTTTGTAGGCTTTTTTAACTCCAACATCTGTGTATTTACCATAAGTACCATTCCATTTAACCTTAGATTTTACAAATTCTAAAATAAGGTTTATTCTTTTTAATTTATCGCTAGTTGTAGCTATAATTGGAGTTAAATCTTCTTTAAAATATGCTTTTTTAGAAAGTTCTAATCCAAAAACACTTGACTTATTAATTTTATTACACACACTTTCCCAAGTTGAAGAATAGTTTTTAACTCTCGATCCTGGGAACTCAGTATAAGAAAGCTCTAACGATAAAGCAGATCTATAATTTTCTATATTACTTATATAGTTTTCTTCTTCTAAAGCAGGAATATTTTTATCTCTAACAGTATAAATAATCTCTCGTAAATCTACCTCATTAGTTTCTCTTACTGTTGAAATTCTACGTGAGTCAACTTGACGCCTGTAAGAAAATTGAATTGTCCTGTTATTCATACTCTGCACAACATGAACTGGTAAATAACCCTTTAAATGCCTTTTAAATTTAAAATATTCAGGAATTTTCACTTCAACATTAAGCTGCTTTATTGGTATTTTATGTTGAAGTTCTATTTCATCAATATATGAATAATAGGGCGAATATATTTTGTATTTCCATTCAACTATAGCGCCTTTTTTAATGTTTGGCATCGTAAATTTATAGACTATGGTGTTTTTGGTTTTATTTTCTTTAAAAAGTTGATTTTTAGCTAGTTTTTCTTTGACTATTTTATTGTTTTCTAAGTTATAGGTATTCGCCTTTAATGATGTCATTTTTTCTGAAGGACCATCTTTGTACAAACCAATTACTTTAGTCGCATAATCAAAACCTTCTTTATTGTACAACTTAATTCTTTCATAAACTTCTGTTACTAAAGTCCAACCTCTTTCTCCATCATACGTATAATGAATTTTTCTTTCTTTATACAAATAAGCTGCATTTGCAGTAGAATCATTTGGGTAATATTGCTCTCGTAATTCTTCTTTAGAAATTTCTCCAAAATTAAAATTTTGAGCCTTTGGCTTATTCAATATTAATATTACAACCAATGTAAATAATAAACTCTTTTTCATAAATTAGTATTTTTTAAAATTATTTTTAAATTATCATATTTTTTTATTTTTTTCTAAATTTCCTATAAGCATCATATTCATCTTTTGAGAATTTACCTTCTTCTATTTGTAGAGTTCTTTTATAGAGATATGTTACTTCATCAATTTTGGTAAGCTCTATTGAGTACGTTCCAAATTTTGTCTTTATTTCAATATTTTCAGGTATATATTCCACTAAAAATGTGCTGGGCAATTTAATTTCTACCTCATCTATGTCTAAAAATCCTCTTGAAATTTCAAATGGTAATTTTCTGTTTCTAACTCTTTTTGGAACATATGAGTTTTTATTAAATGCATTGATAGGAATTAGCATCTGTTTCCCTGCAAACAACGCGTAATCTTCAGCAGTAAACTCAAGGTTTTCTTCGTATTTAACTTCACTTTTATTATTAAACACACTTATGTTTAAAAATTGTATGTTGTTTATATTTGCTAAATATTCTTTGAATAATTCTTTTAACTCTTTTGCTGATTTTCCTTCAGCTTCCTTTAAATTATCATTGTATTGAGTTCCTGATGATTCAATTGAAACAGAAGCTTTCATTGTTCCTTTGGCATCAATTGCGTAGTTACCTTTAGAAAATTGTAAATTTCCTGTAGTTTCATACTTTTTAGTACGTTTTAAAACGCCTCCCTCTGGCTTAACAACTATTACATCTCTGTCATCAGTAAAATTTGCTATATATCCAAAAGGAACTTCCTGGCTCGTACATTCTAACCAAATATCATTATTGTCAATTGGTACATTTAAGATTACGTGGTTTCCTTGAATATTAGGCGAATTAAAATCCATGTTTATTTTTTCATAACCTCCGTATAATTCAGTAAAATAAGATTTAACACCAACAACATCAAGCAGTGACTTTGTATAGTTTGTTAAAGCTTTGCAGTCTCCATAACCTAAATTATCTACGTCTCTAGCTATCATAGGCCTTAAGCCGCCTATTCCAACTTGAACACTTATATATCTTGTTTTATCTTGTACATATTTGTAAACAATTTTTGCTTTTTCAATAGGGCTATTAACACCTTGTACCAATTGCTTTATTTTTTTCTTTGTTTCTTCTGGTAATCCACCTACACCACTATAAAAATTAATGTGTTCCCACTTTCCTAACTCTTTCCAGTTATTGGCCTCTCCTGTAATTCCTTCAGCATAAAATTTATTCAAAACAAATTGAACATTGGGTCTTGTTTTTTTTAATGATGGACATAAGGGTTCATGTTTTAAAGGTTCAATATTTGATAGTGTATAAAGAATTTGATTCTCTTTAACTTCTTTTTTTATAGTAAACTTTTCAAAATTATTTTCTTTGACTTGAAGATTTAATTCATTTGCATAAATGATAGTATATGTGGCTGAAACTAACCCTGTACTATAGAAATTTATAGGATTCCATTTTCTAATAAAAGCGGTGTTAGGAGAATTTACTTCATACTCATAATATATGGTATACGGATAAGCTGTTGGAATATGTTCATAGTACAACATCCTATTATCGGCATACAATGTACCTCCAGCTACTTGGCTAACATCTTTGTATTCTTTATTCTTTACTTTTTTAATTTCTTTCCCAGAAGCATCATAAATAATAGTTTCAATATTTTTAATTTTTCTTGTTTTGTCAAAACCAACAGCAACATATCTAAATTTATCTCCTAATTTATTTAAAATAGTAACTGCTTTTTTTACTTTAACAGTCATTAATTTCTGATTTTGAATTTCAACAAACACATCGTCAAACACTACCACAGCATTGGCATTTAGTTTTAAATTTTCAGGTATCTGATTGCTATTGAAATTATAATTTTGTGAATATACAACACAAGTTAAGAGAAGCGTACAAAGTAAGGTAAGAGCTTTTTTTTTCATAGAAATTTTATTTCTCTATAAAAATAAAAAAATAATACTAAAAAAGTTGATTTACTCTCTTTTTTTTGAATCTATAATTATAGTAACAGGCCCCTCATTAACCAGCGTCACTTTCATATCGGCACCAAACGTACCTGTTCCAACCTTTTTTCCGAGTTGCATTTCAAATTGCGTTATAAATTCTTTATATAATGGAATCGCAATTGTTGGTTTTGCTGCTTTAATATAAGAAGGTCTATTTCCTTTTTTGGTACTTGCCTGTAAGGTAAACTGACTTACAATAATAGCATCTCCCTTATTGGTTACTAATGAATTATTCATTATGCCATTTTCATCATTAAAAATACGAAGATTCACTATTTTTTTTGAAAGCCATTTAATATCTTCTTTGGAATCTGCAGCTTCAATTCCCAATAAAATTAAAAGTCCGCTATTCATTGCACTCACAACAGTATTTTCAATAGTAACTGAAGCCTCTGAAACTCTTTGAATTACAACTCTCATAATTATTAATTATAAATATCCGTTCTATAATGTTCTTCATCACCCGCAATTATTTGCAAATAGCTATTGTACCTAGAAAGTGCAATTTCATTTTTTTTGAGTGCTTCTTTAACAGCACAATTAGGCTCGTTAATATGCAAGCAATTATTGTATTTACATTTTGAGCTTAGTTTGAAAAACTCTACAAAATAATGCCCTATTTCTTGAGGTTCAAAATCTACCACTCCAAAGCCTTTAATACCAGGTGTATCAATTATAAAACCTCCAAAACTCAGTTCAAACATTTCAGCAAAAGTGGTGGTATGCAACCCTTGCTTGTGTTGCTTTGAAATTTCAGCTGTTTTTAAGTTTAATGATGGTTCCATAGCATTAATCAACGTTGTTTTTCCAACACCTGAATGCCCCGAGAACATCGTAGTTTTACCTTTCATTAAGGCAATTATTTTATCAATATTAATATTTTTTGTTGCTGAAACATCAATACAGGTATAGCCTATTGAAGTATAAACATTTTCTAATGCTTTCTTTTCTTCCAATAAGCCACTAGAGTACATATCTATTTTATTAAAAAGAATAACCACAGGAATACTATACGCTTCTGCAGTAGCTAAAAAGCGATCTATAAACCCTGTTGAAGTTGGTGGACTATCTAATGTTACTAATAAAAAAGCTGTATCTATGTTAGCTGCAATAATATGAGTTTGCTTAGATAGGTTTACAGATTTACGAATGATGTAATTTTTTCTTTCAAAAATTTTGTTGATAACACCTGTTTCTTTTCCCTGTTCAAATTCAAAATTTACGTAATCGCCTACTGCAACTGGATTGGTACTTTTTATTCCTTTAATTCTAAATTTCCCCTTTAGTCTACAATCTATTTTTTTACCATTTTCAATATAAATGGTATACCAACTTCCTGTAGATTTTGTAACAACTCCTTTCACTAATAACATAAATTATTTGGCATCGTATTCGCCATTAATGCAACAAATATAGTTTAAATTTACCTATGTATTAATTTCAGTTTATGAATCTTTAAAACTAAAACTTAGCTAAAAATAACAACTTCAAATGATGCTATTCTTACTTCAAAAATTAACATGATTGCTGTTATCAATTAAAATTTAGCTATTGTTACTGGTGTTGTTGAAGAAAATTTAGGAGAAAGTAATGGGAAGATATTTTAGTACTCTCTATCTTTTTTAAGCTATTAAAACTTCCATTTATTAAATGATGTCACACTTAATAAACTTTATGTGACATCATTTAAAGTAATAGCTTACAACACTTTTTAGAAGACTTCTATTTTATTTTACTTTGTGTTGAATATTGATAGATTCTACATGAATAGTTCTAAATATTTCTTCAACAAACTCTTTTCTCAGCCCTTTTTCTTCACCATATTCTATCATTTTCATTAAAATATCAGACCATCTTCCACTTTGTAAAATAGCTACATTCTCTTGTTTCTTTAACCGTCCTATTTGTTCAGCAATTCCCATTCTATCACCTAAAATATCAACAATATTGCTATCTATTAAATCCAATTCTTTTCTATGCATATTTAATTTTCGCTGAAAGTCTTCTTTGGTACTACTCACTTCACGAATTTTTAAATCTTTCGTTATCTGATTTAATTGAGCTGGCGTTACTTGCTGTTTGGCATCACTCCAAGCATTGTCAGGATCAATATGTGTTTCAATCATAAATCCATCATAATTTAAATCTAGTCCTGTTTGCGAAACATCTAAAAGTGTATCTCTTCTTCCACAAATATGTGAAGGATCTAAAATCAATGGTAAATCTGGAAACTCTTTTTTAAGTTGAATAGCAATATGCCATTTTGGTTTATTACGGTAATGCAACGAATTGTATGTTGAAAAACCTCTATGAATTACACCTAATTGCGTAATTCCTGCTGTTTTAAAACGCTCTACAGCACCTAACCACAATGCTAAATCTGGATTTACTGGGTTTTTAACCAACACAGGCTTATCTACCCCTTTTAAAGCATCTGCTATTTCTTGAACTACAAATGGATTCACCGTAGTTCGTGCTCCAATCCATAAAATATCTACATCGTGTTTTAAAGCTAGCTCTACATGATTCGCATTCCCAACCTCTGTAGTAATCAACATTCCTGTTTCTTCTTTTACTTTTTGTAACCAAGGTAAACCTATTTCACCAACTCCTTCAAACCCTCCCGGTCGTGTTCTTGGTTTCCAAATACCCGCTCTAAACACATTTGTATCTGTATTTTTAAGTTCATGAGCTGTTTTTAAAACTTGCTCTTCTGTTTCTGCACTGCAAGGTCCTGCAATTACAATAGGGTGAGATAAGTTCATATCATCTAACCATTTCCTATTTTCTTTTTTAATTTCCATGTTAATACGTTTCTTTATTTAGTTGTCTTATTTTTTTTAAAATTTATTTTCTTTCAAATCCAAACCCGCTAGCCGACATCTGCGTAACAGCTAGCCCATAGCTATCGCTTTGTTGTGCTAAAAATGTTCACTGAACATTTTTTTACGCTCTGTCCTATTCTATTCCGTTTAAAATTGTTTTAATATAATTGGTATTGTTCATTATTTCTTTTAATGCTTCATCATTGTTATTTTCTATGTGTAATTTAAATTCTTTTAAATTTTTAATATACTCATCTAATGAGCGTATAATATTTTCTTTATTTTGAAGAAAAATTGGTGCCCAAGTAGTTGCTGAACTTTTTGCCAATCTCACTGTTGAAGCAAAACCAGTACTTGCCATATCAAAAATATGTTGTTCGTTCTTTTCAATTCCCAACACTGTTTTTCCCAACATAAATGAGCTCACATGTGATAAGTGAGAAACATAGGCTATATGTCTATCATGCTCCTCTGGATTCATCATTTTAATACGCATGTTTAGCTGTTTAAATAAACTCAACGCCTTGTCTAAAATTTTCCAATCACTCTTTTCTGTTTCACATAAAATATTCACCTTTTCATCAAATAAATTTAAAATAGCAGCCTCAGGGCCTGAAAATTCAGTACCGGCAAGCGGGTGCGCAGCCACGTAATTTTTTCTGTTTGGATGCTTTGAAACTTCTTTACAAATTTCATTTTTTACTGAACCTACATCAAAAACTAAGGTGTTTTTAGAAACATTATCTAATACTTTTTTAATAACCTTTGGAATTACATCTACAGGAACGGCAACAATTACAACTGAAGCATCTGAGATTTCAGAAAAATTGGTTTCAGCATCAATAACACCTAATGATAATGCTTTTTTTACATGAGTTGCATCTGCATCAATTCCATACACTTTATAGCCATTTCGCTTTTTTAAATCTAAGGCTAAAGAACCTCCTATTAAACCCAATCCTATAACAACTAATTTTTCCATTTTTTAATTATTTTTTGTTGTTAATCTTGTTAACACTTCTTTTAAAACTGCTGAATTAACACATAATGATGCTCTAATATAACCCTCTCCATTCGTACCAAATACTGTTCCTGGCGTTATAAAAACTTCCTTTTCATACAATAGCTTATCTGTAAACGACTCTGCTTTTTCTCCATTTGGCAATTTTGCCCAAACAAATAAGCCTCCAATATTTTTAGCATACGTACATCCTAAAGCATCAAAAATTTTCCAGACCAACTCCCTTCTTTTTCTGTAAATGCTATTTTGCTCTTCAAACCAATTTGCCGGTAGTTTTAGGGCTTCAATTGCTCCTTTTTGAATTCCTAAAAACATGCCTGAATCCATATTGCTTTTTACCTGTAATATTGTTTTAATAATTTCTGAAGTTCCTACAACCATGCCAACTCTCCAACCCGCCATATTAAATGTTTTACTAAGCGAGTTTAACTCAATAGCCACTTCTTTTGCACCGTCTACTTGCAAAATACTTTGTGGATTTTCATTTAAAATAAAACTGTAAGGGTTGTCGTTAACCACTAAAATATGGTGCTTTTTAGCAAATGCAATTAATTGTTCAAAAGCTAATTTTGAAGCAGTGGCTCCTGTAGGCATATGCGGATAATTAACCCACATAATTTTAACTTTTGACAAGTCTTCTTTTTCAATTTCCGAAAAATTTGGCAACCAATTATTGTGTTCACTTAAATTATAATAAACAGGTGCAGCTTCAACCAATTTTGTAACTGATGCATAGGTTGGATACCCTGGATTTGGAATCAATACTTTATCTCCTTTATTTAAAAAAGCCATTGAAATATGCATTATTCCTTCCTTAGAACCCATTAATGGTAAAATTTCAGTATTCGGATTTAGCTTAACATTGTAATTTGTTTTGTAAAAATCTGCAATTCCCAATCTAAATTCTGGTATTCCTTGGTAGCTTTGGTATTTATGAACTCCATCTATTTGCATAGCGTTTTTTAGTGCTGCTACTACCTCTAAAGGTGGTTGTAAATCGGGGCTTCCTATCGCTATATTTATAATTGGCTTTCCTGTAGCAATCAAGCCTGCTATTTCTCTCAATTTCTTTGAGAAGTAGTATTCTTTTACTTGCTTTAATCTATCTGCTTTTGGTATCATTATCTTTTTCCTTTTGAGTATTCACCCAATATTTTTAACATTTCAACTTTATTTTTAATCTCATTTAAAGCATCGTAATAATCTGCATAACTATCAAAAGTAAAATCGGCAAAAAAAGCGTATTTCCAAGGAGTTTCAATTACAGGCATCGATTGTATTTTAGAAAGATTCAAATGATGTTTTGCCAAAATGGTTAAAACTTCAGCTAAACTTCCTGCTTTATGACTTGTAATAAATTTTATGGAAGCCTTATTTGCTGAAACACTGCTTTTAGTTTCTGAATTGGTTAAAATAAAAAAACGGGTGGCATTTTCTTTTATCGTTTGAATTTCAGGGGCTATAATTTTTAAATTATATGTTTCAGCAGCCAATGTACTTGCTATTGCTCCAACATTTTTTAGCTTATTTTCTTGTATTCTTTTGGCAACAACCGCAGTATCTTTATCTTCTATTAATTTAATATGCGGATAATCTTTAAAAAACTTATGACACTGCAACAATGCCATTGGATGTGAATACACCTCTTTAATATCTTCTATATGCTGACCTTTTAAAGCCATTAAATTATGACAAATAGGTAAATGGTATTCTCCACAAATTGAAAGTTGATGTTCATCAATTAATGCATAGTTTGGTAAAATTGCACCGGCAATTGAATTTTCTATAGCCATAATTACAACCTCAGCCTTTTTACTATGTAATAAACTAGGCATTTCACTAAACGACAAGCTCTCAACCAAATCAACATTCTTACCAAAATATTGTGCTGCTACAATGTGGTGAAACGACCCTTTAATTCCCTGTATTGCTACCTTCATTATTTATTTTTTAACCAAAAAAAAATCCCGAAATATTTCGAGACTTTATTAATTATTTTATTTAAAAAACACATACGAAGCCTCATCTCTTATTGCTAAAATAAAAGTAAAAATAGAAGCTATTCCAAGTGTTATTTGTTCTCATTATCAGTAATTAGACGACAAATCTATACATTAATTTTAAAAAAACAACTTTTTTTTAAAAAAATAAATTTACATTATTGTTTTTTCAATAAAAGATAGTAAAAAATAATTAATTACTAATAAAAACTCATTAATATTCGTTATTATTAATATTTAAATCTAATTATATGTGTAATAAATAATTTAATACCCTTTTTACTTTCAGCAACGATACTCTTAAAAATATGGTTTCTCTCCAATAGCGTATCAAAAAGGAATAAATAACGCTAAATACTATTTCCTATATTTAACTACCTTTGCCAAAATTTTGTTTTATTAAATGAAAAACATTCACTCACTTATTCTCTTTGTTATTTTTCACTCTTTTGCTCTGTGTAACAAAGGTTATTCTCAAAGTAAAGAAGTCAATTATTTAATAGCACTTAGTTCAAATGCCTCAGCTAAAAACACATTACCTTTTTGGCTTACTGCTAATAAGTATGGCGCAATTCCAACTAGTAATGCTATTTTACTAAACACCGCATTGTTTACCAATTTTAAAAAATCAGATACCAATTTTGATTTTTCATACAAGGCCTCTTTAACTGGGTTTGTTGCTGATAAAAACAATCTTTTTGTCAATGAGCTTTACGGTAGTTTTCGTTATAAAGGCTGGCAATTAGATGCTGGAAGTAAAAATGATGATATTTTATGGGAAGGTCTTTCTTCTTCAAATGGAAATATTATAAAATCTATCAATACTAGAGCTTTCCCCGGTGTTAATTTTAAAACAATGAGGTACTTACAACTCCCTTTTGCTAAAAAATGGTTATCTGCTAAGGCAAATTTTGCAGCATATTTTTTAAACGATAAACGGGTGGTTAACAATGCTCGTTTACACCATAAAAGCCTCTATTTAAAATCTATTTTAAACTCAAAATTATCGCTAATAACAGGCTTGGATCACTATGTACAATGGGGAGGAACCTCTGATGAATACGGTAAAATGCCTTCAAGTTTTAAAGATTATTTAAAAATAGTTTTTGGAAGTGCAGGAGGATCAAACGCTGCACTTGGAGAACAAATTAATGCCTTGGGAAATACTGTTGGTGCTTACACTATACAGCTAAATTACAAAGGTGTAAATACCAACTGGAATTTTTATTGGTCGCACCCTTTTGAAGATAGATCGGGTAGAGAACTTTTAAATTACCCTGATGCTTTATATGGTTTATTTTTAGATTTTAAAAAGCCTAATTCCTTTGTAACACATTTAGTAACAGAGCTTACCTACACCAAAAATATGAGTGGTTTTTTAAATATTAGCGGTGGCGATAACTATTTTAACAATACTATTTACAATAGTGGGTGGACTTATTTTGGAAATACCATTGGCTCTCCTTTTTTCCCTCCCAAACCCCCTGTTGATGGTATAACAAACGGTATTATTGGTGGGTACAATCGGTTTGTTTCGTACCATGTTGGCATTAAAGGTGTTCTTAATCAACATATTACTTATAAAGCAAATGCCAGTTACACTGCTTATGCCGGTTGGTTTAACAATCCTATTAATGAAGATCAATTTTCTTCTAGTATTGAATTTAATCTACATTTTGATAATATTCCCTTAATTATTTCTCTAGGTAGTGCAGTAGATTTTGGAACATTTTTACCCAACAATATTGGTGGATTTATTAAGTTAACTAAAAGCGGAATTTTTTAATTTTTATGCTATCATTTTTTAAAAATAAAGTTTCAATTACAACACTCTTCACTAATGAGTTTGTTGACATACATTCTCATTTGTTGCCTGGCATTGATGATGGCTCAAAAAATATGGATGAAACCATTGCCCTTATAAAAAAAATGCGCGGTTATGGTATTCAAAATTTTATAATTACTCCTCATATTATGGAGGGTGTTTGGGAAAATTCAATAGACACCATTTTACCAAAATTAACAGCCTTAAAAAGCGAATTAGAATCACATAATTTAACTGATATTTCAATACGTGCTGCCGCAGAATATATGTTAGATAGTAATTTTAACCGCTTGCTAGAACAACAACAATTACTACCTCTCAAAGACACTAAAATTCTGATTGAAATGTCGTATATAAATCCTCCTGTAAATTTATATGAAATTCTCTTTAACATTCAAATAGCAGGCTACCAACCTATTTTGGCGCATCCTGAACGGTATTCATTCTTCCATAAAAAACACAACGAATATGCAAAATTAAAAGAGGCAGGTTGCCTGTTTCAACTTAACCTACTATCACTTTCAAACTACTACGGAAAAGATACACACAAAATTGCATTACGACTTTTAGAAGATAATTTAATTGATTTTGTAGGTACAGATACTCATGCGAATAGACATTTAAGCTACCTAGAAAGTATTAACAACCCTAAGATTTTAAAATTAATTGCTCCTATTTTTAAAAACAATGCTGAATTTAAGTGAAATACCTGCTCTAAATAAACAAATATGTTATCTTGTAGTTTGGGGTCTTGCAGTCAGGCGGTGGAGTTATTGAAGGATTCGCTTTTTAAAATAATTCTCGATACTATTTTTCTTCATTCCTTTTCGAAAAATTATTTGAACTGACAAAATGTAGCGTCATTACGAGGAGCTAGCGACGTGGTAATCTTTTGATTTATAGTTTTGAACATGAGATTGCTTCCTTGCACTCGCAATGACGGTTTCTCACTTTTTATCCTGAGCGGAGCCGAAGGGCTCACTTCTCACTTCTCACTCTTCACTTTTTATCCTGAGCGGAGCCGAAGGGCTCACTTCTAATACAAAAACCCAAATAACCATAATGGAATTTTATTTGAATTACCATATTCTATGTTATCTAATACAAGAAAGCTATTTTTAATGTGTTTAATTTGTTTTGTTGTTTTGTTAGTTCCACCTATTTCAATTGTATATTTTCTATCGATTAAAAAATCACCTTCATCTACATATTCTACTTGGTGTTTATAATTTACCTGATTTATAAAAAAGGTTTCACGTAAATTACCTACGTTGCTATTTAAATTTGAAAAGGTAAATTGCAAGTTGGTATTTTCAAGATATATTTTAGATGGTTTTTGTAGCTGGGTAATTCCTTTAGCATCTTTGTATAAATTTTTTGTGAGATGAGCTTCCTGAAGAAAAAACAAATAACTTACCAAGGTATTTCTATTAATTTCAATACGTTCGCTTAGCTTTTTAACATTAGGCATAAAGGGAACCGATTCAGCAATAATTTGTAATAATTGCTTTATTTTTATAACATAACCAATATCTACTTTTCTAAGCAAGGGCAATTCAATCTCTAAAATAAGATTAATTACTTCTTCTATGCGCTGATGATAAAGCTTTTTGCTTTCTTGAAAAAAAGGATAATATCCTGTTTTTAAATACGTCTCAAAATACTGAAAGGGTTTAATTTGTTTGTTAATTTTTTGTGCTATCTCTACATGATTTGATACAATTTCTTTAAAAGAAAATGCTGGCAAATCCATTTGTAACTCTAAATTAAGAAATTCTCTATAGGAGAGGCCTTGCATAGTATACATGATTGCTCTTCGGCTAAGGTCAGCACGAGCATTTAAAATTTCTAACAATGAAGAACCAGTAAAAACAATTTTTAGCTCAGGGTAATCATCGTAGATATTTTTTATTTCTTGCGCCCAATTTGGGTACTTGTGTACTTCATCTATAAAAAGAAATTGCCCTCCTTTTTTTACAAATTCATCTGTCAAATTAGTTAATTTATTTTCAGCAAACCATATATTATCTAAACTTATATAAAGACTTAAACTAAGTGGAAGGTTTTTTTTGATGTATTGTAAAAGGAGGGTTGTTTTACCAACGCCTCTTGCTCCTCTAATACCAATAAGCCGAGTGCTCCAATCAATTTCATGCATGATACTACGCACAAATTTGAGGGAGGTAGCATTTAATTTTCTGTTGAATTTTTCTATTATATTATCCATTACTGCTTACCACAATAAGCAAATATACATAAAATATGCTTATTGACGTAATTAGTGTTTTATGTATTGTTACTCTTTTTTTATTTCTATTTTTCCCTTTTGTCCTAAGCGGAGCCGAAGGGCTTACTTTTTAAAACAGTTCTCCATACTATTTTTCTTCATTCCATTTCGAAAAATTACTTGAACTGACAAAATGTAGCGTCATTACGAGGAGCTAAGCGACGTGGTAATCTTTTGATTTATAGTTTTGAACATGAGATTGCTTCCTTGCACTCGCAATGACGGTTTCTCACTTTTTATCCTGAGCGCAGTCGAAGGGCTCACTTCTCACTCTTCACTCTTCACTCCTCACTTCTCACTCCTCACTTCTCACCCTGAGCGGAGCCGAAGGGCTTACCTCTCTCAACTCCATATTCTCTTCCACCAAGGTTTTTTAGAGATGGATTCATTATAACCGTATCCGTAGCCATAACCGTAACCATAACCTTTTTCTGAATCGGTATTGTTAATTAAAATAGACATATTTGGCAAGCGTTTATTTTCATACATTATTTTAGGAAAATCTAACAATCGTTTATCTAAATAATCGGCTCTTACCACGTAAATAAATAAATCTGCATGATGCCCTAGTAACAATGTATCTGTAACTACATACGTTGGTGCCGTGTCTACAATTACATAATCATAGTTTTCTTTACCATAGGCTAGTACTTCCTCAAAACGCCCGTTCATTAACAATTCTGATGGGTTAGGCGCCATAATTCCAGACTCTAATATATCGAAATTGAATTTTTGAATATGCTCAATAACCTCCGTTACTTTTAAATTAGTATCCATCAAAAAATGAGACAATCCTTTAACTGATTTTGGCACACCTAAATACTCGGCAATTTTTGGTTTTCGAATATCTGCACCTATCAACAATACTTTTTTATTTGATAAAGCCAGCACAGAAGCTAAATTAATGGCAATAAATGTTTTTCCTTCACTAGCAATAGTTGAAGTAACAAAAATAGTTTTTGCCCCTTCTTTAACTCCAGAAAGCATAAAGTTTACATTTGTTCTTAACAGTCTAAAAGACTCAGCAACACTTCCCCTATCTAAATCTGTTACCACCACTTTGTGTTCAGACTTCGTTCTAGGTATTTCTCCTAAAATTGGTGCTTTCACAACTGCTTCTACATCTTTACGGGTATGCACCTTATTATCTAGCAAAAACAATAAGTATATCCAACTAAACGGCACAATTAACCCTACTAATAGCGCCGCTAAATATACCATTCTCCTTTTAGGTTCAACAGGGGCATTACTACCATAAGCTTTATCTATAATTTTAGCATTGGGTAATGTTACCGCCAATGAAATAGCATTTTCTTCTCTTTTTTGTAGTAAATACAAATACAGCGACTCCATAATTTGTTGCTGACGTTGAATATCTCTGTATTCTTTTTCTTGTCTGGGAACAGCTTTTATTTTTGAGTTAATTCTATGTTCCTGACTTTTAAGTGTATTTAGTGTTATTGCCAATGATGATTTTAAATTAAGCAGACTTTGTATTATCCCCCCGTGTAATTGTTCAATTTGATCTTCTAAATTTATAATTACAGGATTTTGTTTGCTTGAACTTTTTAATATTCTATTGCGTTCTAAAAACAATTCATTATATTTTAAAATACTCTCACTTATAGAACCATCTGTTAATCCTAAATTAGCTGGTATTAATTCTTCAATACTATTGGTAATAAACTCATTCATATAATCTACCAGCTTTAACTGTGTAGTAATATCGAGTATTCTGTTTTCAAGTTCAGCATTGGTTTGTAAAATTAAGGATGCTTCAGAGGCAATATCTGTGAGTTTATTCTTTGTTTTAAATACTTCAACACCTTTATCAACAGCCGATAATTCTTTGGTAATTATTTCCAATCTTCTATTTATAAATTTATTGGTGTTTTTTGCAATTACACTTTTATCTTCAACAGCATCATTATTATATTGGGTAACTAAATTATCTAAAATTGCTTGTGCTTTTAATTTAACCGGATCTTTTAATGTTAATTTAATAACACTTGAATTTTTATTTGCTGGTTGAATTTGGATCTTACTTGTATATAAATCAATTACATTTTTTAGTGAGCTTATTTTAACAATTACTTCATCTCCAGCTTTAACTTTATTTATATTTTTAGGTGTAATTATAATATCTCCTATATTGGTACTCATATTCTCTCCAAAAGCATGTTCAGCCATTTTGTTTCCGTCTGCATCTTCAATTACAAAATTTGTTGGAGATACTATTTTAACTTTAAATAAGGTATCTAAATTGTAAAATTTAAAATCTTTTCTAAAAAAGTTAATTTTAAAAGGAACACTATTTGTGTACATTTCAGATTCTATAACTCTTCCTTGTATAAAATAAGTAACATTAATACCTAAATCTTTTACCACTCTTTCTAATAAAGTTCTAGATTTTAATAACTCTATCTCATTGTCTAAAGAGGTTTTAGAGTTTCCTATAAGTCCTAAATCTTCAAAAGCCGATAGTTCTGAAGCTAATCCACCATTATCTTTATCGTCAATTAATATGGTTGTGGATACTTCATATTGATTTGCGGTATACCTCAAATAAAAAAAGGCTAATGACACCGCTAAAACAACACCTACTACAAACCATTTCCAGTGATACAAATACTTTTCAATTTCTTCACGTATATTAATGGATTCGTTATTAAAGTTGATAGAATTTATTGGGTTTTCTTCTTGCATATCACTAATTTTTATCGAGTAAGTATTGCTATTAAAGAAATTACGGTAGATATGGAAGAAATAATGATTCCTGCATTGGCTCCAACAGCCGAAGAATTAATTTTTGCTTTATTTGGTTCTACATAAATAACATCATTTTGTGCTAAATAAAAATAAGGAGAGTTCAATAATTTTTTGTTCGATAAATCCATCGTAATTAGTTTCCTTTTCCCCTCTTCTTCTCGCACAATAATAACTGTTTTTCTCTTCCCTTGAATACTTAAATCTCCTGCCAAACCAATAGCTCCCAAAATTGAAATTCGCTCGTTTGGTACGGTGTAAGTACCTGGCGATTTTACCTCTCCCAATACGGTAATTTTAAAATTGATTAATCTAACATTTACAACTGGATTTTTAATATAGCTACTCAATAGTTGGGTTAAATTATTGGTTATTTGTTTATTAGAAAAGCCTTCTACTTTTATTTTTCCAAGTACTGGAAAATTTATATTCCCATCTACATCTACCAAATACGTTAGTTGTTTTGAACTTGTAGCACCCGCTGATTCGTATAAATTAAATGGAGTAGCAGCTTCAGTGTCTATAGCAGAGACATTGATTTTTAGAATATCTCCCTTTTGTATTTTTGGCTCAAATGCTGCAATGGTTTCATTTTCAATTACACCGTCAACATCTTGGAAATACACTATTTTTTTTGTTGAAACGCAAGATGTAACTGTGAGTACAACACTTAAAATTAACAGGTATTTAATAAACATATTTTTCATTTGCATTTTTCAACTTATTATATTTATAATTGGGATATTTTAAAGGGTAACAATATACAATTTTTAGTTGTTATTTACTTTTCTTTTTTTTGAAGTTTGAAGTTGTTTTAGTTTTATAAAACACCCTTTACTCTTAGTTTATTGCTTTATCTAACATTTCATACTTTGAATTATTCGAAATAAATTCAGGTACAATTTCTTTCATTTTAACCACTATTAACTCAAAATTTAATTCGTTGTTAAAATTACACAATTCATTAATTTGCTTAGTTACCAAAGATGATTCTATCTTTTTAACTGTTGCAATCATTATTTTATCATGGTAAGTTGCTGTGGTATTTTCTCCATTACCCAACAATTCTTCTTTAATTTTTTCACCAGGGCGCAATCCCGTAATTTGAATATCTATATCTTCAGGATGGTTTAATCCAGAGAGGCGAATCATATTCAAAGCTAAGTCGTATATTTTAATAGATTCTCCCATATCAAACACAAAAATTTCACCTCCACTTCCCATAGCTCCAGCTTCTAATACCAATTGGCAGGCTTCAGGAATGGTCATAAAATAGCGTGTAATTTCTTTATGTGTTACCGTTAAAGGGCCTCCATTTTTTATTTGTGATTGAAAAATAGGAATTACAGAACCGTTAGACCCCAATACATTTCCAAACCGTGTAGTTATAAATTTTGTTTTCCCTTTATTATTAACAGCGTTTATATACATTTCAGCAATTCGTTTGGTAGCTCCCATAACATTTGTTGGGTTTACCGCCTTATCTGTAGATACCATTACAAATTTATCAACAGTATACTTTATTGCTAAATCTGCCATTATTTTTGTACCCATTACATTTACCCGCACCGCCTCATAAGGGTTGTCTTCCATAAGAGGCACATGCTTATAAGCTGCTGCATGAAAAATAATTGTTGGTTGATATTCTTGTACAATACTTTCCATTCTTTTTTTAGTTCGAATATCTGCAACAATGGCTGTTATATTTTGTGTTTTTTTATGAATAAAATACTGCTGTAAATTATACAATTCAGATTCTGACTGATCAATTAAAATAAGCTTTTGGTACTTAAAATTAGTTATTTGCCTCGCTATTTCACTTCCTATTGAACCGGCAGCTCCTGTAATTAGTACTACTTTATTGTTAAATTCTTTTTTTAAAATTGAATTGTCTAAGGCTATTGGATCTCTTCCCAATAAATCTTCAATATGAACCGATTTAATTTGCTGAGGGTTTAATTTATTTTCAATCCAATTTTTTACAGGAGGTACAATTTTAACTTTAACAGAAAGTGATGATAACTTATCTACAATTTCAATTAAACGAAGTGGTTTTATTTTTTGAATGGAAATAATAATTTCATCTATTTTTTTTTCAAGCACAAATTTTGGTGTTATATTTTTTAATTCATACACCTTCAATCCGTTAATTTGTTTGCCTCTTTTATTGTTGTCATCATCCATAAAACCAACTACTTGAATGTCATTATCTTTATCTTCTGTCAATACTGAGTAGGTTAATAAACCTGCATCACCAGCTCCGTAAATTAAGATTCGTTTGTTCGATTTAATATCAGAAATCAAGTACCTGTAAATTTCTTTAAACAAATACCTACTTACAATTAATGCAATGGTATTTAATAAAAAGTGAATGACTAAAATTGACAAAGGAATTGTAAACTTAGCTATCAGATTAAAGTTTCGATTTAAAATTACAAAGCCTCCTAATAAGGCTAACATAAGCATATTTGCTAAAAAAACATGGATAGCATCTTTAACTCCTGTATGTCTAATAATACCTTTGTAGGATCCTATTATTAAAAAACTTACTAAAGCTGCTGTAATTACATACGGCAATTGAACTAGCAAAGCCGATCTGTCAAAATTTAATGTGAAATTAAATCGAATAAAATATGCCAAAAAGAATGTATTGGTAACAATATAAATATCAATTATCAATACAAGCCACCTAGGTGCATTTTTACTTATTAGTTTTTTTAATCCTTTTTTTAGCATCCTAAAAATCTTTTAGAACCCCTACAATTCTATTCAACTCTTCCTCAGTAATATTAGAACCACTTGGTAAACAAAGCCCCTTTTCAAATAGTTCTTCTGAAATTCCATTCTTATAACTTAGGCAATTTTTAAATACTGGCTGCAAGTGCATTGGCTTCCACAATGGCCTACACTCAATATTTTGATGCGATAAAGATACACGAATTTTTTCTCTTATGCTGTACGAATCGGTTAAAACACAGGTTAGCCACCTGTTTGAAGTATAACCAACAGGTTCTTCTAAAAATTGAAAGCGCGTGTGTTTTAAGGTTTTTTTATAAAAATTAAATATTCGTCTCCTTGCTTTAACTCTTTCTTCCAATACTTCTAACTGTCCTCGCCCAATTCCCGCAAGTACATTACTCATTCTATAATTATAACCAATGTGCGAATGTTGGTAATGCGGTGCTTCATCTCTCGCCTGCGTTGCTAAAAATATAGCCTTGTCTTTGGTTTTATCATCTTTGCAAATTAGTGCTCCTCCTCCAGATGTTGTGATTATTTTATTACCATTGAACGATAAAATTCCATAATCGCCAAAAGTTCCACATTGCTGCTTGTTTACCATACTTCCTAAAGCACTTGCTGCATCCTCAATAATTGGAATTTCATATTTTTTACCAATTGCTTTAATTTTCTCCACATTATACGGCATTCCATATAAGTGAACTGCAATAATGGCTTTTGGTTTTTTGCCCGCCTCCATACGCTCATTAATGGCTTTTTCTAACAAAACTGGGCACATGTTCCAAGTTTCTGACTCACTGTCTATAAAAACAGGTGTAGCTCCTACATACGTAATTGAGTTTGCAGTTGCCGAAAATGTAAAACTTTGGCACAATACCTCATCTCCCTGTTGCACTTTCAATAATACCAATGCCAAATGGATGGCCGCCGTACCCGAACTTAATGCTACTACCTTCTTTTTACCTTTTAAATATTTTTCAATCCCTCTTTCAAATTCAGTAATATTTATTCCCACGGGAGCTATCCAATTGGTATCAAATGCTTCTTGTATGTATTTTTGTTCTCCGCCACCCATATGAGGAGGCGATAGCCAAACTTTCTTATTCATTCTTATTTTTCAATTTCGGCGTGAAAGTACTATATTTTTTTATTATAACTATTCTAAATTGTAGCCCTACAACGTTAATTTTAAAACGTATATCGTTTGTAATTATTTCATTTTTTTAATGAAGTTCTTTTTGTGCCTGCTATTATCTTATAAATAAGGGGTTATCTTGGTTTTGCAGTCGTGCAGTCTTGGGGTCTTGCGGTCGTGCAGTCGAGTTGATAATGATGAAATAAGCTCTTTTTTTAATTTAATTCGTTACCGCTAATTTGTTTCAGAATTTGTTATTGTCAATACAAAATTAGGGTTGGAGCTATTTAGAAACAGCTTGCTTTGTTGTTTCTCTATGCGAAATGACGTATAAATTCGTTGTTAAAAATGTAAATTACCTGCCTACTGGCAAAGCAGGCTTGAAATAACAATAGGAATCAAATACAACATAAAACTGCTGTCAGTTCGAGTGCCGTAATGAAATGAAGCTGTATCGAGAACTAATTATTTGAAATAACCATTTCTCTCTTTTACTTACTATCCTTTTTGCATTGTCCAATACTTTTTCATTGATAAAAAGTATTCAAAAATCTAGGCTTACGATACTTTCCCTAAATTTTTTATTCAATTTCTAAATTTCAGAAACTCGCTTTAGTAGTTTTTAACTGTTTTTACAATTCGTAAAGCTCTAACAGTCTGAAATTTGTTGCGAAATTTTCATCGCAAATTTTACGCTAAAGTCTCGATAGGCCGCTTGAATAATTACCAGCATCCTATACAAACATAGGATGACGGATGGGTTCGTCTGTTCTAGTGCCGTAATGAAATGAAGGTGTATCGAGAACTAATTATTTGAAATAACCATTTCTTTCTTTTACTTACTGTCCTTTCTTACATTGTCCAATACTTTTTCATTGATAAAAAGTATTCAAAAATCTAGGCTTACGATACTTTCCCTAAATTTTTTATTCAATTTCTAAATTTCAGAAACTCGCCTTAGTAGTTTTTAACTGGTTTTATAATGCGTAAAGCTCTAACAGTCTGAAATTTATTGCGAAATTTTCATCGCAAATTTTACGCTAAAGTCTCGATAGGCCGCTTGAATAATTATCAGCATCCTATACAAACATAGGATGACGGATGGGTTCGTCTGTTCTAGTGCCGTAATGAAATGAAGGTGTATCGAGAACTAATTATTTGAAATAACCATTTCTCTCTTTTACTTACTATCCTTTTTGCATTGTCCAATACTTTTTCATTGATAAAAAGTATTCAAAAATCTAGGCTTACGATACTTTCCCTAAATTTTTTATTCAATTTCTAAATTTCAGAAACTCGCTTTAGTAGTTTTTAACTGTTTTATAATTCGTAAAGCTCTAACAGTCTGAAATTTGTTACGAAATTTTCATCGCAAATTTTACGCTAAAGTCTCGATAGGCCGTTTGAATAATTACCAGCATCCTATACAAACATAGGATGACGGATGGGTTCGTCTGTTCAAGTGCCGTAATGAAATGAAGGTATATCGAGAACTAATTATTTGAAATAAACATTTTTTCTTTTACTTACTATCCTTTTTGCATTGCCCAATACTTTTTCATTGATAAAAAGTATTCAAAAATCTAGGCTTACGATACTTTCCCTAAATTTTTTATTCAATTTCTAAATTTCAGAAACTCGCCTTAGTAGTTTTTAACTGGTTTTATAATGCGTAAAGCTCTAACAGTCTGAAATTTATTGCGAAATTTTCATCGCAAATTTTACGCTAAAGTCTCGATAGGCCGCTTGAATAATTATCAGCATCCTATACAAACATAGGATGACGGATGGGTTCGTCTGTTCTAGTGCCGTAGTGAAACGAAGGTGTATCGAGAACTAATTATTTGAAATAACCATTTCTCTCTTTTACTTACTATCCTTTTTGCATTGTCCAATACTTTTTCATTGATAAAAAGTATTCAAAAATCTAGGCTTACGATACTTTCCCTAAATTTTTTATTCAATTTCTAAATTTCAGAAACTCGCTTTAGTGGTTTTTAACTGTTTTTACAATTCGTAAAGCTCTAACAGTCTGAAATTTATTGCGAAATTTTCATCGCAAATTTTACGCTAAAGTCTCGATAGGCCGTTTGAATAATTACCAGCATCTTATACAAACATAGGATGACGGATGGGTTCGTCTGTTCTAGTGCCGCAGTGGAATGAAGGTGTATCGAGAATTATTCACCTTACAAACTACTTCTCGATACAATTTTCTCCGAAAATCACCTGCCTACCGGCAAGGCAGGCTCGAAGTGACACTACTTTTTTAAAGTATTAAATACGAATAGGTAACAAATAGCCATGCTTAAAACAATAGCTACTACAATGCCCAACTGTGCTATAAATGCCAATTGATAACTATAAATTACCACAACATTTAGTAGCAACTGAACCAACGCATACACACCTGCTACTTTTAAATGAGACCAATGTGCTTTATCAACCAATTTTTGGTAGATATGATGCCTGTGTGCTTGTGTAATAGATTCTTTTAAACACATACGGTATAAAATGGTTAATACACCATCTACACCATAAACCAATACCAAAAGTACCAATACAGGAGCTTGTAAATGAACTATGAATTTTAAAACTAAAAACAGTATTAACATTGCTATGGTAATACTTCCTATATCACCAGCAAAAAAACGGGCTTTTTTTCTAAAATTATAATAGCCAAAAACCAGCAGTGCTATTATGCTAAACACAATAAGCCGACTGTCTATAAACTGTTCTTTTACATTTATAAAAAATAAGCCTCCTAAAACAGCTAAACTATACAAACCCGTAATACCATTAATGCCATCCATAAAATTATAGGTATTAACAAAACCTACCCCAATTACTAACAATAAAGCGAGTAACCAAATAGGATGCTGATGCATTTGAAGTTCTATCAACAATAGAAATACTGCTATAAACTGAAAAGGCAATCTAATTTTAGGACTTAACGATATTAAATCATCTAAAAAACTTAGTAAGGCAATAAGTGAAACTCCTGCAATAAAATAGGGGTATTGAAATTTAGAGCTGATAAAAAAGAGAAGTATGGCTATATAAAAAAGAATACCTCCACCTCTAATAGTAGGTAAAGTATGTGAGCTTCTAAAGTTTGGGTTGTCAACTATGTTGTATTTTTGGGCTAGTTTAATATAAATCACTGCACAAAATATTAAACTTAATGTACTAATTATATATTCCATTTATATATTCCATATTTTTATTCTCGTTAATATAAAAAACCAAATAACCAAAGCGGTATAGTGGTTCCTGTTCCATTTTCAATAGTATCTTTTACAAGAAAAGAGTTTGAAATTCCTTTTAGTTGTGACTTGCTTTTATTTTTATCTCCTATTTCAAAAGTATAAGTGTCATCTACAGTAATATTTCATTTAAACTAACCGTACCTAAAGTATTGCTACTATTATAAGGTACCTGAAAGTAACAAATAGTTTATTGCCTTTTACTTTAATAAATTCTTATAAAATTTCAACCATTCATTTGAAACATAGTTAGCAGTAAAATTCTTGGTGACATACTCAAGTCCTTTCTCTCCAAAAGTTCTTATTAAATTAATATCAGTTGCAAGTAATTTCATTTTTTCAGTTAATTCTATTACATCTCCAACTTTATGTCTTAAACCTGTTTCATTATTAATAATTGTATCTCTCAAACCATAAGTATCGCTACAAATAACACCCAGTTTACAACTTGATGCTTCAATAATACTTGTGCCAAAACCTTCTCTATAGCTAGGCAAACAAAACACATCACCTGCTTGCATTAATCTTTCTGGATTAGTTGTTCCTCCATAATACATAAAATGCTCTTTATTTGCTATTATCTTACTTACATCATTTATACAATTACCCTCATCATAACCAACAACTAATAAAAATATTTTTTTGTTAGTTGCTAATAATGATTTAAATGAATTTGCCAAATCAATGATTCCTTTATCTTTCTTAATTCTACCCATAAATAGAAATACGATAACTTCATCATCAATTTTAAATTCATTTCTTAGTTGTTTTCTTATCGTTAGATTTTGAAAAAACCTAGAAGTGTCAACACCACTAATTGACCCTTTACCTAGTACTGATGAGTTAAGTTTAGTTACAACACCTTCTTTTATCAAAAAATCTCTTTGTGAATTACTATCAACCAAGACTTCTGTATTAAGTGTAACAATTAATTTATCAAATAGTTTTAACAAATATCTAAAAACTCCTGTTTTTGTATACCATACTTGTCCTGTGAAAATATGAATTCTATTTGGAGTTTTAGATATTTTACCCGCAAGAGCACTTACTAACCCAGCCTTAGGCGCCAATGAATGGACGGCTTCAAATTGCATTATATTTATATAATTCGCTAAACTAATAACAGACTGAATATCTTTAATTATACTTATTTTTCGCTCAATACGAATTGATTTTATTTCTTTTAAATGAAAATGTTTTATACTTTGTTTGTCTTCTTCTGAAAAATTACCAACTAAATAAATATCGTACTCTTTTGCTAGGACCTTTATATGATGTTCTAAAAAAAATCTAGTGGTTAGTATTGAAGATACAACAAAACAAATTCTCTTCTTCATAATTTTATTTTAAAAATTTATTCAATCTTTGTTGATTTTATACACTCTATTTCAAATCTAACCTTATCATAATAATCTTCATTATTAATAAGACTATTTCTTCTTTTAAGGAGTAATTCTAATTGATTTATTCTCTTTAAAATTTTTATAATGAAGGATTTTAAGTGCGATTTAAACACTAATTTATTTTTATCTCTTTTTCCATACTTCCTGTACATTTGTCTTTCATTTTTATAAGCTATCAATAACTTCTCAGAAGTAGCATTATTTTCCTCTCTGTAATAATAGAGTGGCTCTTGTAACAAATAAATATTAAAATCATTTTTGCTACTAGCCCTCAACCATAACTCATAATCTTGTGCTATCTTTAAGGTTGTATCATATGGGTTTCGCGTAAACCAACTCTTACGACCAATAATTGCTGCATGAACTACACCGCATCCTTTTTTATTTAACACTTCATCAAAAGATATTGTGGTGTTATAATGCCAACGTACACCAATAAGTTTTAAATCATTTGTTACGGAAAACAACCCTGTAGTCACCAAATCTATTTCGGGGTATTGCTCTAAAATTTTTAGCTGTTTTTCTATACGTGTAGGCGACATTAAATCATCAGCATCCATACGTGCAATAATATCAAATTTTGCCAATTGCACAATTTCATTCAATCGCGTAGCCAATTTTTTATTTTCCCCATCAGAATACACTCGTACTCTGGTGTCTTGTACCGATTTTGCTATTTCAAGTGAGCCATCAGTAGAGCCGTCATCTATTAAAATAAGCTCCCAATATTGATGTGTTTGTGCAAAAACCGAGCGAATAGCATCAGCCAAATATTTTTCAGCATTGTAAAAAGGAAGGCCTATGGTTACTGGTGTCATTAAATTAAATTTAGTATTTGAGGGTTTACAATATACGGGTTTAAGCTTGCCATTTCACCTATAAAAATATAGAAAAAGAATATATGCACCACTATAAAAAACACAAAAACCAATGCTATTTCTTTTTGCTGAAGGCTTTTAAAAATAATAGGCCAAATAAACATGGCTGTTAGTATGTAATAAAGTGCCAAACGTGTCATTTCTATGTAAGCTCCTGAAAAATACACAATTACATAAACCATTGTACCAAACAAAAACATATTTAAATATACATCATACGTTTTTTTAAATCTAGTTAGTATTTTTGGTCTAATAAGTACAAAAAATAACGAAAGTAAGGTAAAAGCCAATGTTAAATAAGCACCTCCTGTAGCTTCTATGTCTTGGTATTTTGCATATTGTTCACTAAATAAGGTCATGTAACCCATAAACACATTGAAAAAAGCGATGACTACCACCGTAGCCATTATTAAAAAGAAGAATAGTTTGGTGCTAAACTTTGTTCTAAACAAAAAATACAAGGGAATACCAAAAATAACCGATTTATGAAAAAATGAAGCTATTAAAATCCAAAATACATATTTTTTAAATTTTCCTTGTACTAAAAATACAATGGCATACACAAAAACACCTGCTGCTAACGCTTGCCTTGCTCCGTTAAATACATAGGTATAAATACCAAAAGTTATAAAAACAAAAATAGAAATAGCCCTATTTTCTGATAGCTTATATATGCCTTTTAACTGAAAAAACAATACTACAGAAGCGGTAACCAGTAAAATAGCTACATATTGATGGGAAAACAAGGAAGCTATATATTCTAAAAACCGATAGCCAATTTCTATACGGGTATGTTGAGTCATCAACTCCATAAAACTAAGGTACTGCCTTTCAAATCGGTTGGCATACATATTGGTATCACTCCCCACACTTATACTTCTAAACCCTGCAAATAAGGTAAGCGCTATAAAAATAAGCACTTTGTAATAGTTACTAATTTTTTTAGATTTGTCTTTTGTGTTTTCACTTATAAAAGCAAGAAAAACAACCAACACTAATATGATAAAATAAGGAGTCACTACTAATTATGATTTATTTTTAAGAAGGGTTTGTATAACCTCATTATGTGATTCGCAACGAATTAAATTCTGTGTTATTTCCAACTGTTTTTTTGAGTATAAACCTTTTATAATTCTATTGTTAAGTATCCTATTTAACTTATTTAAAACCCTCCCCAAACCAAATAAATGTGGTAAGTACAACGCTTTTTTAGCTTCACAAAAAGCACTCCAACTATTTTCAATAAAATCTTCTTTTTTAATTTCCTGCTTTCTTTTAGCAATACTGTTAAGCACTTGTTTACTTTCTAAAGCATTCATTAGTGTGATTCCTGAATTGGTAGCACAAATAGGGATGTATTTGACTGATGGATTTTTACTAAGTGTAATTTGAACCAACAAACCGTTGTTCCAATTACTATCATTTTCTCGGTATCCAAACACGGTATTTCCTTGTCCGTACAAAATAGTCCCGTTTTTATACACTTCTTCTGTACCAATTACATGACTGTGTTGGCAGGTTATAAAATTGACTCCTGCATCAATCATTTTTCTGCATTTTTTTTGTAGCAACGGACTTGGATATTTATAATATTCAATACCTCCGTGGAATAAAACAATTAAATAATCTACTTGTTTTTTAAATGCTTTAATAGCTTCAAAATCATCTAACACATCCAGTAAATTTGCACCGGCTTCATTTTTATAGGCTGCATTAAACTCGTGCTCTGCAAATGCCATGATACCAATTTTCCAGCCGTTTTTTTCAATAATCAACGGTTTTTTGGCTTTTTGCTGGTTGATACCTGCTCCTACCGTTGCTATATTGTTGTTTTTACAAATTTCTAAGGTGCTTTTAACACCTAGTGTACCACAATCTTTACTATGGTTATTTGCTAAACCCAAAGCGGTAAAGCCTACGTTGGTAAATAGGTTTATAAAAGAAGGCGTTCCTTTTAAAATAGGCCCCGTTTTACTTACTTTGGTACAAGTATTGGTGAGTGCAAATTCTAAATTTCCTGCCAATACATCGGCATTTTGTAGTATTGGAAGTACATTGTTAAACAAGCCTTTGGTGTTGGCAGTTTTAAAAAAATGCTCGGTATCTTTGGTTGGACATATATCTCCGCATAATACTATTTGAGTCTCTTTTTTCATATTAACTTTTGTACAAATTTTCTAGTTGTTTTGTATTTCCAACAATATCAAAACCCAATGTTTTTATGTTGCGTAAAATTGCTTCTTTGTTTGTGTTCTTTTTATCTTTTGCGGCTAAAATAGCCGTTGCCCACTTAGGCGCTTCAAAGGTATTTAAAAATGTAACCAAATTTAACTGCATATCCACACTTTTTGGAAAGCCTTTATACAATATACAAGGTGTACCTGCTGCTTGTGCTTCAACTGCAACCAAGCCAAACCCTTCTTTTAGTGCCGGCGCTACAAACACATCTAACGCATTCATAAGTACAGGCACATCATTTCTATTTCCTAAATGTATTACTTTTTTGGTAAGCTGATACTCTTTTATTTTCTGATTTATTTCTTGCATATAAGCTGCATCATCTATTCGCCCTGCAAAAACAAAATAAAAATCTATATGTTGAGCTTGTAATTCTTTTAAAACTTCCAACATAAATGCTACATTTTTATGACGAACTAAGCGCCCTACATTTCCCAATAACAGTGTTTTATTGCTACTAGTAAGTGATTTTTTAAATGCGGTTACTTGCTGTGCTGTTACTTGTTGAAAGTTATGTACAGCTACTGCATTGTTAATAACTACCGTTTTATTTTTAGTTACCAAACTATTATAAAACAGGCTTTTATTAGCTTCTACGGAAGCACCCCAATAATTAGTTGCAAAAAAATGAATGAGTATTTTTTGAAAGAATAACTCCATAGTTTCAAACAATACACGCAGTTTAGAACCTCTAAATTTTAAATTGGCATGAGAATGCACAATTATTTTAGAAGCTCCCGCCAGTTTTGCTGCCAACGCAATAATACCCGATTTTGCGTTTAAATGAATGTGTACCACATTAGGTTTTCCCAATTCGTTGTATATTTTTTTAAACCTACGTATGTAGTGTAACGGCCCTAAATCCCATTGTGTAGCAATGTGTTTTATGGTGGCTCCTTTTGCTAAAATTTCATTGTCAAAATCACCTTTTACAATACCTTCTTTTAATTTGTAATTTATTAAAAAATCAAATTGTATATCTGGTGAAATATGCCTAAAAATATCCATGAGCATTACCTCAGCACCACCTCGGTTCATAGCGCCTGTAACATGCAATACTTTTAATTTATTTTTTGACATTTAAATAGTGGTTTTCAACCGTTTTTTACATTGCACATAAATTCGTTGGCATTGACTTTCATCTTTTACATAAAAAAGCTTTTTTTTATAATAATTGTACAACCAATTATTGCATTTTTTATGATTGAGTATAAAAACCTTATTGGCAAAAATTCGCATTAACCATTTTCGTTTTGCACTTATTTTTTCAAAAGGAATTACTTCTAATATTTCAAAATGTTTTTCAAGTTCATCAGTAAGTGTTTTAACAGAAAAATGCCTGAAATGATGTGGTGCTACCGGTACATTTTTATGAGGTACGGTAAGATGTAAAATTCCATTATTTTCCAAAATATTGTACACACCTTTTAAAAACTGTTCGGCATTTTTAGGCTCAATATGCTCATAAACTTCCATTAATGTGGCTACATGGTATTTTTGAGGTAATTTATCTTCAATAATATTTGCAGTAATAAACTCAATGTCTAGTTCATAATTCAAAGCCTTTGCTAATTGAATAGGACGATTTGAATAATCAACTCCGGTTACTTTAACATTGGGAAACTTTAAACACAACTCTCTAGATAGTCTTCCTTCGCCACAACCAATATCAATAATTGATTTTACATTGTTATTTTTAGCAATTTTTTGAAGCAATAACTCTACCGCAGAAGCATAATTTAATCCCCAATCAAACAGGTAAACCATAGAAAAATATTGTTTAAACTGTACTGCATAATGGTACGGAAATTTATAAAAATTATCTTGTACTTGTTGTTCTTGTGATAAATTCATTTTTTATTACTCTTAAATTATATGGTTTTTTGTTTAGGTAAAATAAGCATTTCGCCCCATATTTTATCGTATTTTTGGGGCTTAAAATCGGGCATACCGCTTGCAGGAAAAAAGGTTAATTCTCCAAAGATAATTTTTTTATTTACTTCGTAAAAATCAACTCTTGTATAGGGAAACTCTGATGCTAAATCATTTGCAATAACAAGCATTTCATTAAACCCGCAAGGCTTTGGTATTTGTACCTCTGGCAAAGGTGTTAAATCTTTTCCAAAAGGCGCCAACTTCCAATTTAAATCGTAAAAATTTTGAGCATGTTTTTTTTGACCTCTACCATTGTTTGCTTGAATAAATTGTGCTTTTCCGTTAAAACAATGAAATTTATAATCCATTAAAGCACCGCTTTTGTCTTCCAAATAGTGTTCACATACTAATTGTGGTTTTATATTTTTATACACCCACTCTCTACCATTCCAAAAAATATTGTGTTTTAACCAGCTTTTTAAAATACGTTTCCACAAAAACCAATTTATGGTGGTTTTATCTTTTACTATTAAATTCCAACCACTGCCATGGCTTGCTTTTAGTACAAATTTGTTGGGTAATTTTTTTAAATCAATATCCGCTACATTATCGTACACTTGTATTAACTTGTTTAGCAAATGTGCATAGCCCTTTTGTTTTAAATAAGCTCTTACTTCAAATTTATCGGCTGCTATAGGCATTGTTGGATTGCGGTAATACAATTTTAACCATTGCATTTTTTCACTAAATAAGGTTGGATTTTTTAAATTTGGATAGCTCCCAGAATACGCGTAATACATATTGGTTACGGCCTCTATATCAGTGTATTTTTTTAGTGCTTTTTGTCCTTTTAATCGCACAAATTCTGTCCAAACATAATACAGCAGTAAATTGTTATTCTTTAATTGAGTAAGTATGTTACGTAATTTTTTCATGTTGTTATTGTTTAAAAAACCGATACACACTTCGTATTGCCAACCAACAATTTTGTTTCATTTTAGCTAATATATCACCCTTTAAGGTCTTATAAAATAATTTTGATTGCCAACGTAAAGGCTTGTTGCTTTCAATATAGTTCAACTGGTCTGCATGTAAACGCTCTTTTATTAATTCTAATGCTTTGGGTTTTAACTTTGTTGGCACCTTATCATACATTCCGGCCAATACATTTAGTTGTTGCCTTAAAAACTCCTCTTTATAGGTTTGGTATATCTTATGTTGTTCTAAGTACGCTTTGGTTTTGTCCATTACCGTAGCCAAATCAAACAAACGCTCATCTGCTTTATGTGTGGTGGCTTGTAGCTGTTGCCTGTAATAACTCAACCGTTCTGGTAGTAGCGCAATGGCATTTAATTGCGTTATTAATTGCCAATGTACCGGAATATCTTGCCGTGTTAGCCCTTTTGGAAATGAAATGTTTATTTCTTTTGCAACCGCTGTTTTAATTAATTTAATCCACGTAAAAGCTGGGCGTTGTAATAAGGCTATTTTATTAGTTTCAGCAATGTTTAACAATGTTGAAGGCACTTGTTTTTTTATTTGAATTTCAGTAGGATTCCAAAAGGTAATATAATCCCAAAGTACCATGTCTGCATCTTCACTTTCGGCTAATTGATAGGCTTTTTCTAGCATCGTAACGTCAAATAAATCGTCACCATCTACAAAAGTAACATACTTTCCTGTTGCCAGTGCCAAAGCTTCATTACGTGCAACGGCTAAACCTTCGTTATTCGGTTTCGCAGTTACCTTTATACGCGCATCATTTTGGGCATACTGGTTTAAAATTTCCAACGAACTGTCGGTAGAACCATCATCTATACAAATAATTTCTATATTTTTAAGTGTTTGGTTTACAATACAATCTAAACTGCTACGCAGGTATTGTTCTACATTGTACACTGACATGGTTATGGAAACTAGTGGTTGTTTCATTTGTTTGTTTCTTTCTTTACGCATTTAAAAGTGGTTATAATCACGTTATAAATAATCTTCTAAAAAAGCATTGTTTTTCCAATTAAAAACTTGATTGTTATTAGTTCTTTTTTGTTCTTGAACACCTGCGTAAAGTACAAATGCTTCATTTTCATGGCTTAGTTTTTTCCAATAGTTAATATTTTTAAACCAATTACTCATAAAGGTTTTACCAAATTTAATTTCTATAGGTATTGTTTTATTATAGGTATCTATTATTAAATCTATTTCATGTCCTGTTTTATCTCTCCAATAAAATAACGGTGGAATAATTGCTTTATTGGCATAATATTTAACCAAATCAATAACCACCATGGTTTCAAAAAGTGCTCCTTTAAATGGGTTGTTTTCTAGATGTTCTGGTTTGTTAATTCTTAATAATGAGCAAGCCAAACCAACATCGTAAAAATATAATTTTGGTCTTTTTACTATTGTTTTTTTGTAGTTTTTGTGGTGTGCCTTTAGCAGGTAAATAACAAAACTACTTTCTAAAATACCAATCCAAGATTTTATTGTTTTTAAATTTACACCTACATCAATACTTATAGCATTTAAATTGAGTTCTTGTGCTGTTTGCCCAGCTAAAACTTGCATAAATTTCTCAAATATTAAAAGGTTATTAATATTTTTTATTTGCCTTACATCTCTTTCTATATAGGTTCTTATATAATTAGGATACCAATCTGATGGATTTATATTTTGGTCATAAACCGGAGGGTAAAATCCATTTAATATATAATCAAAATCTGTTTGTTTACTAAATTTGGTTTTTGAGAGTTCTCTAACCGAGAATGGCAATAATGTTATAAAACCCACTCTACCTGCTAGGGTTTGTGCTATATTTTCTTGTAATAGAAAATTATTAGAGCCCGTTAAAATAAATAACCCTTTTTGAGTGTTGTTATCTATAATTTCTTGAAGGTAAGAAAACAACGAAGGAACACGTTGTATTTCATCTAAAATTGCACCGTTAGGTAAGTTTTCTAAAAAGCCTCTTGGATCTTCTATGGCGTAATTTCGTGTATCTAAGTTTTCTAACGATAGGTATTCTTTTTTGTTAAATACCGCTTTAACTAAAGTAGTTTTACCAGATTGTCTTGGACCAATAACGGCAACAACTTTAAATGACTGTGCTAATTGAATTAACTTTGTTTGTGCTTCTCTACGAATCATATTACAAAAATATGGAAAAATATGGAATCAGATTACATTTTTATCAAGTTTATTGATTCGTTGTTATAAGAGCTTATTTGATTGTTTCTTATTCAATTTATACTAGTTTGATATGTTTAAGCTTTCTGTTACGTAAGTATTGTTCTACATTGTAAACTGACATGGTTATGGAAACTTTTGATAGTCTTTTTGGCATACAAGATACTGTACTTTTACAATTATAATATTTCTTTGTTTACTTTTTAAACTTTAAACATATTAAATACCTATCTATAAGCTGAATAATTGGAATTACAATAGGAACTTTATTTGATATATTTAATAAAATGCTTCTCAAGTAATCTTTGTTTTCTAATAAAATTTCATCCATTATTCTACAAGATTTTATATCCTTTGCTTTACTGGCTATTAAGTATCTTAGCTTAGCTCTTAAATATAAAGCTTCTTTTACATAATCTTTACTCGATATATTAAAATATTCAATTATAAAAATAAAACCATAAAAGTAATGCTTTCTAAGATTCCATTGACAAGTAGAGTGAGATGCACTGTTAGGTAAAATTCTATAAACTGCTGTATATTCATTTAATATAGCAATCTTACTATAATATGAAACATAAATCCAAATATTATAATCTAGAATTGAAATTTCATCTTTATTTTTTTCATATAAATCTATAAATTCATAGATTAATGAACTCCGAACTAATACTGTTAATGTAGCAATAACACCTTTTTTTCCTAAAATAACATCTTTAAAATCACATGTTTCTATATCGTGTTTTAGTTTTTTTTCTTTTTTTATAATTCCTGTAGTTTGATTAAGATTTTTTCTTAATGTGCTAACAATACCATAATCTTTATTCTTTTTTAGAAAATCTACCTGCTTATGCAACTTGTAAGAATCTATCCAATAGTCATCACCTTCGCAAATTGCAATATATCTCCCTCTAGATTTACTAACAGACCAAGAAAAATTTTTAGATATACCCTTATTTTGTATGTGATTATAATATCTAATCTCTATTTTACCCTTATAATTGCTAATTATTTTTTTTGCGATTTCATCAGTATTATCAGATGATGCATCATTAGAAATAATTAATTCAACTTCAAAGTTATTTTTTTGCATCAAAACCCCTTCAATGGCTTGTTCAATATATTTTTCATGATTATAAGTAATCATGATTACACTAACCATAGGGGTTTTACTCATTTTAAAAATTTAAGGGTTCTTTTGTTTTAACTACTTTTGCAGGTATACCCATTGCAATTGAATTATCTGGTATATTTTTTGTTACCACAGCACCTGCACCAATTGTAACATTTTTTCCAATTTTTACATTGGGTAATATAGTAACATTTGTTCCTATAAAAGTAAACTTATCAATAAAGCAATTACCTGAAATATTAACACCTGGGCAAATTTCAACAAAATCTTCAATTTTTGTATCATGGCCTATGGTACAAGATAAGTTTATTAAAACACCTTTTCCTATTTTAATGCTATTTGTTAAAATGGTGTTTGTCATAATATTAACACCTTCTTCAATCTTATTATCGTAATTACCTATTACAGCTAAAGGACTAATACTAGATGTATATTCTCCACCTAAGCTCACAAATTTTCTATATAACTGATAACGTGACTTCGGGTTTCCTAAACCTATGGTAAATTGTATACCATTTTTACTAAAAAAATCTTTAACCTGATTTTCATTTTTAAGTATTGGAAATATGTTATAAAGAAAATCACCAACATCATCATTTACATCATCATAGAATGCAACTGCATCCACTTGGTTTTGTTGATAAAATATTTCTAACACTTCTTTAGCAAATCCTTTTGCTCCAATTATTAACATAACACACTATTATTTATAATATTAGAAATCTTAGTTATTTCGTTTTCTTTTAATTCCTTATATAGAGGTAAACATAGTACCCGAGAAGCAATACTTTCTGATATTAGCATTTTTTTGTTATCAACAACATAGTTTAACGTATTTAGAGAGGGATAAAAATAACGCCTTGGGAAAATTTGTTCATCATTTAATAGTTGTTGCACTTCTAATAACATTACTTCACTTTTAAAAATTACAGGATAATAGCTATAATTCCATTGAGTATTTTCTCTAATTTTCAGCTTTTGTAACCTTGTAAAATCTAAATGTGCATTGTAAAAATTAACTACTTTTTTTCTGCCTTTTAATATGATATCCATATAGGGTAATACTGTCAAGCCCATTGCCGCTTGTAGCTCAGACATTTTTCCGTTAATACCCAAACCATGAAATGATGTTGCTGTTTTATGTCCAAAATTATGGCTGTAAAACAACTTATGAAATAATTTTTTATTGGCAGAAAAAATGGCACCTCCTTCGCCTGTATGAAAAAGTTTGGTTGCATGAAAGCTACAAGTACTTACGTCTCCATAGTCAAAAATAGATTTACCCTTATAAGTTACGCCAAAAGTATGTGCAGCATCGTAAATTACTTTTAAATGATGTTTTTTAGCAATAGCTTCAATAGCTTCAATATTACAAGGGTTTCCAAATACATGAGTTGCCAAAATAGCCGTTGTTTTAGAAGTTATTGCTGCTTCAATTTTGGTTTCATCTATCGTTAAATAATCTGGGTGAATATCTACAAAAACAGGTGTGCAATTTTCCCAAACAATAGCTGCCGTAGTTGCTACATAGCTAAAAGGAGTTGTTATAATCTCTCCACCTTTTCCTAAATTTTTTAAAGCTATTTGCAAAGGAATTGTTCCATTGTTTGTTAAAAGCAAATTAGATACTGATAAATATTTTTTTAAACTATCTTCTAGTTCTAACACGAGCTCACCACGATTAGTCAACCATTCATTTTTCCAAATGCGTTTTAATTGCTTTTGATATTCAGCTATTGGTGGAAAAAAAGTTTTAGTAACGTTAATCATAGTTTTTTTATAATATTTATAAGTTCAGTTAAAGAATTTAACTTAAATAGATAAGATAAAGGTATATAAAAAACAAATGCCATAAAACCACCTATTAACAAACGAACTAAATCATATTTAAACAATTTAATTACGGCATAATCAATCCCATATACTAATATACCTGTTATTAATGCTAAAGCTAAAATAGGTAGGATATCTTTAACCTGTTCAAAAGTAGAATAATTAATAAATTTACCTGAATAATATGTATTTACAAAAAATGCTAGTAGAGATACTAAGACACTCCCATATAGCAACCCATAAATACCAAATTGAAAAGCAATAACAATTACTATGATAGTTATTGTTTTCTTTATAACTTCTAACTTTAAAAATAAATCACTTCTTCCTTTTACATTAAGGATATTTAAATTATACGCATGAATAGGGTATAAAATACCTGTAAATATTAAGATTTGAAAATATGGAACCGCAGGTAACCATTTTTCTGTAAACAAAAAGCGAAATAAAGGTTCTGCCAAAACACCCAAAACTATTAGTGTAGGAGCTACAATAAAAACAATCATTTGCATAATTTTTTTATAAACACTTTTTAATTGTACATCATCATCTTGTATTTTCGCAAATAAAGGATAACTAACCTTTCCTATCACAGCTGAAATACTACCAACGGGGAAGAGTTGTAAACTATTAGCTCGTTGATAGTAACCTACTTTTGCTATTGGGAAAAATTTTCCTATGATGATAGCATAAGCATTTGTAAAAATAGTATCTAAAATACCTGATAACGTCAGTTTATAACCAAAATTAAAATGATATATAAATTTTTCTTTACTAAACACCCAAGAAGGAGTCCATTTAGACCAATACCACAATTGTAAGGTACTTACAATTGATTGTGTCAATATTTGCCCTACTAAACTCCATACTCCATATCCTGAATAAGCCATATAAATTCCAACACCACCACTCACAATGAGCGATGGTACTGCTACTATCATTTGAGTTTTGAAATCCATTAGTTTAGTTAATCGTGTTAACTGAATCATAGAGAAAGCATTTATAATAAAAGTAATAGCATACCAACGCACAATATTTGTCAATATATCTTGGTTATAAAAATTGGCTATGTATGGTGCAATTGCAAATATTATAGCATAAATTACAACACTACCACCTAAATTAAAAAAAAAAACAGTAGAATAGTCTTCTTGGTTTGGGTTTTTGGAACGTATTAATGAGGAGCCCAAACCAGCATTCATCAATATTGTTCCTATACCCATAAAGACTGAAATCATTGCTATAAGCCCAAACTCTTCAGGTAATAATAAGCGAGCTAAGATAACAGAAACCACAAATGCTATCCCCTGTGTACTAAACTGCTGCAAGAAAGTCCAAAAAACTCCAGAAAGGGCCTTTTTCTTTAATGACATTTTTTGATAATTCCATTTAAATAATTCATCAAAATCTACTTTTATATAATTTTATCGTGCCCTATCTCTTTATTCCCTCTACGGTCTAAAATTTTAGGGAGTTCTATTAGCTGTACGTTATCCATTGTTGTATTTTAAGATTACCTAACACTCTCTAAAACGGTTTGTAACGGGTTTTGGTACACTTGTATAAATTGTTTGTAATTGGAATAAAACTGTATTCCTGAGCTTTTACCAGTATTATTTTTTCCATGGGGTTGGTTTTAATTTGGTAAATTTAATATTTTTTAGGGGTTTAGTCTTCTTTAACGTTAAATTTTAGTTTTTTTATCACTTTTGTAACTGTTTTATGTGTTTTTTGAGATAGATTGAAGGGGTTGAGGGGTCTTGCGGTCGGGTTGTCTTGCAAGCTCACTTTTCAAAACTATTCTCAATACTATTTTTCTTCATTCCATTTCAAAAAACAACTTGAACTGACATTTTCCTTTTCACTCTTCACTCTTCACTCTTCACTCTTCACTTCTCACTTTTTATCCTGAGCGTAGCCAAAGGGCTCACTTTTCAAAACTGTTCTCGATACTATTTTTCTTCATTCCATTTCGAAAAACAACTTGAACTGACATTTTCCTTTTCACTCTTCACTTTTCACTCTTCACTTTTTACTTTTCACTTTTTATCCTGAGCGTAGCCGAAGGGCTCACTTTTCACTTTTTACTCTTCACCCCTCTCTTTTCACTTTTCACTTTTTATCCTGAGCGTAGCCGAAGGGCTCACTTTTTACTTTATACTTTACGCTCTGCCCTCCTCTTTGGGGGCTAGGGGGCTTTTTCAATTTTTATTCATCTCCTTTATTTTCAATCAATTGTTTTAGTTCTTGTTTGCTAGGCAATACTGTTTGATATTTGCTAGCAAATATTTGTTCATTGTTTTCGGGCAAGGTTATCTCAACTAATGTTTCATTCTTTTTTTTACATAGAATTATTCCGATTGTTTTATTTTCATTTTCAAGTTTTACTTTCCGGTCATAATAATTAACATACATTTGCATTTGTCCTAAATCTTGATGTGTAATTTCTCCTATTTTCAAATCTACCAATACAAAACATTGTAAAATTCTATTATAGAAAACTAAATCTACTCTAAAATGTTTATCATCAAAAGTAAAACGAACTTGTCGCCCTACAAATGTATATCCTTTCCCAAATTCAAGTAAAAAATGTTCTAATTTATCTATGATTTTTTGTTCCAATTCAGTTTCAGAATATTTACTTTCTTCCGGAAAGCCTAAAAACTCAAGAATATAGGGATCTTTAACGGTATCTTTTGGTTTTTCAATTATTTGTCCTTTCTCAGATAATTTTTTAACACCTTTTTTATCTCTGCTCAATGCCAACCTTTCAAATAAGGCTGTGCCAAATTGTCGTTGTAGTTCTCTTAAACTCCAGCTATTATTTATTGCTTCAATTTCATAAAACTTTCTTTCGTCAGGATTATCAACCCTAACCAAGAATAGATAATGAGACCAACTTAATTGAAAGTCAATGCTATCAGAAATCCGAGGCACTGTTTCGGATTTTTTATTGGTAAATTCCGCAGACAGTGTTTGCGTTTTTGAATAAACTACATAAAATTGACGCATTTGCTCAAGATTCCTTTGTGAAAAACCACGACCAAACTCTTTACTTAACTTTTCCGAAAGGCCTTTCAGTATCTTTTTACCGTATTTTGCTCTTATTTTTCCTTTTTGCTCTTCTTCAACAATAATTTTACCAATCTCAAAATAGGTATAAACCATTGTTTTATTCACCCTCTGAATTACTGATTTACGAGCAATACTAAGCAATTGAACAACTTTATTGTAAAAATCTACATTTATATTTTCTTTAATTTTAGACATCTAAAATAGTTATTATTCTATTTTGTTATTCAATAATAGTTACTAAATCTTTAGTTGATTTTCTCACTTTTTATCCTGAGCATAGCCGAAGGGCTCACTTTTCACTTTTTACTCTTCACCCCTCACTTTTCACTTTTCACTTTTCACTTTTCACTTTTCACTTTTCACTTTTCACTCTTCACTCTTCACTTTTTATCCTGAGCGGAGCCGAAGGGCTCACTTCTCACTTCTCATCCCGAGCGTAGCCGAAGGGCTCACTTCTCAAACGGGTGCTTTGCCAATGGTTTTTTTACAAAAGGATGGTATTCGCCTTTTGCGCCTATTGGTTTGGCATGGCGTATGGCATGTACAATTTCTATGGCTTGGCGTGGCGCTTCTAATCCGTAGCCGTTGCCTTTTAATATTTCTTGATATGAGGTGGTGTGTAAATTGGTAAAACCACCGCTAAATTCTAATTCTTCGCCTTCAATGGTGATAGAGCGATAGGTACGTTGCCCTTTGGCTTTTATTTCATCGGGCAAAACATCGTAATTAATGGCTAAAAACCAACGAACTCTGGCTTTTTCAAATTCTAAATAACCAGCAGAACGGTCGTGTGTGTTTATATGAACTATGTTTTGTTTTAAATCTCCAAATATCCACGAGAGCATATCAAAAAAATGCACGCCTATATTGGTAGCAATGCCTCCAGATTTTGACACATCGCCTTTCCACGAAGTGTAATACCAATGGCCACGCGATGTTAAGTAGGTTAAATCTACATTGTATATTTTATCTTTGGGTCCGTTAGCAATTTTTTGTTTTAGCGCAATAATGCTAGGATGTACCCGCAACTGTAAAATATTGTAAATTTTATTACCTGTTTCTTGCTCTATCTTTCCTAAAGCATCCATATTCCAAGGGTTTAACACCAACGGTTTTTCGCAAATGGCATCTGCACCTTGTCGTAATGCAAAGCGAATATGTGCATCGTGCAAGTAATTGGGTGTGCATATACTTACGTAGTTTAACGGAATGTTTTGCTCGTGTGTGAGTTTAGAGATATGACGGTCAAAGCGTTCAAACTCGGTAAAAAAATCGGCATTTGGGAAATAACTATCAATAATACCTACACTATCAAACTTATCTAAAGCAGCTACCAAGTTATTGTTGGTTTCCTTTATGGCTTTCATATGACGTGGTGCTATATAACCACTGGCGCCTATCAATGCGAAATTTTTCATGGATACTTCCTTTTTATAGGATTATTTTCTATTGAGTCAAATTTAGTTTTTTATTATGATATCTACTGATTTATTTTGAGGGTTTTTTTAAACAGGTTGTTGAAGGGTCTTGCGGTCGTGTGGTCGTGTAGTCGAGGGGTTGTGTGGTCGTGCAGTCGAGGGGTTGTGGGTTTTCATTGATAAAAAGTATTCAAAAATCTAGGCTTACGATACTTTCCCTAAATTTTTTATTCAATTTCTAAATTTCAGAAACTCGCTTTAGTAGTTTTCAACTGTTTTTATAATTCGTAAAGCTCTAACAGTCTGAAATTTTTTGCGAAATTTTCATCGCAAATTTTACGCTAAAGTCTCGATAGGCCGCTTGAATAATTACCAGCATTGTAAACGTAACGAAACAATCTTATAATTGGAACTACAACACAACAGATTACCGCGTCGCTATCGCGTCTCGTAATGACCGATGGGTTCGTCTGTTCTAGTGCCGTAATGAAATGAAGCTGTATCAAGAACTAATTATTTGAAATAACCTTTTCTCTCTTTTACTTACTGTCCTTTTTTGCATTGTCCAATACTTTTTCATTGATAAAAAGTATTCAAAAATCTAGGCTTACGATACTTTCCCTAAATTTTTTATTCAATTTCTAAATTTCAGAAACTCGCTTTAGTGGTTTTTATCTGGTTTTATAATGCGTAAAGCTCTAACAGTCTGAAATTTGTTGCGAAATTTTCATCACAAATTTTACGCTAAAGTCTCGATAGGCCACTTGAATAATTACCATCTTTACGAACGTAATGAAGCAATCTTATAATTGGAACTACAACACAACAGATTACCGCGTCGCTATCGCGTCTCGTAATGACCGATGGGTTCATCTGTTCGAGTGCCGTAATGAAATGAAGCTGTATCAAGAACTAATTATTTGAAATAACCATTTCTTTCTTTTACTTACTGTCCTTTCTTACATTGTCCAATACTTTTTCATTGATAAAAAGTATTCAAAAATCTAGGCTTACGATACTTTCCCTAAATTTTTTATTCAATTTCTAAATTTCAGAAACTCGCTTTACTGGTTTTTATCTGGTTTTATAATGCGTAAAGCTCAAACAGTCTGAAATTTTTTGCAAAATTTTCATCGCAAATTTTACGCTAAAGTCTCGATGGCCGTTTGAATAATTACCAGCATTGCAAACGTAATGAAGCAATCTTATAATTGGAACTACAACACAACAGATTACCGCGTCGCTATCGCGTCTCGTAATGACGAAAAAAAATTATATTGTTATGCTGAAAATGATAAATGGTTTAATTTATAAATGTTTCATAGTTACCAGTAGTTATTACTTTAAAGTCATAATTATCATAAGCTTTTTGGAAAGCAATAGGGATTTTTGTTTTTTTATTTTTATTCCATTTAAATTCATAGGCAAATAACTTTCCTTCACGCTCTTCTATATAATCAATTTCTTGTCCTGAATGCGTTCTCCAAAAAAACTTATTACTATATATTTTATGGTACTCACAATATTTTACTCGTTCGCTAATAAGATAATTTTCCCATAGTGCACCTACATCATTTCTTAAACTTATAGGGTTATAGTTGGCTATTAGCGAATTTCTTACTCCATTATCGTAAAAATATATTTTATGTGATTTTTTTAATTCATTTCTTAAATTTCTGCTAAATGAACTCAATTTAAAAACAACAAAAGATTGTTCTAATAAATTTATATAAGACTCAACTGTTTCACTGTTTAAACCAACCGTTTGCCCTAATTCATGGTAAGAGACTTGATTGCCAACCTGAAAAGATATTGCTTGTAACAGTTTAATTATTTTGTCAGATTTCTTAATTCTATTCCATTCTAAAATATCTTTATATAAATAACTATTTGTTAATTGTTGTAATATCTCTTTTTCATTACCTGCATTATTAATCACATCGGGATATGAACCGTAAATTAATCTATGATTTAACATTTTTAATTCGTTTAACAAATGATGTTGATTTACCAATTCACCAAATGATATTGGGTATAGTTGATGTTCAAACTTTCTACCCGTGAGTGGTTCGTTTATGTTATTAGATAACTCAAAAGATGAAGAGCCTGTTGCAATTAATTGAATATGTTTTAACTCATCTGTTATTAATTTAAGTTTAACACCAATATCTTCTATTCGTTGAGCTTCGTCAACAATAACAATTTTATAATTTCCTATAATAGCTTTTAGCCTTGTAGCAGAAGGCTGATTAAATAGTTCTCTATCTTCAATATTATCAGCATTTATCCATAAAACACCTTTTTCTTGCTTTGAAAGCTCTTTTAACAATGTCGTTTTTCCAACTTGTCGAGGTCCTAACAGAATAATTGCTTTGCCTTTATACAATTGTTTTTTGATTTTTTTTAATAATATGCGCTCTATCATACTACAAATGTATTAATTTTTCGATTACAATATGAATATTTATATTAATTTTTCGATTACAGTCGGTATAGTTATTAAATAATTATGGAGATAGATTATCTGAGGAGTATTGCGGTCAAACGTAGAGTGAAGACATTTTTTTTAAATTCTTGTCCTTTCTTACATTGTCCAATACTTTTTCATTGATAAAAAGTATTCAAAAATCTAGGCTTATGATACTTTCCCTAAATTTTTTATTCAATTTCTAAATTTCAGAAACTCGCTTTGGTAGTTTTTAACTGTTTTTATAATTCGTAAAGCTCTAACAGTCTGAAATTTTTTGCGAAATTTTCATCGCAAATTTTACGCTAAAGTCTCGATAGGCCGCTTGAATAATTACCAGCATCTTATACAAACATAGGATGACGGATGGGTTCGTCTGTTCTAGTGCCGTAATGAAATGAAGCTGTATCGAGAACTAATTATTTGAAATAACCATTTCTTTCTTTTACTTACTGTCCTTTTTTGCATTGTCCAATACTTTTTCATTGATAAAAAGTATTCAAAAATCTAGGCTTACGATACTTTCCCTAAATTTTTTATTCAATTTCTAAATTTCAGAAACTCGCTTTGGTAGTTTTTAACGAGTTTGCATATGGTTAGTTGCGGGTTTAAAACTGTACTTTTCCACTGTTTGCTAATCCGTTTAAAAGTAGTTATTTCTATTTATTCTAATTTAGTAATTGGCTATATGCGGTGTTGTACCTAGTTTTAATCTATATTTTGTTTTATTCTTTTCTCCTATTTTTTCAAATAGATTCATTTCAACTCCTTTTTTCAAGTCTCTACTAGCAGTAGCGGAAGAAATATCTTTAAAAATATCCATATAATCTTTTCTGGCAAAATCAATTTTGTTGAGGGAAACAAAATAATCAAGTCTATCTTTTTCATTCAATATTCTATTATTATATTTTAGTAAATCACTAATTGAAGTGTTAATGACATTTAACATATACTCAATAAATTTTGTTGATTTTCCAGATTTATCACTTTCAGATAATGCTCTATAATATTTTTCTTGGTCTTTACTAATAAGTGTCTCAAATGGGATATACTCAAAAACTGGATATTTTTCCATTAGTATCAACGTTTGCCATAATCTGCCCATCCTACCATTACCATCAAGGAAAGGGTGAATAAATTCCATTTCGTAGTGAAAGACACAACTTTTAATCAATGCTATTTCTTCTGACTTTTTCAGATATTGAAAAAGATCTTTCATTAAGTACGGAACGTTTTTATGAGGTGGTGCTAAATGTTCTACTTTAGATCCTTTAACAATTCCGACTCCTTGTTTTCTATACTTTCCTACATTCTCAACAAGATTATTCATTAAAGTAGAATGTGCTTTTAAGAATGATTTTTCGTTATATGGATTGAATTTTTCTAAGTTTTTGTAAATTTCAATTGCATTAAGTACTTCTTTAATATCTTTTTGAGGTCCAATTACTCTTTTGTTTTCTAATAAGGCAGTTATTTGTTCCTCAGTTAATGTATTTCCCTCAATTTTTAATGAAGAATGAATCGTTTTAATTTTATTCTGTTTTCTCAGTGTAGTGGAAGGTTTGTTTAAATAATTTGCATTAATTTCTCCTATTTTTTCTGAAATAGAAGAAATTAACTTTAAAATATTTGATGTAATATCATAAGGTGGTTTCATTTTAATACTATCATTTGATACTATCAAAGGTAGTGTCTTTTTTCTTTATTATGAATTTATAAGGGTCTTTTTTTTATTGGGTACAACTATTTTTATGATGCGTAAAGCTCTAAAAGTCTGAAATTTGCTGCGAAATTTTCATCGCAAATTTTACGCTAAAGTCTCGATAGGCCGTTTGAATAATTACCAGCATTGCAAACATAACGAAACAATCTTATAATTGGAACTACAACACAACAGATTACCGCGTCGCTCTCGCGTCTCGTAATGACGGATGGATTAGTCTGTTCGAGTGCCGTAGTGAAATGAAGGTGTATCGAGAACTAATTATTTGAAATAACTTTTTCTCTCTTTTACTTACTGTCCTTTTTTGCATTGTCCAATACTTTTTCATTGATAAAAAGTATTCAAAAATCTAGGCTTACAATACTTTCCCTAAATTTTTTATTCAATTTCTAAATTTCAGAAACTCGCTTTACTGGTTTTTAACTGTTTTTATAATTCGTAAAGCTCTAACAGTCTGAAATTTGTTACGAAATTTTCATCGCAAATTTTACGCTAAAGTCTCGATAGGCCGTTTGAATAATTACCAGCATTGCAAACGTAACGAAACAATCTTATAATTGGAACTACAACACAATAGATTACCGCGTCGCTATCGCGTCTCGTAATGACGGATGGATTAGTCTGTTCGAGTGCCGTAGTGAAATGAAGGTGTATCGAGAACTAATTATTTGAAATAACTTTTTCTCTCTTTTACTTACTGTCCTTTTTTGCATTGTCCAATACTTTTTCATTGATAAAAAGTATTCAAAAATCTAGGCTTACAATACTTTCCCTAAATTTTTTATTCAATTTCTAAATTTCAGAAACTCGCTTTACTGGTTTTTAACTGTTTTTCATTAGTGTCCGATAAAACTACGAATTTTAATTAAACCCATCTTTGATCCCAATAAATACGCTTTATATTTTTCTTTTTGATTTAGCAAGGTGTCTTACTTAAAAAGTTGCAGTTGTATATCTGGAGGTTTAGATGTTAGTTCCCACCATTGTTTGTTTGGATTTTCGAGAAATTTAAACAGATCAATGTAGGTCATCAGATGAAATCTCATCACAGAAATCATATTTGAATATGCCCATTTCCGTTTGATTTTTCGTTGAATAACTAGTATAATGAGTTGAATAATTAATGCTGACCATATCTGAATTTCTATTGCATTTTGATTATCTCCAAGAAAATATTTAAGAGGGAAGTTCTGCTTAAGTCTTTTAAACATTGTTTCAATCTGCCATCTGTGTTTGTATATATCGGCTACTTGGTCTGGAGATATTTCTACATTATTGGTGATAAACTCATACACTTTTTCTTGTGTAGCATCCCAATAAGCAACTCTTCTTATTTGAATAGATGTATCGTCTTTTTTTATCAATATAAGTTCATCTTTTAGCACTGCATCACTTGTTTTGTCTGCTAAATCAAATTCTTTAATGCTTTTATAGACAGCATTGTCTTTTTGGCGAGTTACAAAGTAAATATCATTTAAAGTCCACTCTAAATATTGGAGATAATCATTGTATGCTTTATCAAAAACTACAAAAGAATCTTTCTCTAAATTTAACTCTTTTAAAAAGGTGTGGTCGTGAGTAGCAGCACTGCTAAAACGTATCAGACAAGGTACATCTTCCAAAGCATTTATCATTGTGTGCATCTTGATACCTCCTTTCTTTTTGCCATTAAGAGGATTACGACCAACTCCTTTTAAAATATCACTAAATAGGCTGATTGTGGTAGAATCTACAATTTTTAAATTCTTTATTGTTGGTTTTAATGGACTGCTGTCCGATAAAAACGGAGCATAGCGTTGCAATAGTTTTGAATAAATTGCGCCAAAGACTTCACTGGTTCTCTTCCTGTTGGCATCTGATAATGTACTTCGTTTTGGAAAATGTTTTAGGTTTAAATGACTGATACGTCCTTCACAGGCTAATAAAACGGTCGACAACTCTCTAAGTGAGGATACTCCGCTCATTGTGGCATATAGCATCGTGACTAAATGGTCGTAGGTTTTGAACTTTTTATAATATCTGTCGCTATTATAGGTTTTGGCTGTCCGAGTAATATCTTCTTGTGGGATATACTTTAAAATTTGTTTAATTATGGGAGTTCCGCTAAAGTGTGTACTTTTGTTCATATCTCAATTTTGTAGTAAAAATCAAGATATAAATAAAGCAGGAAATCCAAAATGGAAATCCTGCTTTTAAAAATGTTTATCGGACACTAATAACTGTTTTTATAATTCGTAAAGCTCTAACAGTCTGAAATTTGCTGCGAAATTTTCATCGCAAATTTTACGCTAAAGTCTCGATAGGCCGTTTGAATAATTACCAGCATTGCAAACGTAACGAAACAATCTTATAATTGGAACTACAACACAATAGATTACCACGTCGCTCTCACGTCTCGTAATGACGGTTTTTACATCTCACCCTGAGCACAGCCGAAGGGCTCACTTCTCACTTCTCACTTCTCACTTCTCACTTCTCACTTCTCACTTCTCACTTCTCACTTCTCACTTCTCACTTCTCACTTCTCACCCTGAGCGCAGCCGAAGGGCTCACTTCTCACTTCTCACCTCTCACCCTGAGCGCAGCCGAAGGACTTACTTTTTCCCTATTTGATAGTACTCAAACCCTTTCGTTTCTAAATTAAAAACATTGTATTGGTTACGGCCATCAAAAATGATAGGATTTTTAAGTAGTTTTTTAATCTCGGTAAAATCTGGAGAACGGAATTCTTTCCACTCGGTTAAAAGCACCAGAGCATCAGCATTTTCTAAGGCTTGGTATTTTGAATTAACATAATTTACTTTAGCCATGTTTTTTAAGTAAAAGTTTTTTGCTTCACCCATTGCTTTTGGATCGTATGCCAAAATAGATGCTCCTTTTTTTATCAACTCTTTGATAACATAAATGGCTGGTGCTTCACGCATATCATCGGTTCCAGGTTTAAATGCTAATCCCCAAACACCAAAGATTTTTCCCGATAAATTCTCACCAAAACGTTGTGTAATTTTTTGAGCAATCACTAGTTTCTGAGCATTGTTAACTTCCTCTACACTACTAATTAATTTTGCTTCGTAGTTATGCTCTAGTGCTATTTTTTGAAGTGCTTTTACATCTTTAGGAAAACATGAGCCTCCATAACCACAACCCGGATAAATAAAGTTATAGCCTATTCTTTCATCTGAACCAATTCCTATGCGAACCATATTAGCATCTGCTCCTACTTTTTCACATATATTGGCAATCTCGTTCATAAATGAAATTTTGGTTGCTAACATTGCATTCGCCGCATATTTGGTCATTTCTGCCGAGCGTATATCCATTACTATAAAACGATCGTGCGACATACAAAATGGTGCATATAATTGCTTCATTTTTTCTATGGCAGTTGCTGTTTCTGCACCAATAATAACACGATCTGGCTTCATAAAATCGTTGATTGCTGCACCTTCTTTTAAAAATTCAGGGTTTGATACTACATCAAAAGGAATTGCTTCACCTCGTATATTTAATTCTTTTTGAATGGTTATTTTTACTTTATCGGCCGTACCAACTGGCACCGTAGATTTATCGACTACAACCAATGACTTTTGCATATTTTCTCCAATAGATTTTGCAACTTCCAATACATATTGAAGGTCTGCTGAGCCATCATTACCCATAGGAGTTCCTACTGCAATAAATACAATTTCAGTATCTTTTATGGCTGTTTTTAAATCTGTTGTAAATAATAAATTCCCTTTTTTTGAATTTTTTAAAACCATGGGTTCTAAACCTGGTTCATATATAGGAATTATTCCTTGTTGAAGGTTTTTAATTTTTTGGACATCTATATCTACACAGGTTACTTTATTTCCCATTTCCGAAAAACAAGTTCCTGATACCAACCCTACATACCCTGTGCCTATTACTGTTATGTTCATTTTTTGTTTATTACTTTGGCTAAGACTAAATTACTAGTTCTAGATAAGAATCTTCGTTTTGCTCTTAATTTTTTTTCAATATTTTTTTCTCAATGCGCTTATTCACTTTTGCAAACTTATTAATTCTTCTATAATATCTGACGAATTTTCACTGTTAATAAATTCCCTTTCTTTGGCTATTCTTACTTGTGTTTCTAATTCAAAAGCAGAACCTAAACTAATTTCTAAAAACCGTCCAAAATCTTTTTCTGAATTTCTTGATGCTCCTTCAGCAATATTTGAAGGTATTGAAACAGCAGCTCGTGTTATTTGAAAAATTAACGTAAATTCTCGCTCTTAGGAAATTTACCTACAATTTTGTAAATCTCATTTACTATTTTCATACCATCAATCCACACATCGTACTTTCTAAAATTCCTCATAGCATTTTATTTAACGAAGATGAAAATCTAAATATCAACTCCAAACAAGAGTTTTAGTTTTGATCTTAGTTCACCCCTCTTTTACAGCTTTCCATCAACTTGGCATTTCAATACTCCTTTTACATCATAAACAACGCTTTTTTTGTTAAGGTAATTAGAAAAATCTAAGTGTAAAAACTCTTGGTGAGCAACTGCCAATACAACTCCGTCAAATGTTGCTTTTGGCATAGTATTAAGTGTTTTAATACCGTACTCTTTAAATACTTCATCTGGGTTTGCCCAAGGATCAAAAACAGTTACCTCAATTCCAAAATCTTCTAAATTTTTAATTACATCAACTACTTTTGTATTTCTAACATCTGGGCAATTTTCTTTAAAGGTAATTCCCAATACTAAAATTTTAGCAGCTTTTATTTTTATATCATTTTTAACAAACAACTTTATAACTTCTGATGCTACATAATGCCCCATACTATCATTCATCCTTCTTCCCGCTAAAATAATTTCAGGATGATACCCAACTTCTTGTGCTTTTTGCGCTAAATAATACGGATCTACGCCTATACAGTGCCCTCCAACCAAACCGGGTTTAAATGGTAAAAAATTCCATTTTGTGCCAGCAGCTTCTAATACGGCATTGGTATCAATGTTTAGTAAATTAAAAATTTTAGCCAACTCATTTACAAAGGCAATATTAATATCTCGCTGTGAGTTTTCAATTACTTTTGCGGCTTCAGCAACTTTTATTGAAGGTGCTAAATGGGTACCTGCTGTTATTACCGATGCATATAATTGGTTTATCTCTTCTCCTATTTCAGGTGTTGAACCCGAAGTTACTTTTAATATTTTTTCAACCGTATGTTTTTTATCTCCCGGATTAATTCGTTCAGGAGAATAGCCAGCAAAAAAATCGGTATTAAACATTAGTGCTGATTTTTTTTCTAAAATTGGGATGCAAACTTCTTCAGTAGCTCCTGGATACACGGTAGATTCATAAATAACCACATCGTTTTTCTTTAAAACACTTCCAACCGTTTCACTAGATTTTACTAAGGGTGTTAAATCTGGCTTATTATTACTATCAACTGGAGTAGGCACCGTAATTATATAATAATTGCATTGTTCAATATCTTGAATATTGGTAGTGCAATACAGCCCTTTTACTGTTGAGGTAGCTTTTACCAATACTTTTTGTAGCATTTCATTTTCAATTTCTAAGGTTGTATCAATACCTTTTTTTAGTTCTTCAACACGTTTTTTATTAATGTCAAACCCAATTACTGAATATTTAGTAGCAAATAAACGAGCCAAGGGCAATCCTACATATCCTAGTCCAATAATTGCAATTTTAATTTCTTTTTCCATTTATTTTCTATACTTATTTTAATACACTTAGGTATTGTTTACGTTTCGCTTATTAAAACTGTTCTCGATACTATTTTTCTTCATTCCATTTCTAAAAATTACTCGAACTGACAAAATGTAGCGTCATTACGAGGAGCTAGCGACGTGGTAATCTTTTTCTTTATAGTTTTGAACATGAGATTGCTTCGTTGCACTCGCAATGACGGCTTCTCACTTCTCACTTTTCATCCTGAGCGTAGCCGAAGGGCTCACTTCTCACTTCTCACTTCTCGCTTCTCACTTCTCACCTTTCATCCTGAGCGGAGCCGAAGGGCTCACTTATATTTTTCCAAATACCATTTAACTGTTTTTAATATCCCTGAATCAAAATTCTCATCAGCTTTCCATCCCAATTCATTTTCAATTTTAGTAGCATCAATGGCATATCTATAATCATGACCTGCTCTATCTGCTACATAGGTAATTTGATTTTTATACGTTTTCCCTTTTTGAGGGACTAAATTATCTAACAATTCACAAATTTTAGTTACAATATAGTTGTTATTTTGTTCGTTTTCACCTCCAATATTATACACTTCTCCAGATTTACCATTATGAAAAGCTAAATCAATTCCCTTACAATGATCTAGCACATACAACCAATCTCTAATATTTGTTCCATCACCATAAACAGGTATGTTTTCTCCTGCCAATGCCTTTCTAATTACGGTAGGTATTAATTTTTCGTCGTGCTGTTTTGGACCGTAATTATTTGAACAGTTGGTAATTACAGTGTTCATACCATAGGTGTGGTGGTAACTACGCACAATCATATCACTACCTGCTTTTGATGCGCTGTAAGGTGAGTTGGGTGCATAGGGTGTTTTTTCTGTAAACAAACCGGTTTCCCCTAAACTACCATACACTTCGTCTGTTGATACGTGTAAAAATTTATTTGCTTCAAATCCTTTTTTATAAACAAATGGTTTTTCCATCCAGTATTTATAGGCCACATCTAACAGCGTAAATGTGCCTTTCACATTGGTTTTAATAAAAATTTCAGGACCATCAATAGAATTATCTACATGAGATTCAGCCGCTAAATGAATGACTCCATGAATGTAATAATGATGAAAAACACGTTCTATTAAATCTCTATCGCAAATATCTCCATGTACAAAAGTATAATTTGGTGCTTTCTCTACTGCTTTTAAGTTTTCTGAATTTCCTGCGTAGGTTAACAAATCTATATTTACAATATTATAATCTGGGTATTTTTTTACTAAATATTCTATTAAATTAGATCCTATAAATCCGGCACCTCCTGTAACTAATATTGATTTCATATTCTATGCTATTTATTCCTTTTATATTTGGTGTATCTAACTAACAAATACTTCTTTTATTGCTTGAAAATACTTATTCTATTATTGCCTCTTTAAAAAAGTTAAAGGTAAAATTTTTAAAAAGAAAGACAAAGACTTTAAGTTGTTATTTTAGAGGGCAAAAGTACTACAGTTAAAGAGATGCATACCTGTTTGGCTGGTATTGTGCCGTTAAGTTTAAACACAAAACACCTGTTTTTATTTCTATTTGAATTGTGTTATACAAATTTTAAGAGCCTCTTTCCAATGGGAAATTTTTACATCAAATACTTTTTGAATTTTATGCGAATCAAGCAAACTAAATTTAGGTCTTTTTGCTACTGTTTTGAATTGCGCTGTAGTAACAGGTACTATTTTACAGTTGTTTTTAGAAATTTTTACGATCTCTTCAGCAAATTGAAACCAACTACATGCTCCCTCATTTGCATAGTGGTAAATTTGAGCTCCTTTACCTTTAATTAAAGGTGTTATTTGCAAAATAACCTTTGCTAAATCACAAGCATACGTTGGTGAACCAATTTGATCTGAAATTACTGAAATACTTTCTTTTTCTGCACTTAGCTTTCGTATTGTTTTTACAAAGTTTTTACCAAATGATGAGTACAACCAAGCTGTTCTTATTATTACAGCATTTGGCGGATTTACCTTTAATAGTGCGCGCTCTCCATTTAATTTACTAGTTCCGTATACGTTTTGAGGGTTTGTATTCTCTTTTTCTGTATAAGGTGTGTTTGAATTCCCATCAAAAACATAATCGGTTGAAATATGAATTAATTTCAACTGCTGTGCCTTAGCTATTTCAGCTAAATTTTTAACGGCTAAATGGTTAATTTTATTTGCTAAGTCTGGTTCATCTTCAGCTTTATCAACATTCGTATATGCGGCACAGTTTATAAGTACTTCAATTTTGTTTTTTGAGATAAAAGCTGAAACAGCTTTGAAATTGGTAATATCTAACTCGCTTTTATCTGTAAAAAAAAAGTTGTAGTTTAAAAAAACATTTTCTAAACTGGCTAATGCTAACCCTAATTGCCCTTTTGAGCCTGTAACAAGCACATTTATCATTTAATACGTTTTGTTATTCTCAAAAATATCTGCATTTTTAAATAGAGGTTGCGCTTTATCTTTTTCAGAAATAATAAGTTCTTTTTCATCTAATTTCCAATCAATTCCTAAAAAATTATCATTGTATATAATTCCTCTTTCTGCTTCTTGATTGTAATAATTATCTACTTTGTACATAAAAATAACCTCATCACTTAATCCTACATACCCATGAGCAAAGCCTCTTGGGATAAATAGCTGATATTTGTTCTCTTCACTAATTTCAATAGCGATGTATTTCCCAAAAGTTGGAGCATTTTTTCTAATATCTACAACAACATCTAGTACGCTTCCTTTTACAACCCGTACCAATTTAGATTGCGCAAAAGGAGGCAATTGGTAGTGCAACCCTCTTAATACTCCTTTTGTTGATTTTGCTTCATTATCTTGGCAAAAATTGACTGGGTAACCTATAAAGTTTTCAAATGTATTTTTTTTAAAAGATTCAAAAAAATAACCTCTGTCATCATTAAAAACAGTGGGTTTACACAAAACGACTTCAGGAATTTCAGTTTTTATAAATTTCATAGAATAAAAGTTTAAAAGAAAAGAGGTTTAAGCTTATTTTTTTGAATTTTTGATGCTCTTTAACCTAAAATATTTATTAATAGATCAACTTCTTCCCTTTATCAAAAGAGTTTTTATATTTATAATTAAAAATCGCTACTTAAATTGCAATCTTATACTTTTTTTAATCTTTAAGCAAATTCAACAAATACTGTCCGTATTCATTTTTTTTCAATGGTTCTGCTAATTTTCTTAATTGATTTGCATTGATATACCCTTTGTCAAAGGCAATTTCTTCAATACAAGCCACTTTTAGCCCTTGTCTCTTTTCAATTGTTTGGATAAAATTTGACGCTTCTAACAAAGAATCTTGCGTACCGGTGTCTAACCAAGCATACCCACGTCCCATCATTTTCATTGTTAACTTATTTTGTTTTAAATAGGTTTGGTTTACAGCAGTTATTTCCAATTCACCTCTTGCACTAGGCTTTATGTTTTTTGCAATTTTAACCACACTATTAGGGTAAAAATACAACCCAACTACTGCATAATCACTTTTAGGTTGTTTTGGTTTTTCTTCAATGCTTAGTACATTTCCGTTTTTATCAAATTCGGCTACGCCATACCTTTCAGGGTCTTGTACATAATAGCCAAAAATTGATGCTTTCTTTTTGTTTAAAACCGTATTTACAGCATCACTAAACAATTTTTCAATTCCTGCTCCATAAAAAATATTATCTCCTAAAATTAAACAAACATCGTCTTCTCCAATAAATGAATCACCTAAAATAAATGCTTGTGCTAACCCGTCTGGTGATGGTTGTTCTTTATATGAAAATTGCATTCCTAAATCACTTCCATCTCCCAATAATTTTTTAAAATTAGGCAAATCTTGTGGTGTAGAAATAATCAATACTTCTTTTATTCCTGAAAGCATTAATACTGAGAGTGGATAATAAATCATTGGTTTATCATAGATTGCCAATAATTGTTTGGAAGTTCCTTTTGTAATTGGATACAATCGGGTACCTGTACCTCCTGCTAAAATAATTCCTTTCATCGCTGTATATTTACTACTTTAAACTTATTGGATACCTCAAATTATTTCCAACAAATTGCTTATACTGCGAAAATAATGATTTAATATTTAATTTTAGTTTATAAATTTAAACGATTTAAAAAGTTCTAATCTAATTCTATTTAGAAAAGCAGTAAATTTAGTTAGGTGTTTAAAAATTATGCGCCAAAACATTTTTGCTTAAAACCATACAAATTAAAACTGAATTTTAACATACAAATTATCTAAATACGATATTAAAACTTCCCTCATTCAGCATATTTCTATTAATAACCTTACTTGTTTTAACTTCACTTAAAAACCCTAAAAACCTACCGTTTAATTGGAAAAAAGAGACGCTAAAACATTCTATTCATTTTTCTAAATTCAATATGAAGATTACTAATATAAATGTAAAAACAAGTGTAATTTACGGTACTTTACATCCTTAAAACAAATTTAAAACCCGCTTAATTAACTAATAACTAGCTACATATAACGTTTTAAATTTGCATTTTTTAAAAAAATGTGTTATATTAAGCATCTGCCAAAACCTATTAGTTTAAAACTCCAGATAACTTTTTAGTGTTTAATTACACCATAACCAAAGAGTATAATTTTATAAAAACAGCACAATTTTAGGTCTTTTCTTTTAAAGACTTAAGAGTACTTTGGGGAGTTATTAACAATAATGATTGTACAATTTAAATAACTATAACATTATGGAAGAATTAGATTTAAACAACATGAAATTACCACTTTCTAAAAAAAGATTTAGCAAATTGAGAAATGCTATTAGAACAGGACGTGTAAAATGGATGGAAATGTCAGAAGAATTAATGTACTCTTATCAAGATTTTTGGAAGTCTGAGAAATATAAAAATATGGAAAAAATAGATTAATAATTATTGTTTTTGGATTATTTTTATTGAGCAGAATACGTATTATTTTTGAATATACATGAACTTTAAAATTTAGATTTGGAAAATATATCAGCACCTTAGAACTTAGTTTTAAGTGGGATATTCCTATTCTTGAAACTATTCAAGTTCTAAATGTTTGTTTAATTGTCATGAACATAACTTCTAAAGAAATAATCACCTAAAATAACGTTCTTTGTAGTGTTGATGAAGTTGTTTTTTAAAATTTTAACTAAAAAATTACGTATGCAACAAGTTACCAATAGTTCATATAATTCCAAAGGCTACTGGAAGTTTAAAACAAACCCAATAGCCTTTAGTATTACCTTAATCTAAAACCTTATTTATTACAAGTTTAATTGTTGTCGAAAATAATTCCATCACAAGATTTTCCGCTAGTATAGTAAAGAGCATCTATCTGATTTTTAGTATACATTTTTTTATATTTTTTTGCGAATTTCATTAAATCTTGCTCTATACTATTGTTTATTAAGCCCGCAGTAAATGCAGATTTCCACTTAATTCCTCCTTTTTTACTTTTAGCAACTCTAAATTCATTGTAAGGTTCACACATTACATACGTTGGAATACCATTTAACCGGTGAACTGTTGCCTTTTGCTTAGTTTCTGAAGTTGGTTCATCAGTAAATTTAATAGCCGTAACATTTTTCCCACTAGTGTAAATTACCGCATCAATTTGTTTATTATCTTTTGTCGCTTTTTTAACAATTCCTTTTATAAACTTACCAACTTTAGTAGAGATACTATTATTAATCAACCCTCCTGTTAAATAACTTGACCAGTTAATACTTTGTCCTTTACCATAAACAATTTCGTAAGGTCTAACTGGTTCATTTAAAATGTACGCCTCTACTCCATTTACGACATATACTTCTGCAAAATACTTCTTTTGAGCTAGAGAATTGAAAGTAAGAAAGATTGTTAATACTATTAAAGTAACGTTTTTTTTCATAATGATTTATTTTAAATTTTAATGTTTGTTATTTTATTTATTTAAAAATGAATTGCCATTTTTTAAATTAAAATATTTAAAAGTTCGCTAAATTAACAAATAATTTACCAATACATACCCCTATAAATAATTTAGAATAAATCTAAAAAAAGCCGAAGAATTTAAGTGCTTTAAAGCAACCCACTATTTATACTAAAAAGAAAAAAGCCTTGCAAACTCAATGTTTATAAGGCTTTGAAAAATTAAAAGCGGTCTGGACGGGACTCGAACCCGCGACCCCCTGCGTGACAGGCAGGTATTCTAACCAGCTGAACTACCAGACCGTTGCTCTTAGCGGATGCAAATATAATAGCGTTTTTTGTATTTGCAAAGGTTTTTTTAATAAATATTATAAAAATCGCTTTCTACTTATTAAATACGAAACTAATATCTCGGAAAACCCTTTGTGAATATCTACTGGAACATAATCAATTTTGTACTGCATACATTTCAACTTCAGGCTTTTAAAATAGTTTTCAACTTCTGTTTTGTACTGTTTCTTTATAGAGGAAGCATACAAGTTTATCTGTTCTCCTGTTTCAACATCAACAAATTTATTTAGGGTATTTTTAAAATCAAAATTCAATTCTAATTTGCCATCATAGGTATGAAACAAAACTACTTCATGTTTATTGTACTTTAAATGACGTAAGGCTTCAAATAACTCATGTTCATTTTTAGTTGTTTGAAACATATCTGTAAACAAAAAAATTAATGATCTTCTGTGAATATTTTCTGCTATTTCATGTAAAACCTTATACGTATTAGTTGATGCTTTAGATTTATTAGTTAACAAGCTTTTTAATTCGTTAATTAACATTCTCCTATGCCTTTCACTCCCTTTTGCAGGTGCGTAATACTCATATTTATCACTGTAAATACTCAATCCTACAGCATCTCTTTGGTGTTTCAAAATTTCCATTAACGAGACAGAAGCAATTACTGAAAATGCTATTTTTGACACGTTATTTACAGTAGGGTTTTTAACTATTGGGAAATGCATTGAAGCCGAATTATCAATAATTAAATGGCAGCGTAAATTGGTTTCTTCTTCGTAACGCTTTGTAAATAATTTTTTTGTTTTTGCATATAATTTCCAATCGATATGACGCGTGCTTTCTCCTTTATTATACAACCTATGCTCAGCAAATTCAACTGAAAACCCATGAAACGGACTTTTATGCATCCCTGTAATAAACCCTTCAACTACTTGATTTGCTAACAACTCAAGATTATCTATTTCAGAATTATTTTTTTCTATTAAAGGACTCATTTTTATTTTATTAACACTGGTAAATATAGTGTTTTAACAGAAAAGGCTTGACAATTTGTCAAGCCTTTTCTTCAAAAAATTAAAAAGTTACGATTTTCTATAGATGTGCATTTATTTTTTGTTCATACACTGATTTTGGTGCAACTCCTACTTGTTTTTCAACAACTTCCCCATTTTTAAAAACTAAAACTGTAGGTATATTTCTAACTCCGTATTTAGCAGCAAATTGTTGGTGTGCATCAACATCAACTTTTGCTATAATTGCTTTCCCTTCGTATTCTGAGTGTAATTGCTCCATAATAGGACCCACCATTCTACAAGGCCCACACCATGCTGCCCAAAAATCAACCATTACTGGTTTATCTGATTTTAAAACTACTTCGTCAAAAGTTGCATCTGTTACTTCTAATGCCATAATCTATATTTTTTAATATTAATTTTTCTAAGTTACATGCAAAAGTAATCAAATATTTCACTATAGCAATTTAACTTACATTACTTTTATTTATGATACTATTATTAAAAGTAATTTTAAAAAACTTTGGAAGCTATTTCTTTTATATTATCCGATTTGCCCATAGAGTAAAAATGTACTACAGGCACACCTGCAGCAACCAATTCTTTTGATTGTTGTATAGCCCATTCAACACCTACTTGTCTTACTTCTTTATTATCCTTGCACTTTTCAATTTCACGAATTAATATTTCAGGCAAATCCAATTTAAATACTTGAGGTAATATTTGTAAATGACGTTTTATAGCAACTGGTTTAATGCCTGGAATTATAGGTACGGTAATTCCAATATTGCGTGCCTTTTTAACAAAATCAAAATACTTTTTATTATCAAAAAACATTTGAGTTACCACATAATCGGCTCCTGCATCTACTTTTTCCTTTAATCTTCTTAAATCTGTCTCTAAACTGGGAGATTCTAAATGTTTTTCAGGATATCCTGCTACTCCAATACAAAAATTAGAATTATAAGGTGTTTCTATTATTTCATGTAAATATTTTCCTTTATTTAAATTGTTAATTTGTTTTACCAACTCCGACGCATATTGATGGCCTCCTTTTGTAGCTTTAAAGTATTGTTCATGCTTCATAGCATCACCACGCAAAGCCATCACATTATCTAACCCTAAGTAATGGCAATCTACCAACACATATTCTGTTTCTTCTTTGGTAAAACCCCCACAAAGCACATGAGGAATTGCATCTACATTGTATTTATATTTCAACGAAGCACAAATACCAACCGTTCCAGGTCGCATACGTGTAATTTTACGATCTAGCAAATCTCCTTTTTGAATGTAAATATGTTCTTCTCTTGAGGTGGTTACATCAATAAAAGGAGGGTTAAATTCCATTAACGGATCAATATTATTGTACAATTCCTGTATATTTTGTCCTTTTTGTGGTGGCACTATTTCAAAAGAAAATAGTGTTTTTCCATTGGCTTGTTCTATGTGTTCTGTAACTTTCATTTTATAATTATTATGGCGTTCCCTTTCAGGTCGCGCTATCCGTTATATCTTTTTTTCCGTTTCCCTCAAAAAAGGATACCACTGCTATCGCTAACGCACTGTGTTTGTTAATTTCAATTCATATTAAAATATATGCCTTCAACAAGTGCAGAATAACATTGCTTCGCAAACTACCTTCTTAGTCAAAACAGCGTTTATTTATTTTCACTTATACCATTAGATGCCTTATTCTGCCAAATTTGGACTCAACCATTTTTTAGCAGTTTCAACATCCATTTTTTTTCTAATAGCAAAAGCTTTAACTTGCTCTAATGTTATTTTTCCCAATCCAAAATATTTTGCTTTTTCATTTGCAAAATAATATCCTGAAACGGATGCTGCAGGCCACATTGCCAAACTATCTGTTAGCTCAACACCAATAGTTTCTTTTACTTTCAACAGTTTCCAAATTGTCAATTTCTCTGTATGATCCGGACAAGCAGGATATCCTGGAGCAGGTCTAATTCCTTTGTATTCTTCTTTTATCAATTCTTGGTTAGACAATGTTTCTGAGGTTGCGTATCCCCAATATTTTGTACGTACTTCTTTGTGTAAATATTCGGCAAAAGCCTCTGCCAACCTATCAGCCAATGATTTTATAAGTATTGAGTTATAATCATCGTGATCTTTTTCAAATTCGGCAGCCAATTCAGCCGTTCCAAAACCTGTAGACACACAAAAACTTCCTACATAATCTTCAATTCCCGTTTCCTTTGGAGCTATAAAATCTGCCAAAGCTATATTAGGAATGCCTTCTTTCTTTTTTAATTGTTGACGTAAAGTTCTAAATTCAACTTGTGGCTTATCTCTATGTTCATTCGTATAAACTTCAATATTATCTTCAACAGCGTTAGCAGGGAAAATTCCAAATACAGCTTTGGCTTTTAATAACTTTTCATCGAGTATTTTCTGCAATAAAATTTTTGCGTCTTTAAATAAATTGGTAGCCTCTTCTCCCACAACTTCATCGGTTAAAATTGCAGGGTATTTTCCATGTAATTCCCAAGTTCTAAAAAACGGACTCCAATCTATATAATCTAATAGCTTTGATAAGTCAAAATCATCGATAACCTGAGTTCCAATAAAATTTGGCTTGTGTATTTTTGTTAAATTCCAATCAATTTTAAACTTGTTTTTTCTGGCTTCAGTTAACGTTAAATATTCTTTTCGTTTAGAACGATTTAAAAATCCGTTACGAACTTTAACATAATCTTCTTTTATATCTCCAATATACTTCTGGTTAAATCTTTTATTTAATAAATCGCCCACAACTGTAACAGCTCTTGAAGCATCGTGCACATGTACTACAGCGTTTTTATATTGTGGATCAATTTTAACTGCTGTATGTGCTTTTGAGGTTGTTGCACCTCCAATTAACAAAGGAACTTTAAAATTTTGACGTTCCATTTCTTTGGCTAAGTACACCATTTCATCTAATGAAGGTGTTATTAAACCACTTAAACCTATAATATCAACTTTTTGAGCTTTTGCAGTTTCAATTATTTTTTCAGGCGCAACCATAACTCCTAAATCCAAAATATCATAATTATTACAGCCTAAAACCACTCCTACAATATTTTTACCAATATCATGCACATCGCCTTTTACAGTTGCCAATAAAATTTTACCATTTGTTTGAATTACTCCACCCTTATTTGCTTCAATAAACGGCAATAAATAAGCAACTGCTTTTTTCATTACACGAGCAGATTTTACCACTTGCGGTAAAAACATTTTCCCTTCTCCAAATAAATCTCCTACTACGTTCATACCAAGCATTAAATTGCCTTCAATAACTTCTATTGGCTGTGATGCATTTTTTCTTGCTTCTTCAACATCTTCTAAAATAAATTCATCTATACCTCTTACCAAGGCATGTGTAATTCTATTTTGTACTGGCTTTTCTCTCCAAGATAAATCAACTTTTTGTACCGCTTTTGAACCTTTTACGGTTTCAGCAAAGGTTAATAATCTCTCAGTAGCATCTTCTCTTCTATCTAAAATTACATCTTCAACATGGGTTAATAAATCTTTCGGAATTTCATCATACACTTCAAGCATCGCCGGATTTACAATTCCTATATTCATTCCTGCTTTTATAGCGTAGTATAAAAATACGGAATGCATTGCCTCTCTTACACCATTATTCCCACGAAATGAAAAAGACACATTACTTACACCTCCGCTAACACTTGCATTTGGTAAATTTGTACGAACCCAACGTGTTGCCTCTATAAAATCAATGGCATTTTTTTTGTGTTCTTCCATTCCTGTTGCCACAGGAAATACATTTAAATCGAAAATAATATCTTCTGATGGAAAGCCAATTTTATTTACTAAAATTTCATACGAACGTTTGGCTATTTCAATTCTACGTTGGTAATTATCTGCTTGTCCAACTTCATCAAAAGCCATTACAATTACTGCGGATCCGTACATTTTAATAAGTTGTGCATGGTGTATAAATGCTTCTTCTCCTTCTTTTAAACTAATAGAATTTACCACACATTTACCTTGTGCTACTTGTAAACCAGCTTCAATAATTTCCCATTTAGAACTATCAATCATTATAGGAACTCTGGCAATATCTGGTTCGGCAGCAATTAAGTTCATAAAACGAACCATTGCTTTTTTACCATCAATTAAACCATCATCCATATTAATATCAATTATTTGAGCTCCACCTTCAACTTGATGACGTGCAACTGCCAAGGCCTCATCAAATTTTTCCTCTTTAATCAATCTTAAAAACTTACGAGAACCCGCAACATTGGTACGTTCACCAACATTTATAAAATTGCTGTTTTGGCTCAATATTAAAGGTTCTAACCCTGCAAGTTTTAAATATTTTTCTTTTTTATTCATTTTTTTATGATCAGATTCTAAATTAGGTTCAGAACGACGTATCAATTAATTTATATCCTTTTAAACTCAAACTATTTTTCTAGGCTTATATTTAGCAGCTATTTCTGAAATTGCTTTGATATGTACTGGTGTTGTTCCACAACAGCCTCCTATTATATTGATTAAATTCTTTTTTAAATACTCTTCAATTTGCATAGCCATTTCTTTAGGGGTTTCATCATATTCTCCAAAATGATTCGGCAAACCTGCATTTGGATGTGCAGATATTCCAAATGGCGTTTTATTGGCTATTGCTTCTAAATGCGGCTGTAACATATTAGCTCCTAAAGCGCAGTTAAAACCTATAGTTAAAAGTGGAATATGTGATACTGAAATTAAAAAGGCTTCTGCTGTTTGACCTGATAAGGTTCTTCCACTGGCATCTGTAATAGTACCGCTCACCATAATTGGAATATCTATATTTTGCTCACTTTTAATTTCTTCAATTGCAAATAAAGCGGCCTTTGCATTTAGTGTGTCAAAAACGGTTTCAACCATTAATAAATCTACCCCTCCATCTATCAACGCTTCTGCTTGTTGTTTGTAGGCTGTTTTTAAATCGTTAAAAGTTACCGCTCTATAACCAGGGTCATTTACATCTGGAGACATACTTGCTGTTTTATTTGTTGGCCCTATAGAACCGGCTACAAAACGAGGTTTTAAAGGGTTTTTAGCCGTGTATTCTTGCGCCGCTTCTTTAGCTATTTTAGCAGATTGGAAATTAATTTCATAAACATATTCTTCCATTTCATAATCAGCCATAGCAATGGTAGTTCCAGAAAATGTATTGGTTTCAATAATATCGGCACCTGCTTCTAAATATTTTTTATGAATTTCTTTAATAGCTGCTGGTTGCGTAATGGAAAGCATATCATTATTTCCTTTTACCGAAACATGAAAATCTTTAAACTGTTCACCTCTATAATCTTCTTCAGAAAATTTATAGGCTTGTAACATGGTTCCCATAGCTCCATCTAATACTAAAATTCGTTTTTTTATTTCTTCTTGAATTGTGCTCATCTTTATTATTTTGCTCCTTTTGATGTTGCAGTTGTCCTGTTTTACTGTTTATTACTATATTTCTTACTCTTTGTTTTGCGTTAGGGATTGCAGCATTGTTTGAGCTCTTTTTGTTTTTTAACAAAAAAGCGAGTGCGCAAAGCCCGACCGTTTACGGTAACGCCCAAATAAATAGTATTAAAAAAGAAGAAGTTTTCTATGTGAAGTTTTCTTGTGTTATCTTCCCACTAATATGCGGTAGAATGTAGCACCTTCTCTATAAATAAAGGGTTGCTAAGGCTTCAACAGGTCTATTCCCTCTGCCTTTCTTAATAACTAATTATCAGTTTATTTATGAACTTGACTGCAAATAAACGGAATATGCTGTTTATTTACAAGTGAAATTAGATTTTTATCTATTTAATTAACAATGTTTTAGTTAATTTGTTTAGCTGCAACACTTTATTTGAAAAGTTATCTTTTAGCGTTTCTCTGTATAAATCGAGATTTTCTGTTAATTCGTTAATATTATTGGGAATTACTTCTTCAAAATATTGCCGTAATCGTTTGGTTAGTATTGGTGATTTACCGTTGGTAGAAATGGCTATTTTTACGTTGCCTTTGGTTACAATTCCTCCCAAATAAAAATCGCACAACTTTGGTGTATCAGCAACATTTACCAGTATGTTTTTTGCTTTGGAATCTGTGTAAATTTGTTTGTTCACTTCACTATTATTGGTTGCTGCAATAACAATGTGTTGTTTGTGTAAAAGGCTTTTATCATATTCGCCAAACATTATTGGTGTATTGTGCTTTAAGGCTATTTTTTTTAGTTTACTTGTAAAACTTTTGGCAACTACCAATACTTTTGCATGTGGACTAGATTTTAACAGGAAGTGTAATTTTTCATAAGCCACTTTGCCTCCTCCTACAATTAAAACATTTAATTGTGAAACTTTTAAAAAAATTGGATATAATTCGTTTTGTTCCATTTTCTGTTTTTTATAAAAGTTCTAAATTTATTTTTTCATAAAAAGAACGCAGCTTAATACTTTCTTTAACAACTTCGCCTATAACAATTACTGCTGGAGAACCTAATTGCTTTTCTTTTACCACCTCAATAATAGTATTTATAGTTCCTAATCCTATCTTTTCACTAGTAGTAGTTCCGTTTTGAATAATTGCGGTTGGAACGTTCTCTTTATGGAATTTTTTAAAAACGGCAACAATTTCTTTCAGCTTGCTCATTCCCATTAAAATAACTACTGTTGCAGTTGATTGGGCTGCTAAACTCAAATCTTGAGACAATTTATCTTCTGAAGTAGTTCCTGTAATTACCCAAAAACTTTCAGAAACACCTCTTTTGGTTAACGAGATTCCCTGACTTGAAGGTACAGCCATTGTAGAAGAAATTCCTGAAATAACTTTGGTTTCAATGCCAAAAGATGCGATATAGTCTATTTCTTCGGCTCCACGACCAAATATAAATGGGTCTCCTCCTTTTAAACGAACTACATTGCCATATTGAAAAGCATTTTTTACCATCAATTCATTTATTTCATTTTGTGAATAGCTATGAAAACCATTTCGCTTTCCAACAAATATTCGTTTCGCATTTTTTGAAATGTATTTTAACAATTCTCTATTTATCAACGCATCGTATAAAACAACGGTTGCTTTTTCTAATGCTTTTACACCTTTAACAGTAATTAAATCTGGATCACCTGGTCCAGCTCCAATAAGGGTAACTTTAGGCTTGTTGGTTGTTTCCATTACTTCGTGTTTTAGTTCTATAAGTAGTTACTTTTTTATAAAAAAACGCTGCATCTTGTACGTATTTAGTAGTAAACTCTTTTGAAGGTTTATTCTTTTTTATTTGATAAACAAATTCAGAAAATGGAGTCTCTAATTTAATTTTATCACTAAACAATTTTTCAAATTCAGTAATAATTATTGCTTGTGTATTTGTTTTTTCTTCTTTAGTTAATAGTAATGCTTTGGCTGTATTCACCATACTTGTATACGCATAATACGCACTGTCAGAAAACTGATTTAATTGAAGAGACGCTTTGGCTTGTTCTATTTTTTCTTCACTCTCAAATAATAGGGTTGCTACCAAATCTATTACTACTCCTGCACATTCACCAATACCAACCGTATTTATATACTGCTCATTACTTCCCCAATCCATAAAATCTTTTTGCTGTAAGTTAGACGTATCTGCTAATGGTTTTAAAAGCTTGTAAAAATAATGCTCTTGCTTTCTGTCGTAATACTTTAAAAACGTTTCTTTATCCTCCTTTTTTGTTTCAAAATCATTAAGTAAATAACGCAATGCTTCAGGACCTCTTTTACTTGGAATTTTTATTACTTTATCTGAAAATCTTCCTTTTCCATTTCCAATAATTCCACCACCAAGTAATACTTGCAATGCTGGTGCAACTAAATTTCCTGATTTAATAGCCATTCCTTGAAAACCTATATGAGCCATCGCATGTTGCCCACAAGCATTCATACAACCGCTAATTTTTATAGTAATGTCTTTATTATTTTTATAATGAGGGTATTCATTGGTCAAAACTTTTTCAAGTTCTTTGGTTATTCCTGTACTGCTTGCTATTCCTAAATTACATGTATCTGTACCTGGGCAAGCTGTAATATCTACTAAACTATTATATCCTGTTTCTGCAAAACCTAACTTCTTTAATTCAACATAAAAAAAAGGCAATAATTCTTCTTTTACATGACGAATTAATATATTTTGCCTTAATGATAAGCGCAATTCATTGGCTGCGTACTTTTTTATTAAATGAGCTAATAAACGTGCTTTATCTGTATAAAAATTGCCTAAATGAATTTTAATACCAATAGCAAACAATCCTTGTTGTTTTTGTGGAATTACATTGGTTTCCTTCCACAAATTATAAGTCTCCATATTTTTTATTTTAACTGAAGGTATTTTTATTTCAGGTAAAATAATTTCTTTATCAAATTTAGCTGTATCAATTTTATAGGTTTGATTTGAAAGTGCTTTATGCTCCTCTTTAACCAGTTTAACAAACGCTACCAAACCAATTTGCTGTACTAAAAATTTCAATCTGGCTCGTGATCTTTTAGTTCGTTCACCATATCTATCAAACACCCGTAAAACAGCTTCTATTAATGGGATAATTTTATCTACTGAAATAAATTCACACATTACATTTGCCGGCCTTGGTTGCGAACCCAAGCCTCCTCCAATCAGTATTTTAAACCCTTTTTCACCTTTATTTAGTTTCGCTATAAAGCCTAAATCGTTTATAAAACTCAACGCCGTATCTTCATCAGTCCCAGAAAATGAAATTTTAAATTTTCGTCCCATTTCTTGACATATAGGGTTTCTTAAAAAGAATTCAAAAACAGCTTGAGCGTAAGGAGATACATCAAAAGGTTCTTTTATGTCAATTCCAGCAGTTTCTGAAGCTGTAACATTACGAACTGTATTTCCACAAGCTTCTCGTAAGGTAATTTCATCCTGTTCCAATTCAGCCCATAACTCGGGTGTTTTCTCTAAACTCACATGGTGAATTTGAATGTCTTGCCGCGTTGTAATATGCAATCTTCCTCTTGAATATGTATCTGAAACCTCTGCAATTCTATGCAGTTGTTCACTTGAAACTTTTCCGTAGGGAAGTTTAATACGAATCATTTGCACGCCAAACTGACGTTGCCCATAAATACCGCGAGCAAGTCGTAAACTTCTAAAACGTGCTTCGTCAATTTTTCCTTCGTAATAAAGGGCTATTTTATTTTCTAAATCTAGAATATCCTTAGAAATAATAGGGTTTTCAATTTCAGATTTGAAATTTTTCATACTATTTAATTTTTATAATTGGCAACAAGAATCCCTACTTCATAAAAAATATGAAGTGTTTCTACATCCAAAATTTTATTTTTTAATTTTACCTTATAAAACCAACACCAACGGTATTATTTGTTTGAGAATCTATTAAAATAAAGGCTCCGTTTGTTCTGTGTTCTTTAAATGAATCGAAAAAAATAGGTTTATTTAGTTGTAATGATACAGAAGCAATATCGTTCATTTGCAAACTAGAAATATTGGTTTTAACACCTGAAAAATCTGTTTCAATTTTATTGTTTATAGCACTTACTTTAGCTAACACTTTATGAACTCCATGTTGTAATATATACTTAGCTCCTGCTGTTAGTTCTTTGTTACACATCCATGATAGAGTTGCTGTAAATTGTTTTTCAATTTTAGGTAATTCGTTTACTTTTACAATCATATCACCTCTGCTAACATTCACATCATTTTCCAATACTACTGAAATTGAAGATCTACGAGCTGCACTGTTGTATTTTTTTCCATTAAAGTTAATTTCTTTAACCCTTGTTTTTGTTTTTGATGGTAATACAACCACTTCATCACCAACTTTTATTTCACCTCCATATACTTTCCCTGCATAACCTCTATAATCATGAAATTCTGCTGTTTTTGGCCTAATTACATATTGAACTGGAAATCGCATTTTCCCATTGTTATAGATATCTTTTGTATCTAATTTTTCTAAATGTTCCAGTAAAGTTTGTCCTTTATACCATGTCATTATAGTTGATGACTCAACAACATTATCACCTTTTAAAGCACTAACAGGAATAAATGTAATATTTTGATTTTCATAATCACTTTTTGCAACTAGCTTTTGAAAATCACTTTTTATTTCATTGTATCTTTCTTCAGAAAAAGCTACCAAATCCATTTTATTAATAGCTACAATTACATCTTTAATACGAAGCAAATTATTGATAAAAAAGTGACGATACGTTTGTTCTATAACACCGTGTCTTGCATCAATTAATATAATAGCAGCTTGAGATGTTGAGGCTCCTGTTACCATATTTCTGGTGTATTCTACATGGCCTGGAGTATCGGCAATTATATAGCTTCTTGTATTTGTTGAAAAATAGATATGAGCTACATCAATTGTAATACCTTGTTCACGCTCTGCAACTAAACCATCAGTGGCTAATGAAAAATCTAAATAGTCATAGCCTTTTTGTTTGCTACTACGTTCTATGGCTTCTAGTTTGTCTTCTGTTAATGATTTTGTGTCGTATAATAATCTACCTATTAAGGTGCTTTTACCATCATCTACACTTCCTGCTGTTGCTATTTTTAAAACTTCCATTCTTTATATTATTATGAGGTTCTGAAACTACACTTCGACAAGCTCAGTATGACATTTTCAGAATGACATTATTCATATTTAATTGTTAATTATCAATTGCCTAAAAGTACCCTTGTTGTTTTCGTTTTTCCATTGCAGATTCAGAACGTTTATCGTCAATTCGAGCACCACGTTCTGAAATACTTGAATCTCTAATTTCAGCAACAACCTCACTAATTGTTGCAGCATAAGAATCTACCGCTGCGGTACAACTCATATCACCCACCGTTCTAAAACGAACCATGCGTTCTTCTACTTCTTCTTCTTCATCTTTATACACAAAATCTGAGTGAGACCAAATCATTCCATCACGAATAAAAACAGCTCGTTTATGTGCAAAGTAAATTGAAGGAATCTCTAAATTTTCATTTTCAATATAAGTCCAAACATCTAATTCAGTCCAATTTGAAATTGGGAAAACACGTACATTTTGTCCCAAATCAATATTTCCATTTAACATATCAAATAGTTCTGGTCGTTGATTTTTTTCATCCCATTGACCAAAGTCATCACGTACTGAAAATATACGTTCTTTAGCTCTTGCTTTTTCCTCATCTCTACGAGCACCTCCAATACAAGCATCAAATTTAAATTCTTCAATTGCATCTAAAAGTGTAGTAGTTTGTAGCATATTTCTACTTGAATACCTTCCTGTTTCTTCTTTTACTTTTCCTTGATCAATAGAATCTTGAACATTTCTAACAATTAATTCTAAGCCTAATTCTTCAACTAATTTATCTCTAAATGCAATCGTTTCTGGAAAATTATGTCCTGTATCAATATGCATTAAAGGAAATGGTATTTTAGCCGGATAAAAGGCTTTTTCAGCCAATCTAACTAAGGTAATTGAATCTTTTCCTCCTGAAAACAACAATACAGGTTTTTCAAATTGTGCAGCAACTTCTCTCATAATGTAAATTGCTTCGTTTTCTAAATCGTTAATATGTAATTTATCTGTCATTTTTACGGTTTTATGAGTGCAATCCACATTCTCTATTTTCTAAAACTTTTGTTGGGTCAAAATAAGTAAACTCATTTGGGAGCTCATTTACTTTTAAGTAACTGTCTAACTGTTCATCTGTCCAATGATAAAACGGACTCACTTTTAGAATTCCGTTTTTACTTAATGAAACAACACCAATACTATTTCTAAAAGCGGTTTGCCCTTTGCGTAAATTGGTAAACCAAACATCAGGTTTATGCTCTTTCATTGCTCTATTAAAGGGTTCTAATTTAACTTGCTCAGTAAATAATATATGTAAAGGGTCATCTATTTGAGGTATTCCAATAGTTACATCTCTATGTGCTGAAGTTTGTTTTGGTACGTATAAATGAATGTTTAAATTTAGTGTATCAATCAATTCATTTGCATGAGCGTATGTTTGAGGTGTATTATAACCCGTATCGCACCATATGACCTTCAAATTTGCATCAACGTTAACACAAGCGTGTAAAATTGCTACTTCATAAGGCCTAAAATTAGTGGTAACTATTGGGTTCTTAGCTATACTTAATGCCCAAGAAATTATTTGCTCTGGCGTTCTATCTTGTAATTCTTTATTTAGTTTTTCTATATTTAAATCTTTCATTATCAATTATTTTAATGCTTGCCCCATTTTATTAAATTCCAAACTCTCTCGTGAAAAAAGTAAAGGACCATTTTAGTTACAACTTCAACCAACCCTATTGATAATGCCATTGTAATTTTACCCGTTATAAACCAAGAAATTAAAATGGTATCAATGGTACCAACTATTCTCCAACTTATTGCTTTAACAATGCTACGTGTTGCCGTCTCTGAATTTTTAACAGCTTTGAAACTCTTTTCAGATTTTGTATTGCTTGAAGTGAAAATTTGATCTATTATCATTTTATTGTTTCTCCTTTTGTAGCGGCAAACTTACATGTTTTTTATTACTCTAGCAAGTCGATAGGGTAATAGTTTTAATGAGTGTGAAAATTTTACACATTACTCTAAATAACCATAAAATTTAACTATTTAGCGCTTGATTAATATCATTTATTATATCTGAAATATGTTCTAAACCAACTGAAATTCGAACCAAACCAGGCGTAATTCCTGCTGCCAATTGTTCTTCTTTTGACAATTTACTATGCGTTGTAGATGCAGGATGCGTAACTATAGTTCTAGTGTCACCCAAATTTGCTGATAATGAGCACATTTTAATGGTATTTAAAAAGTTTTTACCAGCTTCTAATCCTCCTTTTACTTCTATAGCCAAAATATTCCCCCCTAATTTCATTTGCTTTTTAGCAATTTTAAACTGAGGATGCGATTTTAAAAATGGATATTTTACTGTCGAAACTTCTGCATGATTTTCTAAAAATTTAGCTAATTCTAATGCGTTTTCACAATGTTTTTCAAGGCGTACTGCCAAAGTTTCCAAACTTTTAGACAATACCCAAGCATTAAAAGGCGATAACGCCGGACCTGTATTACGAGAAAATAAATAGATTTCTCTAATCAACTCTTTACTTCCAACTACAACTCCACCTAAAACGCGCCCTTGACCGTCCATTAATTTGGTTGCTGAATGTATTACTAAATTGGCTCCATATTTAATAGGTTGTTGTATGTATGGCGTTGCAAAACAATTATCTATTACCAGTAACAAATTGTATTTTTTAGCAATGTTACCTAACAGCTCTAAGTCAATAATATCAACACCTGGGTTTGTAGGAGATTCAGCATATAAAATTTTGGTTGTAGGTTGAATTAAACTTTCTATTTCATCAGGATTATTGATATCAAAATAAGAAGTTGTAATATTCCATTTTGGAAAATAGTTGGTAAATAAGGTATGCGTTGAACCAAAAACAGAACGAGCAGAAACAATATGATCTCCACTATTTAACAATGCTGCAAACGTAGAAAATACTGCAGCCATACCAGTTGCAAAAGCGTAACCATCTTCTGCGCCTTCCATTTGCACCACTTTTTGAACAAATTCTGTAGTATTTGGGTTGCTAAAACGAGAGTAAATATTGCGCTCTTTTTCTTCTGTAAACGAGGCTCTCATTTCTTCAGCATTTTCAAAAACAAAACTTGAAGTTAAATATAAAGGTGTTGAATGTTCTTGAAATTGTGAACGTTCTAATTGTGTTCTAATTGCGTCTGTTTCAAAATGATGTTTACTCATAATATTTAGTATTTGTTGTTCTATCTGTTTTATTATTTACTTTTATTAAAACGAAGACTTGATTTTTGCTCCTTATTCTATTTAATCTTCGTTGTTTCCCTTTTGCTTTCCAACAAAGAGATTACTACAGTTGTGCTATTTCAACTCCACTCAGCAACCACTCCTTCTCAATGCTAGCACTCTTCCATCTTTCTTTAGTCTTCTCTTGGGCGTTCCCTTTCAGGTCGCGCTATTCGTTATACCTTTTTTTTCATTTTATTTCAAAAAAGGGTGCCACTACTATCGCTAACGCATTACCAACCTAACAGGTTTTAAAAAACTATTAAGTACATTTTAACTCTTATCTGCTAACCTTAAAATATCTCCAAAAACACCCCTGGCAGTAACTGCAGCACCCGCACCTGCTCCTTGAATAACCAACGGTTTCTCACCATAAGATTCTGTATAAATTTCAAAAATAGCATCGGCTCCTTGTAATTGACCTAAAGCACTATTAGCAGGAACAGAAATTAATTTCACTTCTAAATTTCCTTTTTCTTGCTGTAAATCACCTGATAAATCACCTATATATCGAAGCACATGATTTTCTTTCTGACGGTTCTTTATACGTTGATAGTATGCGTCCATTGTATTTAAATTATCTAAAAATTCTATCGCTGTTCCTTCTCTTAAATTTTCCGGAATTAAATTTTGAATTTTAACATCTTCAAATTCATTTTGTAAATCTAGTTCACGTGCTAAAATCAGCAATTTTCTTCCTACATCATTTCCACATAAATCTTCACGAGGATCTGGTTCTGTATATCCATGTCCTATCGCCTCTTGTAAAATTTCAGAAAATGGTCTGTCTTGAACCGAAAAATTATTAAATAAATAACTCAATGAGCCCGAAAAAACACCACGTATTCTTGTAATATTTTCGCCTGAATCATGTAATAATTTAATGGTTTCAATTAATGGTAATCCTGCACCAACATTGGTTTCGTATAAATATGATTTTTTGTTTTCTGTAATTTTTTCTCGAAGCAATTTATATTCAGAATAACTAACCGTATTGGCTATTTTGTTTGATGAAATTAAATCGAATCCATTTTCTATAAGGTCTAAATAATTTTTAACAAACTCACTACTTGCAGTATTATCAATGGCAATTAAATTTTCTAAATGATGTTTTTCAGCAAAATTTATAACATCATTTATCGTGTAATTTTTTAAAGAATTCTCTTCAAATTTACTTTCCCAATTGGTTGAAATTCCATTTTTATTTAGCAAAATAGTAGTTGAATTTGCAACAGCAAAAATAGTTAGCTTTATATTTTTACGCTTTAAAATATTTTGTTGGCTCTTAAAAATTTGTGCTATTAAAGTTCCTCCAACCAACCCTTTTCCAAAAATAGCAATGTTAATATTTTTAGAAACGCCAAATATTTCACCGTGAATTACATTTGTGGCTTTATGTAAATCTGTTCTTTTTACCACCAAGCAAACATTTTCTCCTGTAATCGTATTGTTTATTAATATAGGTGTTATATTATTTTTTATTAATGCGCTATAAGGCTGATTAAATGAATACAAACTTTGGCCTATAATTGATATTACCGAAACATTTTTAGTACTATAAATTTGACTAATATCCTTACTTTCAAATTCTTTTTCAAACTCTTTTTCTAATGTAATTTTTGCTTTATTTCCATCTTTAGCATCTACAATAAAACCTATCCCTCTTTCTGAAGAACCTTGAGAAATAATACTAACACTAATATTTTCTTTAGCTAACGCACCAAAAATTCGCCCATCAACTCCAACTTTTCCTAATAAACCTCTACCAACTATATTTACCAAGGCAACTTCTTCTTGAACTGATAATGATTTAATACCGCCTCTTTCAGTTTCAGAACTAATTAAAGTACCTTGATTATCTAGGTCAAACGTATTTAAAATTCGCAATGGAATATTTTTTTCAATTAATGGAATAATTGTTTTTGCATGTAAAATATCTGTGCCAAAATTTGCCATTTCATTGGCTTCTTGATAGGTTAGTTTTTCTATTTTCTTTGCATTCTCAACCAAATCTGGATTTGCGGTGTAAATTCCATTTAAATGTGTATAATTTTGAAGTTCCTCTGCATTTAAAAAATTAGCTATCAAAGCGGCTGTATAATTACTTCCGTTTCTTCCCAAGGTGGTGGTTTCTCCTTGTAAATTAGAAGCTATAAAACCGGCTATTATTTGAGTTGTACCACTGTTATTCTTGTTAAAATATTCAATTACGTTTTCTTTTGAAATACTGTGAAGAGGTTGTGCTTTTCCAAATGTATTATTGGTTTTTATAAGTGTACGTGTATCTACAAAGTTAGCTTTAACACCTTGCTTGTTTAATAAAAAAGCAATTAATTTCCCCGATAAAATTTCTCCTTGAGAAAGCACTTGATCTTTTATCTTTGGACTATAATCACCAAGTAAGCTTACACCTTTAAAAGTTTCTTCTAGTAATTTAAACTCCTTAGAAAAATCAATCGTTTCATCAATTACTGTTTGGTAGCCTTTAAGTGCTTCAAACTCTTCTTCATAGGGTAAATTATTTTTTGCTTTTTCTAAAATAGCTTCTAAGTAATCTGTTGTTTTTCCCCTAGCAGAAACAACAACAGTTATGTTCTCCCCTTCATTTATTTTATTTTTAATTATAGCTAACGTATTGTTTAATCCAATCCCATTTGCTAATGATTTTCCTCCAAACTTTATAACTTTCATTTTATTATTTCTATGGCTTTTCTTAAAAATTGGTGCTATTATATTTTCTAATTGTTGATATTCTATTAAAAAAGCATCGTGCCCATGTACTGAATTAATTTCGTTATACGTAACATTCGGATTTAGCAATGCTAATTTTTTTTGTGTTTCTCTATTTTCTTCAGCAGTAAAAAACAAATCAGAATCTACCCCAACAATATGAATATTCGCTTTAATTGAGTTTAATATATTTTCATCTCTACCCTTAGTAACATCAATTGTTTTTAATAACTGATTCATTAATTTATAGGCAGATAACTGAAAACGTTCTTGCAGTTTATTACCGTGATGCAACAACCAACTTTCAACATTAAAAATTTCTAAGTCTTCATTTTTTGAGCGTTGAAAACGTTCTTTAAAAGATTCAGGAGTTCTATAGCACAACATGGCATGCATGCGAGCATCATGAACCGGATTACTTGAATTTGTTAAAAATTGTTCTTGTATTTGACAATTCGCAATAAGCCAGTCTGTTGATTTCCAATCTGTTGCAACAACAATCAAATGTTTAGTAACTTCAGGATTTAATACCGCCATTTCCCAAGCAATACCACCGCCTAACGAGCCACCTACAATAGCAAACAACTCTTTGATGTGTAATTTTTGAAGTCCAATCAAAAATAATTGAGCAATATCTTTGGCTATAAAATCTTTATAATTTTCAATTACACATCCATCATATCCATTTCCTGGAATATTAAAAGCTATTACTGTATACTTTTCTGTATCTATAACTTTGTTTTCTCCAACAACATCTTTCCACCACCCATTTTCACCAGCTACATTAGAGTTTCCTGTTAGCGCATGATTTATTAGAACAATGGGTGCTGAATGTAATTTTTTGCCAAATAACTGATAAGAAAGTGTAATCTCTTTATTAACTTTTCCTTTTTCAGAAATAAAGTTGTGTATTGTTATGTATTTTAATTGACTCATCAATTTTTATTAATAAATTATCAACACCAAAATAGTTGGCTTGATGTACTTAAATAAAATTGTTATGAAAAAAATACAGGGAATTACGTGAAGTAATTGTGTTTGGTTATCTATCCATATTGGTAGAATTTAGCACCTTCTCTATAAAATAAAGGGTTGCTAAGGCTTCACAGGGTCCATTCCCTCTGCCTTTCTTGATAACAATAGTCAATAAGTGTATGAACTAAAGCGCAAATTAACGTATTAATTTTTTCTCACACAAAACTTTTTAATGCTTTTTAAAATAAAAATCATTTTTGTTTTTTATGATTTTAAGTTTTTGTAAATTTGCAATCAATTATTTGAGAGGAAGGATTTGAACTGATTGCAACCTCATAAAAAAATGCTAAAGCAGTAATTATTTACTTCTTTAGACGACCAAAGCAATCAAATTTGACCTCTTTAATTTAATAAAACAACTTAAAATTATGTCATATTTATTTACGTCAGAATCTGTTTCAGAAGGACATCCCGATAAAGTTGCTGATCAAATTTCAGATGCTTTAGTTGATAATTTTTTAGCTTTTGATAAAAACTCTAAAATTGCTTGTGAGACTTTAGTTACTACAGGGCAAGTTATATTAGCTGGTGAAGTAAAATCTAACACATATTTAGATGTTCAAAAAATAGCTAGAGATGTTATTAACAAAATTGGTTATACCAAAAGTGAATACATGTTTGATGGAAATTCATGCGGGGTATTTTCTTCAATTCACGAGCAATCAAAAGATATCAATCAAGGAGTTGATAGAGATTCCAAAGAACAACAAGGGGCAGGTGACCAAGGAATGATGTTTGGCTATGCAACCAAAGAAACTGAAAATTTTATGCCGTTAGCGTTGGATTTAAGTCATAAAATATTAGTAGAGTTGGCTGAATTACGAAGAGAAAACAACGAAATTACTTATTTACGCCCAGACTCTAAAAGTCAGGTTACTATTGAATATACTGATGACAATGTACCTTTTAGAATTAAAGACATTGTAGTTTCAACACAACACGATGATTTTGGTCCTAATGATGAAGCAATGTTAGCCAAAATTAAAAGCGATATTATTGCTATTTTAATTCCAAGAGTACTAACAAAATTACCCGATTCTATAAAAACACTTTTTAATGATACCATTGTGTATCATGTAAATCCAACTGGTAAATTTGTAATTGGTGGGCCACACGGAGATACAGGCTTAACAGGAAGAAAAATTATTGTTGATACTTACGGAGGAAAAGGAGCTCACGGTGGTGGTGCTTTCTCAGGAAAAGACCCAAGTAAAGTAGATAGAAGCGCTGCTTACGCTACACGTCATATTGCAAAAAATTTAGTGGCTGCTGGCGTTGCTAATGAAGTTTTAATTCAAGTTTCCTACGCTATTGGTGTGGTAGAGCCTATGGGTATTTACGTAAATACTTATGGAACTTCAAATGTAAAAGAGTCAGATGGTGAAATTGCCAAAATTGTAAGTTCTATTTTTGATATGCGCCCTTTTGCAATTGAAAAACGTTTAAAATTACGCCAACCAATGTATTTAGAAACTGCTGCTTACGGGCATATGGGTAGAGAAAATGAAATTGTTACCAAAACATTTAAAAATGTAGATGGTACTGAAAAAGTACTAGATGTTGAATTATTTACTTGGGAAAAACTAGATTATGTAGAGAAAGTAAAAGATGCTTTTGGGTTGTAATATATTTAATTAACTATTTTTTTACTTATGAGTTTTGATTTTACAAATTGGGTAGACAACCTATTGGTTAACGTTTTAAATATGAATGCTAACACTATTTATATTCCAAGAACAATCATTTTATTTTTATTACTCATTGTGCTGTGCTTATTTGTATGGTGGTTAAGTAAAAAAATACTTAATTATATCATCCCTAAAGTAACCTTAAAAACGAAAACCCTTTGGGATGATATAATTTTTAATAAAAAAGTAATAAACTCGGTATCAAATCTTTTACCTGCAATTTTATTCAATAATTATGCGCCCATAATATTTGCCGATTTTCAGTTTATAGTACCCTTTTTAACAGGTATAACTACTATTTTTATTATTTTTGTAACTGTTGATATATTCAATTCTCTTTTGAATTCTGCAACTGAAATTCTTTCTAATATTGAACGATTTAAAGACAAACCTCTTTATAGTTTTAGTCAATTAGGTAAAATAGTAGTGTACTCAATTGCTGCTATCCTAATAATTTCGATTATAATTGACAAAAATCCTTTGTTTTTACTTAGTGGTATTGGTGCCATGGCAGCAATTATACTATTAATTTTTAAAGATAGTATATTAGGGTTTGTAGCTAGTATTCAGCTTTCAGGAAATAATATGGTGCGTGTTGGTGACTGGGTTACCGTATCAAATTATGGGGCAGATGGTGATGTTATTGAAATTAATTTAACCACTATTAAAGTACAAAATTTTGATAAAACCATTACTACTATACCTACTTATGCATTTATTTCTGATTCATTTACAAATTGGAGAGGTATGGAAGAATCAGGAGGTAGGCGTATTAAAAGAGCCATAAATATTAAAATTGATAGTATTAAATTTTGCTCAAATGAAATGTTAGAGCGATATAAAAAATACCATCTAATACGTAATTACATCCAAAAAAAACAAAAAGAAATTGATGATTACAATTCTAAAAATTCTATCGACAAAGTTGAATTAATAAATGGTAGACATTTAACAAATATAGGAGTGTTTAGAGCTTATGTTGAAGCTTACTTAAAAAGCAATCCAAACATAAATAACAATATGACTTGTATGGTTAGGCAATTACCTCCAACTGAATACGGCGTTCCAATTGAAATTTATGCCTTTAGTAAAAATAAAGATTGGACAAAATACGAAGCTATTATGGCTGATATTTTTGATCATTTGTTTGCTGCAACTAAAAACTTTGATCTTAAAATTTTTGAAAGGCCTTCAACAGGTGATTTTAAATAAAATAACCTTTCAAATTAAAAAAATTATACGATATAGCAAAATCATTCTTTTATTAAACATAATTGAAGTGGTTTTTGTGTAAGTTAAATAACTTATTTTAGACTTTATTAGAATGTTATAATTTTTTACTGCTTTAAAAAAAATTACAGACACTATCAATAATTACTCATGGATAATAAAATTTGGTATTTAGAGGAAGTTAACTTGTTTAAAATTATATGCCCTCATTACTATGCTGATTACAAAGAAAGTCATGAATTTGATTCTTACTCTAAAAAAGAATTTATCTATTTTACAGATGAACCTTCTACTAAAGTTTATTTAATAGATAAAGGAAAAGTTAAAATTGCATATTACACAGACGAAGGGAATGAAGTTGTAAAAGCAATACTTTCAAAAGGTGAAATATTTGGAGAAAAAACAATTTTAGGAGAAACAAAGCATAATGAATTTGCCCAATCAATTGAAAAAAACACCTCAATTTGTTCAATATCTGTTGGTGAACTTGAAAACTTAATGTTAGAAAACAGAAATTTAAGTCTAAAATTATACAAATTTATTGGTTTGCGAATGAAACGTTTAGAAAGACGATTAGAAATTATATTATTTAAAGATGTAAGAAAAAGAACCATAGAATTTATTCAAGAACTAAAAGATGAATACGGAAAAGAACTCTTAAATGGAGAAATTTTAATTAAACACCCTTACTCACAAAAAGAAATTGCGACGCTTATTGGTACTTCAAGACCTTCATTAAATATCATTTTAAATAATTTAAAAGAAGAAGGTTATTTATCCTTTAATGGAAAGGAAATAATTTTAAAAAAATTCAAAAGTGTTAGATAGCTAACACTTTAGTTTTAGAACACACCATAATTTTGCTGTATTATTAATTTAAAACAATTTAATTATGAAACGTATTTTTAAACTCTTATCTATTGCCCTACTTTTAACATTTATAGTATCATGTAACGATGATGAAGACAATTTAATTTCAAAAAGTTTTACCGTTACTATTGAAAATGTATTTGAAGTAAAAGATTATTTTAATTCAGGTACAATTTCTGAATCTGGTATTGCGCCTGGAACTAGCACTTCTTTTTCTTTTAATGCTGGTAAAGGTCATTATTTACAATTCGGAACAATGTTTGTAAAATCAAACGATTTATTTTACGCACCAAGCGATACTGGGATTGCTTTATATGATAGTAATGGAAACGCAACTACTGGAAACATAACCTCACAAATTAAACTTTGGGATGCTGGAACTGAAGTAAATGAAACTCCAGGAATGGGAACAAATCAACCAATAAATCAATCGGGACCAAATACTGGAACTGATGAAAATGGTAGTGTGCATATTGTAAATGATGGTTTTACATATCCTTCTATTGAAGATGTAATCTCTGTTATGATTACACATGACGGAGGAACATTATTTACAGTAACTATAAATAACATATCAGATACATCCACTTTAGATACACCTTTAGCTCCTGGAACTTGGGTAGTACATTCCGAAAACCAAAAACCTATGTTTACTGAAGGAAATACAGCTTCTCTAGGTTTAGAAAAATTAGCTGAAGATGGCGATAATGCTACAATGGATACAAATTTAAGTTCTAAAAGCGGATTCGTTTCACCATTTGCTCCAGGAGCATATTCTATTGGAACTATAAATGAAATTTTTACAACTAGAAATACTGCGAACACTGCTTTAGAAAATTTAGCTGAAGATGGTAACCCTTCAGGATTTATGAATATTTTTAATACTCCTAAAGGAAGTTCATCGGCAGGAGCATTATTTCCAAACAATTCCTATTCGTTTACTTTTACTGCAAATGAAGGAGATAGTTTATCTTTTGGATTGATGTTGGTGCAATCAAATGATTGGTTTTTTGGAATAGATAATATTACTTTATTTCCCAATGGAATAGCACTATCTGGAGATATTACAAATATAATAAAATTATATGATGTAGGGACTGAAGTTGATGAATTTGCAGGAGCAGGAAATAATCAACCTGTGAGACAAACTGGAGCAAATGTTGGAGATTCAGAAAATGGCAATGTAATTGAAGAATCTAATTTTAGTGCAAATGTTCCAACTATTTCAACTATGATAAAAGTGAGTATAACTTCAAACTAATAAAAAAGTGTTAATGTCTCTTTTTTTTGCTTTATTCAGTCTTAATATTCTCACATAAAGTGTCACTATTTTGTAAATATTAATTTTAGTTTTCACTAATTATTAATGAAGTTAATTTACATTAAAAAAACTTCAAATCCCTTTCTTAAATAAATTTAAGCTATATTTTAAATAAAAAAGTCGAGTTCAATTAACTCGACTTTTAAAGTTTATTATAATAACGTATTAATTTAAACCTCTGCTAAAATTGTTTCATTTATGTATTTGTGCATTCCTTGAGCTGCTTTTCTACCATCACCCATAGCAAGAATAACAGTTGCCCCACCTCTAACAATATCTCCACCGGCAAACAAACCTGGTATAGAAGTCATCATATTTTCATCAACTTTAATTGTATTCCATTTTGTTACTTCTAAATCTGGCATACTTTGTTGAATTATTGGGTTTGGAGAAACACCTACTGCAATTATAACACTATCAACATCAATATCATATTCTGACCCTTCAATAGGTTGTGGGCGTCTTCTACCAGAAGCGTCTGGTTCTCCTAACTGCATTTTTTGAACTCTCATTTTAGTAACCATGCCATTTACATTTGCAAAATATTCAATTGGCGAGGCAAGATTTATAAATTCAATACCTTCTTCAATGGCATGCTTAACTTCTTCTGCTCTTGCTGGCATTTCCTCTTGAGAACGACGATACACAATCATGGCTCTTTCAGCTCCCATTCTTTTAGCCGTTCTAACAGAATCCATGGCTGTATTACCACCTCCAACAATGACCACATTTTTACCCGTATGAACAGGTGTATCAAAATTAGCATCTGCGCCATTCATTAAATTAACCCGAGTCAAAAATTCATTAGCACTTTGAATACCATTAAAATTCTCACCCGGAATATTCATAAAGTTAGGTAGTCCAGCTCCAGATGCAACAAAGAATGCTTTAAAACCTTCGTTTTTCAAATCATTTATACTAGCAGTTTTTCCAACAATAAAATTGGTGATAAATTTCACACCCATTTGCTTTATTGTGTTGATTTCAAAATCAACAATATCTTTTGGTAGCCTAAATTCTGGAATTCCGTATTTTAAAACGCCACCCAAATCGTGCAATGCTTCAAAAACAGTTACATCATAACCAAATTTGGCCAATTCTCCAGCAACCGTTAATCCTGCAGGTCCTGACCCAATCACAGCCATTTTTATACCATTTGGGGAAGCTAATTCTGGAATAGAAGAATTACCACTCTCTCGTTCATAATCTGCAGCAAATCTTTCTAGATAACCAATGGCAGACCCTTCCTTGCTTAACTTTTTAACATACACACATTGAGCTTCGCACTGTATTTCTTGAGGGCAAACCCTTCCACAAATTGCTGGTAAAGAATTGTTTTCTTTTAACACTTTTGCAGCACCTAAAATATCTCCACTTTCAATATATTTAACAAACTTAGGGATATTGGTACCTACAGGGCAACCAGATACACAAGTTGGCACAACACAATCTAAACAGCGAGATGATTCACTCACTGCCATTTCTAAAGTTAATCCTTTGTTAACTTCTATATTGCTTTTATTTCGAACATTTGGATCAGCCTCTGGCATATGAACCCTAACAACATTTGTGCGTTCTTTACTTTTTATTTCTTTACGTAACTTATTTCGCCATTCGGCTTTACGCTCAGCTTTGTAATATTCTTTATCTAATTCTTTTGTCATCTTAATACACTCTAGTTTTGTAAATACTTTGGTTTAAACTAATGCAGGTGTTGCTTCTAACGATTTTAAATAATCTCTGTACCCTTCTGCTTCTTTCGTTTTATAGGCTTTTAACCTATTTAACATTTCATCAAAATTAACTTTATGTGCATCAAATTCAGGGCCGCTAACACAAACAAATTCTGTTTTTCCACCAACAGAAACTCTACAAGCTCCACACATTCCTGTACCATCAACCATAATGGTGTTTAAACTTGCAACGGTTGGGATATTGTATTTTTTTGTTGTTAGTGCAGCAAACTTCATCATAACAGCAGGTCCAATAACTACTGCCTCATTTACTTTTTCTCTTTGAATAACCTCTTCCATTCCTTGAGTTACCAAACCTTTTGTACCTAAAGAACCATCATCTGTCATAATAATTAATTCATCTGAATATGCTCTCATTTCATCTTCCAAAATAACAAGGTCTTTTGTTCTTGCGGCAATAACAGTTATCACTCTATTTCCTGCTAATTTCATTGCTTGTACTATTGGGAATAATGGGGCAACACCAACACCACCTCCAGCACATAAAACTGTACCAATCTTTGCAATATGTGTTGCTGTTCCTAAAGGTCCAACTACATCTAATAGCATTTCGCCTGCATTCATAGCACATAATTTATGTGAAGAAACTCCAACCCTTTGGACTATTACTGTAATTGTTCCTTGCTCCATATCTGCATCTGCAATTGTTAACGGAATTCTTTCTCCATTTTTATCAATTCTTAAAATGATGAAGTTACCCGCTTTTCTACTTTTAGCAATATAAGGTGCTTCAATAACCAACCTTGCTACATTTTCAGAGAGGAATTCTTTTTTAACTATTTTAAACATATTTTTATACTTTACTATTAATAATAGAAAAAACACATTTTTTTAAAAACGGTGTTATTCCTTTTATTTTTATGTGTATAAAGTTACGCTAAGGGAAAAGGTAAAAACTTGAGTAATATCAGTTTTTAATTGAAAGAGTACGATTTATTTTAATATCAAAAAAAGGTGTAAAAAAAGTAGAAATGAGTATTTTTTTTATTAAAAAATCATCAAATAGTTAAATTTAAATTTATTAAACATCTATTTCTTTAAAAAAATTGAATTAAAAAAATTGAAAACTATTTAAAACACAAAATAAATATCTTTTTATTGTGCGCAATTAACACAGAATAAGCTCTCTGGTCTGATTAAAATTCTTCCCAACGGTATTGATTTTTTGCATTTTAAACAAATACCAAATTCATTGCTTCCCAACTGGGAAAAGACACGTTGAAGATTTCTTAATTTACTTTCGGCTTGTCTTAATGAAGCTTCCACTACACTTTTATTATTGATAGCATCCATACGAGAAACACGACCAATAGCACAATCTGGGGCAATAGGTTTTGTTAGTTCTTTATATTCTTTAATTAATTTTTCAGTTAAAGATATTTGACTAAGAAGTTTTTGTTTAATATCTATGTCTTCCACAAATCAAATATAATTATTAATTTAAAAATTTAGTGCAAAACAGCTTATAGTTACTAGAGCCATAAATATTAATACTTTGTACTAACTTAAATATGGTTTATTTAAGAGGTCGTTTTTTTATCATACCTCCTTTAGCATCTTTTATACTGTGCATTACAATAAAAGCATCTTTATCTATTTTATCTATTTCAGTGTGTAATTTTGCTAATTCTAACCTTGTTATTAGCGTATAAAGTATGTCAATTTCTTTTAAAGTATCACCTCGTTTACCAAATCCTCGTTTACCAGAATAAATGGTACAACCTCTTCCCATATTTTCAATAATTGCTAACCTAATATCTTCATTTCTATCAGAAATTATGGTAACACCCACGTATTCTTCAATACCCGAAACCACAAAATCTATAGTTTTTGAAGCTGACAAATAGGTTAATATAGCGTATAAAGCAATTTCCATAGAAAAAACATACGCAGCAATTCCGAAAATAAGAATGTTAAATATTAAAATAACATCTCCAATTGTTAAGGCTGTTTTCCTACTTATATAAACAGCAAGTACTTCTGTTCCGTCAATTACAGAACCTCCACGTATTGCCAATCCAATTCCCATTCCTAAAAAGAAACCTCCAAAAACTGCAATTAATAATTTATCATCTGTAATAACAAGAAAAGGTATAAAATGTACTGAAATTGCTAATAAAATAATTGCAAAAACACTTCTAACAGCAAACTGTTTACTAATGGTAGAATATCCCATAAGTATAAATGGAAGGTTTATAACAATAATTAATATTGATAGCGATATTCCTGTTAATTCAGTGATAATAAGTGAAATTCCCATGACTCCTCCATCAATAAAAGAATTTGGGAGTAGAAATCCATTTAAACCAAAAGTAGCTGATACTACCCCTATTAAAATGAAAAAACTATCACGAATTAAATGTGAAATTTCAACTTTAGTATTGGTAATTTCTTTCTCTAATTCATTTAATGGAATTTGTTTGTTTTTCAATTTTCGTTTTATAACCTCATTTATAATATATTGGAAAATTGATGTCATATTTTTTTTCTTTAATGCTAATTTATTAGTTTGTGATTTTTGTTCAATCAAGCTGTTGAACTATCAGCTTCTATCTTTTTCAATTCTAGAATTTATTCAGTTTTCAAATTTGCTTTCTATTTTAAATTTAAAACACTTTCAAATTTAGCTTATTCTACTATAAAAAAACCCTCTCTAACTAATTAAGATTAAATAAGGCTTATTTTGCGTAAAGGTAGAATACTTTGATAAGGCTCAGCACAAGCTATTTGTTTTAGCTCTTTTACAGTTGTTTTCACAACTGTAAAAAGCGAGTAGTGATAACCCAATTCGCAGGGTAACGCCCTATAAAATATATTTTATTGAAAGTAGATAAATTCTTGGCTGAATAAAATACAACGATGTAGTGTTACTATCAGAAATTTCATTATAACTATCTGTATTCATAGAGGTATTATTTGTTAAATTAGTTACTGAGAGTTTAAATTCCCACTTGCTATCTTTTTGCTGATAATACAAATTAGCATTTAAAAATGAATACGTGTTTTTAACCGTATTTTCATCATTTTTATACTTATAATAACTATAATCTGTCGTTAAAATAAAGTTTGTTAGAAATCCTATTTCCATATTTGCAAAAGGCCTATCCGTTGTACTTCCTGTATTTGAATACTTTGAAAATGATTTTTGATAGCCTATCTCGAAATTAGGTGCATCTTTAAATTTACTAGCAACACTAACCTGATAATTATGCGAAAGTGTTTTAGATTTTATTTGCCTATTATTTACAATATTATTAAATATTGAATTATTAACACTTGCCCTTAAATTAGTTTTAAGTTTACTATATGTTTTTCCATATCTAAAAGAGGCTGAAAATGTTTCATCTGCAAGGTTTGAATTAACTGGAAATGAAACTCTATCTGCACCCAACAATTGAGTGCTATTTTTTATTTCATCAATTTTTTTAGTGTAGTTTACAGATGCATGAATATTGGTAAATGAAAACATGCTAAAACTAAAATAACTTAGTGAATATTTATGGTACAATGCGTTTTCCAATTCTCTATTCCCTTGTGTTAACAACCTATAATTAGATAAAATATAAGCTTCTGCTATTTTGTTAATATCAGGAAATTGTGTAGATATTGAATAGTTAAAACGTAAACTTTCAGATGATTTAAGCTGTAAACGCGCATATACATCTGGTAATAATTTAATTTTATCTCTTTTAATTTTAGCATCTAGTTGAGTGTCTTTTGTTTGGTAATAATGCAAACTCACACCTGGATTAAATGTAAAAATGCCCGATACCATTTTATAATGAACTCCTAAAAATAAATCGGTAAAATTATAATCAACATTATTGTTTAAAACCGCATTGCTAAAATTTAAAACACTTCCATTTTCCAAATTTTGTGAAATAGTAGAGGTTAAGTTTTGTTTACTTAATAAAGTTCCCAACGTTAAATTAATATTGCTTTTTGGAGTTAGTAAATAATAGTAGTCTAATTTAGCATCAAGCCTATTGGTAGTTACTTTTTTATTTTGAATAATATCAATAATGGTTTCAGAATTATTAGAAGGAATTATTAAAAAAGGCTGTATTGTAACTAAAGAATTGTAAAACGGTTTATCTTTTTCATATTTGTGTTGCAATTCAGCTGAAAATATATTTTTATCGTTTATGGTGTAGTACAAATTAAAATTCTGACTTAATGTAACTGGTGTTTCTTCTTTATTTGTGTTAATATCACCACTAATTGTAGAAGCTACACTATTTAACTCCGTCTGTTTTGAAAGTTTTCCAAAAATATCATAATCAATATGTAAGTTGTTACTCGGGTTGTAGTTAGTACTCAATTTTAACATTCCCAGTGTATTTCCCTGAATAGTTAACGTTCTGTTTTTATCCTCTAAATTTGTGTTATTGTAAATTGTGTTTGATTGTGTTAACATTATTGTTTTAGAATCATTTACAATAGCAAAACCATTAAAATCTACAGTTTTTTTAGGGGCAAAACTAAAATTTAATGCTCCAAATTTAGAGATTATTTCTTGTGCTCTATTATTTTGAGCAGTCATAAACCCTGTTCCTCCAGACGAAACGTTAAAATTAGTTCCCGTACCACTCATTCCACTTCTTAATCCACCTGTAAATCTAAAGTAATCTCGCATAGTAAATGGTGCTACACCAATACTATTTACATCTGCCAATACATTGATGCTTTTTTCAGGACTGTAGTAAAATAGCTTAGGTTTTACAATATACTTTTCATCATCACCTAATCCTGTATTTATTTCACCAAACCAGAATCTTTTTTTCCCTTGTTTTAATTTAATGTTAATGGCTATATTATCTTCATTATTAGTAACATTCCTCATTCCAGCAACCTCATTGTAATTTTTTAGAATTTGAACTTTATCAATTGCTGAAGCTGGTATATTTTGAGTAGCCAATTTGGAATCTCCATCAAAAAACGCTTTACCTTCAACTAATATTTTTTGAACCTTTTTCCCTTCAACTTCAACTTCTCCATTTTCATCAATATCAACTCCGGGTAATTTTTTAAGAACATCTCCTAATTTTTTTTCTTTTCCTGAAGTAAATGAATCTACATTATAAACAATAGTATCTCCAACTATTTTTACTGGCATCTCGTAAGTAATTTCAACTTCTTTTAATGATTCACTCAACTCTTTTAAAACTATATCTTTTATTAAATCTTTTGAAGAATCCTCAATATTAATATCAATACTCTTTGTATCAAAACCCAAATAGCTCACTTTTAAAGTATATGCTTGGTTTTGTTCTAAACTTAACTTATAATTTCCTTTTGAATCTGTAATTGAATATGATTGTAAAAATTTTGTTCCCTTTTTAAAGGCTATTACATTTGCCATTTCTAAAGGGTTTCCTGCTTCACTTTTTATTGTACCTTCAAGTTTTATATTTTGAGCCAAAGCAATAAATGGTAGTGTAATTAACCCTAAAATTATTATTTTTCTCATTTTTAGTTATTAAGTATGTTATCCTCTAATTCTAAAATGACCTCCACTACCACTTTTTTTACGCTCATTTCTAAATCTTTCACGCATTTCTTTTGTTTTATCCTCTACCATTTTATCATATTCTTTTTGTGTAACAACTTTTCCTTTTTTAGGTTCTCTTATCGTTGATTTCTCTTTCGGATTCATGACTATTTTAGTACATAATATTTGTGTATTTCCATCACTTATTTCTAAAATTAAACCTGGTAAACCCCAATACTCTCCCGGACCATGGCTAACAGGAATGTTAAGTGTATACCATGCCGTTACAATGGTTAATTCCATTATGTTTTCTTTTGAATCTTCTTTTTTATCTTGATTATTATTTCTTCTTCCAAAGCTAAAATTAGCACTTCTTATAGGCCGTTCAACAACTGTAGTAGCTTTAAAACACAAATTTTCACCAATCATTTTTGTTTCTTGCTCCATTTTCCAATTATAGCTTATTAGTGTATCTTTAATTAAAAATTTTTTACCACTAAATTCGCTTTCTTTTGCAGATGTTTTGGTTTGTATGTTTTTATAATAATTTCCTGATGCTCCTCCCATCATCATAAATCGCATTCCTCTACGACTATTTCCTGTTTGATCTAATTTTTTTTCTTCTTTATAGATTGAAGCTGTTTTATTGAATGTTAAAATATAGGTTTTCTCTAATTGGCTTTTCATTCTTTCTTTGATTCTTTTAATTCTGTCTGCAGGAATTCCGGACCCCGAAAAATCCATATCAAATGAAGATTTTGTTAGATATGTAGCTTTTCCTTGAAAATCTTGGGCATTGATAGTATTAACAATTAAAAACAGCATTCCTAAAATGCTTTTATACTTTAATATTCTCATTTTTATACGTTTTCAATTAAATAGATTGCAAATATAAATGCTATTGCTATAAATTTCAGTTAATTAGTGTTAACGATTGTTAAGCTATGTGGATAATACAATATATGTACTTAACTTTGAAAATATGAATAAAAGAAACTACAAATGGGTTGTTTATTTTATAACTATTACTATAATTACAACAATTATTGTACAAGTATATTGGAATTATAGAGAGTATAAAATTAATAAGCAAAACTTAATTGGTAAAGTTCAATTAAGTTTAGATAATGCTGTTGAAGCCTACTTTGTAAACCTAACCAAATCTGGAATTATTACATTTACTTCCTTAGATTCTTTAAACTCAAAAGAAAAAATAGATACTATTATTGTTCGTACAAATTCTAGAAGAGGTTTTAGAAAAAAAATAGATAGTACTTTACAAAATATCGCAAAGCTTGAAAATAAAAAGCCTTTATTAATAAAACGTGCTAGAAACAGATTGTTTCCTTTTTTTACACAAAATAAACATTTGCCTAAAAATATTGATAGCCTAATATCAAAAGTTTTTATTTCAATTTCAAGAGATACATTAGACTTACAAAAACTAGATTCTTATTTAAAAAAAGAGTTTAAGCGAAACAATATAAATGTTAAATACGGTTTAAAATATAACTATCATCAAAGGCATTTTGAAGATAGTATTACTAACAAAACTATTGAATATAAGCTCCAAAATTTCCCTAAAAAACACTTAAAAACAATATCAAATTCAACATATTTACCACATAGAAGTAAATTAGAACTATTTTTTACCAATGAAACAGCAATACTCTTAAGAAATTCGTTTATTAGTATTTTACTGTCATTATTATTGTCTGCCAGTATTATAGCAAGCTTAGTTTATTTATTAAAAACCATTTATAAACAAAAACAATTAGCTGAAGTAAAAAACGACCTAATTAGTAATATTACGCACGAATTTAAAACACCTATTGCAACTATTTCTACAGCCTTGGAAGCTCTGAAAAATTTTAATGCGTTAGATGATAAAAAGAAATCTGAAGAATATATATCAATAGCGAATTCACAAGTTACTAAATTGAACTTAATGGTTGAGAAAATTTTAGAAACTGCCATATTAAACCAAGAAGAGTTGGTGCTAAATAAGCAGCCAATTCATCTCGCTAAATTATTAGAATCAATCCTTGAAAAATATAAAATTATAAATACAAAAAAAACTTTCGAATTTAAAAATTCTTTTGGTGAAATTATTTTAAATTTAGATAAATTTCATTTTGAAAATGCCATTGGAAATATTATAGATAACGCCATCAAATACGGTGGTAATAAAATTTTAATAACGTTAATTTCTAAAAACAATAAACCCGTTATTTTAATTAAAGACAATGGAGATGGAATTCATAAAACTCAAAAAGATAAAGTTTTTGAACAATTTTACAGAATATCAGAAGGAAATACTCACAATGTAAAAGGCTTTGGCATTGGCTTGTATTACACCAAAAAAATTATTGAAAAACACGGTGGATATATCCATATTATATATGATAACAATAATAACACTTTATTTGAAATTGAATTGCTAAATGAATAAACCAATTAAAATATTATTAGCAGAGGATGAACCTTCATTAGGTCAAATAATTAAAGAAAGTTTGGAAACAAGGAATTTTGAAGTACTCCTTTGTGCTAATGGAGAGGAGGCTTATAACGTTTATAAAACTGAAAATCCTCTATTATTGGTTTTAGATGTAATGATGCCTAAAAAAGATGGTTTTACTCTTGCAAAAGAAATTAGAAGAGAAAACCCAACTATTCCTATTATATTTTTAACTGCCAAATCTCAAACCAAAGATGTAGTAGAAGGGTTTAACATAGGAGGGAATGACTATTTAAAAAAACCCTTTAGCATGGAAGAATTAATAGTTCGTATAAATGCACTTTTAAAAAGAGGTGAAAATGAATTAAATATTGAATCAATTGCCTTAGGTAAATTTATTTTCAACCTTAAAAAACAAACACTTCAATTAAATGCTAAAATTGAAACTTTAACACATCGTGAAGCGAATTTATTATATTACTTAATAAAAAATAAAAATCAAATATTAGAGCGTTCTTTTATTTTAAAAAAACTATGGGGTAATGATGATTTCTTCAATGCCCGAAGTATGGATGTGTTTATTACTAAGCTTCGAAAAAAATTAAAAGACGATACTTCAATTCAAATTATAAATGTTCGTAGTTACGGTTATAAATTAATTTATTAACAGTTTTTGTTTGAGTATAAAAAAACCAAAAAAAAATAATTAACTTGTGCTTTTAAAAATTTACATAAAAATTTGATATGCACGTAGCAATTGCTGGTAACATAGGAGCAGGTAAAACAACTTTAACAAAACTTTTAGCAAAACATTACAAATGGGAACCCCACTATGAGTCTGTAGATGAAAACCCATATTTAGACGACTTTTATGGAGAAATGGAACGTTGGTCGTTTAATTTACAAGTTTACTTTTTAAATAGTAGGTTTCGTCAAATATTAGAAATTAGAGAAACAGGTAAAAATTTAATTCAGGATAGAACTATTTACGAGGATGCACGAATTTTTGCTCCAAACTTACATGCTATGGGCTTAATGCCTAATAGAGATTTTAAAAATTATGAATCGCTGTTTGAATTGATGGAACGATTAGTAACTCCACCAGATTTATTAATTTATTTACGAGCTTCTATACCTACATTGGTTGGTCAAATTCATAAAAGAGGACGTGATTATGAAAACTCAATAAGTATTGATTATTTAAGTAGATTAAATGAACGCTATGAAGCCTGGATTTCAAAATACACAAAAGGAAAACTTTTAATTATTGATGTTGACAACTTAAATTTTGTTGATAACCAAGAAGATTTAGGCTCTGTTATTGATAAAATTGATGCACAAATAAATGGACTATTTTAATTTTTTTAGGCTATAAAATTAGGCTATATATAAAAACAAAAAACTCGCCAATGGCGAGTTTTTTATATATTAAATTGTTAATTAATTCTCGTTAACAATTTCTTCTATTTCCTCTTTTATTACATTAACACCTTTCATTGTTTCTAACTGTGCTTTCACTTCGTCTTCTGTTCCTTCAAAAACTTTTTCTTCAATAATTGTTTTTCCATTTTCAGTAATTGTTGTAATTACGGTTGCTTTAACAGTACCATCATCGTTTATATTCATAGCAACCTCTACCTGCTTAAATGATTCATTTACAACTACTTCTGTAGCTGCTTTTTCATTTGAATAGGCAGTAATCTCAACAGCATCTAATGCTATACTTGGTGCAATTACCAAAGCAACCACCGACATTAATTTCAATAAAATATTTAAAGATGGTCCTGAGGTATCTTTAAAAGGGTCTCCAACAGTATCTCCTACTACAGCAGATTTATGAGTATCTGTACCTTTAAGTCCTTTTTCTTCAATCATTTTCTTAGCATTATCCCAAGCTCCTCCAGCATTTGATTGAAAAATTGCCATTAACACACCTGTTGTAGTTACACCAGCCAACAAACCGCCTAACATCTCTGGACCTCCTAGACCAAACCATTTACCTCCAAAACCAACAAGTACAGGAGCTGCTAAAGCTAACAAGCCCGGTAAAACCATTTCTTTTATAGAAGCTTTTGTTGAAATATCAACACATTTATCATACTCCGCTACTCCTTCAGCAGCATCAAATATTTTTCTATCTTCTTCTGATGCTTTTGACATATCAGAATCATATTTACGCATTACTTTCAAAGCTGCTGTTAAAGCAGGTATATCTCTAAACTGACGTCTAACTTCTTCAATCATAGCCATTGCCGCTCTACCAACAGCATTCATTGCCAATGCAGAAAATACGAATGGTAACATTCCTCCAACTAATAAGCCGGCCATAATTTGTGGTTTTGAAACATCTATTGAAGTAACATTAGCTGTTTGCATAAAAGCTGCAAATAATGCCAAAGCAGTTAAAGCTGCAGAAGCAATAGCAAATCCTTTTCCAATAGCTGCAGTTGTATTACCAACAGCATCTAATTTATCAGTGCGCTCACGTACTTCTTTTGGCAATTCCGCCATTTCTGCTATACCACCTGCATTGTCAGAAATTGGACCATAAGCATCAACAGCTAACTGAATTCCTGTATTTGCTAACATCCCTACAGCAGCAATTGCAATACCATATAAACCTGCAAAGTGATGTGAAACTAATATGGCAGCAGCAATTAATAAAATTGGAACTGCTGTTGACATCATTCCAACACCTAAACCAGCAATTATATTTGTTGCTGCACCCGTTTCAGATTGTCTTACAATATCGTTTACTGGTTTTTTACCTGTTCCTGTATAATATTCTGTAATTTTACCAACACCCAAACCTGCTGCTAAACCTGCAATAGTTGCATAAAAAACACCAATAGAAGTATATTCAAATCCACTGAAAGACCAAGATGCAGGAAGCATTTGATCAATAATAAAATAAGAAGCAATAACCATTAAACCTGCTGAACCAAATTCACCTATATTTAATGCTGTTTGAGGATTTCCCCCATCTTTCACTCTCACAAAGAAAGTTCCAATAATTGACATTACAATTCCAACAGCTGCTAACGCTAACGGTAAATAAACAGGCCCCAACCCATCAAAACCGTTTTCTTTAAAAATAGGCAATGCAACAAAAGCACCTCCTAAAACCATAGTACCAATAATTGAGCCTACGTACGATTCAAATAAATCTGCTCCCATACCGGCAACATCTCCAACATTATCTCCCACATTATCTGCAATGGTTGCAGGGTTTAGAGGATGATCTTCTGGAATACCCGCTTCAACTTTACCAACTAAATCGGCTCCAACGTCGGCTGCTTTTGTGTAAATACCGCCACCTACACGTGCAAATAGAGCTATTGATGAAGCTCCTAATGAAAATCCAGAAAGTACATTAAGTATTTTTGTAATATCCCATCCTTGTCCACTATAAAACATAAATAATGTGCTCAACCCTAAAACACCTAGTCCTACAACACCTAAACCCATTACTGAGCCTCCTGCAAAAGCAACTTCTAAAGCTTTCTCTAATGATGTTCTTGCCGCCTGTGTTGTTCTAACATTTGCTTTTGTAGCAGCTTTCATCCCTATAAAACCAGCTAATGCAGAGCAAATTGCACCTATTACAAATGATAAGGCTACCATTCCATGAGAACCTTCTTCATAAGTTCCTTTAAAAAACAATAAAATTGCAACCGCTACAACAAAGATAGCAAGCACCTTGTATTCAGCCTTTAAAAAGGACATTGCTCCATCGGCAATATGTTTGGCAATTTGAGCCATTCGTTTATTTCCTACTTCTTGTTTAGTTACCCAAGCATTTTTAAAAAATACAAATGCCAATGCTAAAATTCCAAAAAGTGGTAAATAATTTACTATTAATTCCATTTATTTATTTTTGTTTAATTAGTTAAATTTTTATGCGGCTAAAATTAGTAAAATATTACAGATAAAAAAAACCACCTTAATTGTTTTAATAAGGTGGTTTTTTTATTTTTAAATTGTAAATGTTCTCTTTTTTTTATGTTCGCTTAACTCGTAACGCTCTGTACATTTATCTACAATTTCATAAGCTTCATTAACATCTCCCCAACCGCCAACATCTACTTTTTTTTCTTCTAAATCTTTATACACTTGAAAAAAATGTTCAATTTCTTTTACTTGATGAGGATTCATATCTGAAATATCATTTAACTGATTCCATATTGGATCAGAAATTGGTACGCAAATTATTTTTTCGTCGGGGCCTTTTTCATCAGTCATATGAAATACTCCTATTGCTTTCACTTCCATTACGCACATTGGAAATGTAGGTTCTGTTCCCAGCACCAAAACATCTAACGGGTCTTTATCTAGTGCTAATGTTTCAGGTATAAAACCATAATCTCCAGGGTACATCATTGAGGAAAATAACATTCTGTCAAATCTAATTTTATTCAACACAAAATCATATTCATATTTGTTTCTACTCCCTTTTGGTATTTCAATTAATACATCAAACGTTTTACCATTTTTTAAACTCATTTTCTTTTATTTTTTTTTGCAAAAGTACATAATTCACAATGCACAATTATTTATTTTTTATAAATTTTAGAAATAAAAACCAAAGGCTCCTTTTACTGTAAAATTATTTGCTCCAGGTATTTCTTTATAGTTCCCTCTCCAACTAAAATCTATTCTAAAAACTTTAAATATATTTCCAATTCCTACACTATACTCATAATAACCTTTTGTTGGAGCTATATAATTAATAGTACTTGAAGCATTTAATACTTTATTCTCATCTGAGACACTTCCTAAAACTCCCTTTACTCCAATAATTTCTCTTAAGTTCAATTTTCTTAGTAATGGGATTCTCGAAAATAACCTTCCATTAAAATTGTGTTCTATGTGTAAAGATGCATACGTATCTGTTACAAACTCATAGTAATTTAATAATGCATAGGTATTTTCGATTGTAAAATACGATTGGTTACCCGGCACAACACTTAACAAGCCTAATGGTACTTCTCCAAATATTTTTCCTGCTTCAAAAGTGGTAAACATTCTACCAAACCCACCAATTAAAATTGGCTGACGATAATAAAACTGTACTTTTTGATAATCAAAATCACTATTAAACACTCCTTTTATTCCTCTTGAATAGTTTAAAAACAGCGTTGAATAAGTGTCTGTAACTTCATTTCGTTCTACTCCATAACCTATTGTTTTTCGGTTTGGTCTATATCTTATCGAGAAATTTAATTCAGATTGTGTTAGTTCAGATTTCTTATTATTATTTTCTTTATCAATCCAATAATCTAAATTAAACGTTTCTGGTGAAGCTGATTTTAAAGTTCTAAAGGAAGCTCCTAACTTAAATTCTAAATTATGTTTTGATTCTATAGACATATAAATATTAGATAAATTAATAGACGTTAACTTACTATTATCTCCACTTGCAAAAAATGAAGAGGAAGCAAAACTTCGTCCTAAAATATCATTTGTTGTTGTTAAACTAACGCCTATTTGTTCTATATCTCGCCTATTTCCTCCTCCAATTATAAATCTACTTTTTGGATCTAGCATCCATTTTCCTGAAACTCCATATTTAAATTTATTGTCTTTAAATCCATAAGCAGTATATGCTTGAATTCGCCAAGTATCATTACTTCCAAAAAATGTTCGTCCGCCAATGCGCAATCTCATTCCTTCTACATCATTTTTTCCAAATGTGGAATAAATTGGTCCAAAATCAAAATTATTAAGCTCTATATAGCCCGAACCTAAAATAGAAATTAGGTTATAAATTTGCTTAAACTTCGGAACCGTTTTTAAGGTATCTAACATTTTATAAATACCTTGTTCATTTTTATTTAATTTCTCTTGTCTATTTAAATTCCAGTAATCTGCAGTTTTATTATAAATATTAGCATCATAAACGTTTACTTCTTTAGAATAAAATTTTGCTTCTTTAACTTCATTAAATTTATAGTCTTTATACATGGTAGTTCTTCTACCATACATTCCTTTTGATTTTTCTTTTTTATTTAAACTAAAATCTGACAGCATATAATCTCGTTTCAATAAAAATATTGAATCGTTTAATACTTCAAACTCTTGTTCAATATAAATATCTTTCACCCAATTAATATTTGCACTTCTAGTTGCCTGCATATTAATTTCTTTTACAGCAAAAGTGGTATCATTAACCCAAAAATCACCTTTAAATGTTAATTCGTTTTTTCTGCGTGGATAGTATAAAATATTATAACACCATTTATTATCTATAAATGCACTATCTCTTAAAACATAATTATAGGTTGAAACTCCTGCGGCTTTTGAAATTGGACTTACAAAACTTTTATCAAAAATTTTAATGTAGCTATCATAAATATTATAATCTACGTATAAATCTTTAATAAATGCTATTACATTTTGATTTGTATCAAATCCTGAATTTTTGTTTGCTATTAAATCTTCACGTAATCTTCTTCCTCCTTTATTTTTACCATAAGATTTATAAACTGATTCATTAATAAATATTGGTAAAAAGGATTTTCCTGTAATTCTTGATGTATCAACTCCTTCAAAAACAAACTCCATTCCTTTAAATAGTTTGCTTTTTTTCATAACACTATCAATATTATTTAAATCAAATTCTAATTTTTCATATTTTTTATATTCGTATTGATCAAATAAATAAATTCCGTTTTGACGTTTTTTAGCCCATATTTTTTTTAAAATTGCAATTGCAGGATTTCCTTTTTTCTTAACTTTACCTGAATAAATAAATACTTCTTTTAATTGTGAAGCCGATTCTTTTAAGGTAATTATTAAATTAAAATCTCTACTTTTTATTGGAATTATTTTGGTTTCATAACCTAAAAAAGAAACTTCTATTTTAGTATATGTTTTATTAGATTCTAAGTAAAATTTTCCATTTTCATCTGAAACTGTTCCTGTATTTGAGCCCACAAAAATAATGTTCGCAAAAGGAACTGTTTCGTTGTGTTCATCTTTAACAACACCACTTACTTTTACTTGGGCAAAACCCATTGAGTAAATAAGTAACAATACAAGATTTATAAAACTAGCTTTTTTCATTATCATAAAAAAATCCTTTCAAGATTGACTTGAAAGGAACTTATAACGCAAATTTTATACCATTATTTTACGTACATAACCTCTTTAACGGCATTTACAACATCATTAGAGTTTGGTAACCATTCTTCTAATAATACTGGTGAATATGGTGCTGGTGTATCAGCAGTAGTAATTCTTTTAATTGGAGCATCTAAAAAATCAAATACATTTTCTTGTACTTGGAATGTAATTTCAGAAGAAATACTGGCAAATGGCCACGATTCCTCTAAAATAACCAATCTGTTTGTTTTTTTAACGGAAGTAAAAATTGCTTCAAAATCCATTGGTCTTATCGTACGCATATCTAATATTTCAACAGAAATTCCTTCTTTTTCTAAAATATCAGCTGCTTTGTAAGCTTCTTTAATTATTTTTCCAAAAGAAACAATTGTTACATCATTACCCTCTCTTTTTATGTCAGCAACACCAATTGGAATGATATATTCTCCTTCAGGAATTTCCATTTTGTCACCATACATTTGTTCTGATTCCATAAAAATAACAGGATCATCATCTCTAATTGCAGCTTTTAGTAAACCTTTTGCATCGTACGGGTTTGAAGGAATAATTACTTTTAATCCCGGTGTGTTAGCATACCAATTTTCAAAGGCTTGTGAATGGGTAGCACCTAATTGCCCTGCAGAACCTGTTGGGCCTCTAAATACAATTGGACAATTTAATTGCCCGCCAGACATTTGTCTTATTTTTGCAGCATTATTTATAATTTGATCTATTCCTACCAAAGAAAAATTAAAAGTCATAAACTCAACAATTGGTCTGTTTCCATTCATAGCAGCACCTACTGAAATACCCGTAAACCCTAATTCTGCAATTGGAGTATCTATAACTCGTTTTGCACCAAATTCATCTAACATTCCTTTTGAAGCTTTGTAAGCTCCATTATACTCAGCAACCTCTTCACCTATTAAGAAAACAGATTCATCTCTACGCATTTCTTCGCTCATTGCTTCACATATAGCTTCTCTAAACTGTATCGTCTTCATTTTATCTAATTTTAAGATTTGCAAAAGTAAGCATTTCTAATATTAGAATCAACAAATATTGTATTTTATAAAATTTTACTATGCGCGCATAGTATTTTAAAAAAAAGTAGTATATTCGTACCAAATATTTAAAAGAGATTTAATTTTACATCAAATATTTAAAATAAGTAATAGTATGAAAATATTAGTTTGTATTAGTCACGTTCCAGATACCACTTCAAAGATAAATTTCACTGAAAATGATTCTAAATTTGATACCAATGGCGTGCAATTTGTTATAAACCCTTTTGATGAGTTTGCCTTAACAAGGGCAATGTGGTTTAAAGAGAAACAAGGTGCTACTGTAACGGTAGTAAATGTTGGAACAATTACTTCTGAACCTACTTTACGTAAAGCATTAGCTATAGGTGCAGACAATGCAATTAGAGTAAATACTGAAGCTACTGACGGTTTTGCTGTTGCTAAAGAGCTAGCTGAAGTTGTTAAAAACGGCGGTTATGATTTGATACTTGCGGGAAGAGAGTCTATAGATTACAATGGTGAAATGGTTCCTGGAATGCTTGCAACTATTTTAGACTACAATTTTGTAAATGCTTGTATTCAACTTGATATTGATGGAGATAAAGCTACTGTTTCTCGTGAAATTGACGGAGGAAAAGAAGTGCTTACATCAAATTTACCTTTAATTATTGCAGGACAAAAAGGGTTGGTTGAAGAAAAAGATTTACGTATTCCCAATATGCGAGGAATAATGATGGCCCGTAAAAAACCTTTAACTGTTGTAGAACCTATAAATAGCACTCCAGCAACTTCAATTGTATCATTTGAAAAACAGGCTGCTAAATCTGCTTGTAAAATTGTAGATGCCGATAATGTAGAGGAACTTATTAGTTTACTACACAATGAAGCTAAAGTAATATAATCATTAATTTATGTGAATTTGTTTAATTGTTGAACTGTGTAAAATTGACACAAAAACAACTAAATGAATAAACGATTCAACAAATCTAGAAAAATATGTCAGTTTTAGTTTTTGCCGAAACATCGGAAGGGAAATTTAAAAAATCTAATTTTGAAGCAACTTCATACGGAAAAAAAGTTGCAGAACAACTAGGAACCAATATTGTAGTGTTAACCATAAATTCAAGTGAACCTACACAGTTATACAAATACGGAGCTGAAAAAGTTCTAAACGTATTAAACGATAATTTAAAAACTTTCAATGCCAAAGTTTATGCTGATGTTATTAAACAAGCAGCTGAAAAAGAAAGTGCACAAGTAATAATTGTTGATTCAAGTGCAAATGGATTGTATCTAGCTCCTATAGTTGCTGTAGATTTAAATGCAGGTTACGCAAGTAATGTGGTAGCTTTACCAAGTTCTGTATCACCATTTACCATTAAAAGAAAGACTTTTTCAAACAAAGCATTTAACAATACACAAATAACTACTGAAATTAAGGTAATTGGTTTGGCAAAAAATTCTTATGGTTTGCATGAAAACGAAGTTTCAGGGACTCTCGAAGAATTTTCTCCTTCACTAATTGAAAGCACTCTTATTTCACAATCTGTAGAGCAAACTACAGGCAAAGTAACCATAGCTGATGCGGATATTGTTGTTTCAGGTGGTAGAGGATTAAAAGGTCCTGAGAACTGGGGAATTATAGAAGATTTAGCAGCCGTATTAGGTGCAGCTACAGCTTGTTCTAAACCAGTATCTGATTTAGGTTGGAGACCTCATAGTGAGCACGTTGGACAAACAGGGAAACCCGTAGCCGCAAACTTATATATTGCTATAGGTATTTCAGGAGCAATTCAACATTTGGCTGGAGTTAATTCATCTAAAGTAAAAGTTGTTATTAACACAGACCCTGAAGCCCCTTTCTTTAAAGCGGCTGATTACGGAATAGTTGGGGATGCTTTTGAAGTAGTTCCAAAATTAATTGAAAAGTTAAAAGAATTTAAAGCAAATAACGCATAATTTTATTAAATTGTGCCTCTTAACAAGGCTGTCTAATGATTGGACATCAAAGTCCTTTGATTAGATAGCCTTTTTTGCTAATTTTAACTTATGAGTAGTTTAGTTCGTTTAAATATTAAAGGGATATCGTATAGCCAAACACAAAGTGGAGCTTATGCATTGGTTCTTAGCGAGGTGGATGGTCCAAGAACATTACCCATTGTTATTGGTGCTTTTGAAGCTCAATCAATAGCAATTGCACTTGAAAAAGAAATTAAACCTCCTCGCCCACTAACTCATGACCTTTTTAAAACTTTTGCAGATAGATTTCACATTGTTATTAAACAAGTTATAATTCATAAATTGGTTGACGGAATATTCTTTTCAAGTTTAATTTGTGAACGAGATAAAATTGAAGAAATTATAGACACCAGAACTTCTGATGCCATTGCATTGGCAACTCGTTTTAATGCTCCAATTTTTACCTATGAAAATATATTAGACCAAGCTGGTATTTATTTAAAAATGAAAGATGACTTAGCTACTGAAAATAGCCCATTAAGTATTGAAAATTTAATAGATGATGAACCTGCAAAAGAAAGTTCATTTTCAAAAGATACTTTAAAGCAATTAAATAAAAAACTAAATGAAGCTATTGAACAAGAAAATTACGAATTAGCTGCAAAAATTAGAGATGAAATAAATAAAAGAACTTAAAATATGAATATAAAATTACGCTTAACCATTTTAAATTTTTTAGAATTATTTGTTTTTGGAGCTTGGCTTATATCATTGGGTGGCTATTTAGGAGGGCAACTTCATTTTGAAGGAATACAAATTGGTAAAATATTTACAACGTTAGGTATAGCCTCACTAGTAATGCCGGGAATTGTAGGTATTATTGCAGATAAATATCTCAATGCCCAAAAACTATTAGGAATATTACATATTATTGGCGCAGGATTTATGTTTTTCTTAGCACAAACAAAAGATTTTGATACTTTCTTTTGGATGATGTTAGGCTACTTAACTGTATATATGCCAACACTTGGCTTAGTTAACACTGTTTCTTACAGTATTTTAACCTCAAACAAACTTGATATCATAAAAGTATTTCCTAAAATCCGTGTTTGGGGAACAATTGGATTTATAGTTGCAGAAGTAGCTGTTGGAACCCTTGGTTGGGCACAAAACAATATGCAATTTTATTTTGCAATGGGAATTTCACTTTTAATGGGAATATATGCATTTACCATTCCTAATGTACCTTTATCAAAATCTGAAAACAAGTCTTTAATACAACGTTTGGGATTGGATGCTTTTGTGTTATTTAAAGAGTACAAAATGGCTGTATTCTTTATATTTGCGACTTTACTAGGAGTTGTTTTGCAAATTTCAAATGCTTGGGCATCTGAATTTTTAAGAAGTTTTACTGCTGATTATCCCAATTCGTTTGCCGTAACAAATTCTAATACTATAATTGCCCTATCTCAAGTTTCTGAAACATTGTTTATTTTAACAATTCCTTTTTTCTTAAAAAGGTTTGGCATTAAAACTGTAATGATTATGAGTATGCTTGCATGGTTTTTACGTTTTGGATTATTTGGTGTGGCAGCACCAGAAGGTATAGGTTTAGGATATCTAATTATGTCTATGGTAGTTTATGGAGCTGCGTTTGATTTCTTCAATATATCGGGTTCTTTATTTATAGAAACTGAAACAGACAGTAAATATAGAGGAAGTGCTCAAGGTTTATTTGTGCTGTTAACCAACGGTGTTGGAGCTGTTTTAGGTGGTATGGGTAGTGGTTTTGTAGTACAACATTTCACTACAGAAACAGGCAGAGATTGGCTAAGTATTTGGCTCGTATTTGCAGCTTATGCATTAATTTTAGCCATTGTATTTCGTCTTATTTTTAAATACAAACACAACCCTGAAGTTATTAAAGAAATTAAGCACTAAGTGTAAAATAAATTTCGTTTTAAGAAGTTAGTTTAATATGAAACAATATTTAGATTTAATAAAGCACGTTAGAGATAACGGAATTATTAAAGAAGATAGAACCGGAACCGGAACAAAAAGTGTTTTTGGATACCAAATGCGTTTTGATTTAAGCAAAGGATTTCCAATGCTAACAACAAAAAAATTACATTTAAAATCTATTATTTATGAATTATTATGGTTTCTTAAAGGAGACACGAATATAAAATATCTAAATGAAAATGGTGTGAAAATTTGGGATGCTTGGGCCGATGAAAATGGCGATTTAGGGCCTGTTTATGGACATCAATGGCGCAATTGGAACAGTGAGGGAATAGATCAAATTAAAGAAGTAATTGAAACAATTAAAACAAACCCTGATAGTAGAAGAATGATAATCTCAGCTTGGAATCCAAGTGTTTTACCCGATACTACTATTTCTTTTGCTGAAAATGTTTCAAACAATAAGGCTGCTTTACCTCCTTGCCATGCTTTTTTTCAGTTTTATGTTACTGAAGGAAAATTATCTTGTCAATTATATCAACGTAGCGCTGATATTTTTTTAGGAGTTCCTTTTAATATTGCTTCATATGCATTATTAACACTTATGATGGCACAAGTTTGTAACTTAAAACCTGGTGACTTTATACATACATTTGGTGATGCTCACATTTATAACAATCATAAAGAACAAATAGACTTGCAATTATCTCGTGAACCAAGAGAATTACCTAAAATGGAAATTAACCCAAAAATTAATAATATCTTTGATTTTTCATTTGAGGATTTTAATTTAGTTAATTACAATCCCTATCCGCATATTAAAGGAACTGTATCTGTATAAATAAATTTAAAAAAGTTATAATTAGAAAAATGGACGCTCTACAATTAAAAAATAAAATAATTCAAAGAATCATTGAAATTGATGATGTGAATCTATTAAAATCTATTGAATTAATTTTCAATACTTCTGATAAGAATATTTCAAAATTTATCTCATTTATTCACGAAAACGTACAAGAAGAAAATTTAAGGGAAACTGAAGATTTTACAGCTTATATAAAAGAGTGGGTTAAAAGTATGTAAATTCAATTTCCATGGATGATAAATACGAAGTATACGAAAATGCTCGAAATCGCATAAAGCAAAAAAAGCGATTGTATTTTCATTTTGTATTTTTTTTAATTGGATCTGTATTTTTTATTGTACTCAATAAAGTTTTAAAAATTGGTGAAACTCTTTTCGAAAATTGGTTTGTTTGGGCAATACTTTTATGGTTATTTTTCTTAATAGTTCATTTTATAAACGTTTTTATTACCAATCGATTTATGGGTAAGGAATGGGAACGAAAACAACTAGATAAACTTGTTCTAAAACAGAAACAAAAAATTGCACAACTTGAAAAAAAAATAACTTCCAACACTCACCAAACTTCAGAATTTAAAAAAAAGGAAGATACTTTAAACAATTAAACAACAGAATGATAACCATTATTGCTGCAGTAGCTGAGAATAACGCTTTAGGAAAAGACAATAAATTGATATGGCATTTGCCCGCCGATTTAAAACGATTTAAAAAAGTAACAGCCAATCACCATGTAATTATGGGGAGAAAAACTTTTGAATCTTTAGGAAAGCCTCTTCCTAACAGAACTAATATAATTGTTACACGCAACACTAATTTTACAGCACAAAATTGTATCGTAGTAAACTCTTTACAGCAAGCTCTCGAATCTGTAAAAAATGATGAAAGTCCTTTTATTTTAGGTGGTGCTGAAATTTACAAACAAGCTATTAAAATTGCTGATAAACTTGATATAACCTTTGTTCATCACAAATTTGAAGCCGATGTTTTTTTTCCAGAAATAAACAAATCAATATGGAAAGAAACTTCAAGAAAAAATTTTAAGGCAGATGAAAAAAACAACTACAATTATAGCTTTGTAACTTTTGAACGAATTTAATTAATTGTTATAACAAAAGGCAATCTTGTTTGAATACCTCTTAGCTTTGAAAATTGTTTAACTGTTTGATAGATTTTGAAATTACTTTCACCTAATTCTTCTAGTATAATTTTGTTTTTAGATTTTACGAAAGGGAAATTACTTAATTTATCTTCTAAATCAACTTTATAACTTGGATAATTCCGAGTTTTATAATCTGTTATTTCAGCCAACTCAGCGGCATACAAAATAGCATCATTTAAATTACCTAATTCATCAACCAATCCTTTATTTAAAGCTTCAACTCCAGACCAAACTCTACCTTGAGCAATGCTATCAACAGCTTGTTTGCTCATATTTCTTCCTTTAGCAACTCTTTCTAAAAATATATTATAAATATTCTCAACACCTTCTGCTGTCACCAATCTAAACTTAGTTGACATAGGTTCAAAAACACTATAATTTGCTCCTGTATTGGTGCTTACTTGCTCTGCATTAATTCCTATATTTTTTGCTAGTTTACTAAAATTTGGAAGAATCCCAAAAACACCAATTGAACCTGTAATTGTAGTTGGTTCAGCAAAAATTCGGTCAGCATTACAAGATATATAGTATCCTCCTGATGCAGCCAAATTGCCCATAGATACAACTAAAGGTAATTTTTCTTTTGTCAATTCTAATTCTCTCCAAATCAACTCTGATGCTAAGGCACTACCTCCTGGTGAATTAACTCTCAACACAATTGCCTTCACTTTTTTATCTTTTCTTGCTTTTTTTAATGCTTTAATAATTAAGTACTGTCCTATTTTATCTTCATCTCCTTTGCCATAAATAATTTCACCTTGTGCATAAATAACGGCTATTTTATGAGGTGCAGTAGATAAAACTCGACCCTTTCCTTTTGAAATATAATTAGAAAGAGAAATTTTATTTAAATCATCATCTTTTGAAATTCCAGAAATTTTCTTTAATTTATCAACATATTCGTCTTCGTAAATAGCAGCATCAATAATATTATTTTCAATAGCTAACTTGGGTGTTCTAGCCAATAAATTATCTGCAATTTTGTTTAACTCAGTTATTGTTACACCTCTATTAGCAGAAATATCAACTAACATTTCATTCCAAATAGACTTTAAAAACGAAGATATTTGTTCTCTATTATTCTCACTCATTTCATTATATAGAAAAGGCTCAACAGCACTTTTATATTTTCCATGCCGTATTACTTCCATTTTAACACCTGTTTTCTCTTGTAAATCTTTATAAAATAACACTTCAGAAGACAATCCCTTAAAATCAATTCCACCTACTGGATTTACAAAAATAGAATCAGCAACAGAACTTAAATAATAAGATTTCTGATCATAAAAATCGGCATAAGCAAATATAAATTTGCCCGATTCCTTAAACTCAAAAAGTTTATCTCTAATAGCCTGCGTTTGAGCAATACCAGCATTAACACCTAGAGTTGAAATACTTATTCCTTTAATTTTATCATCTGTTTTAGCATTTTCAATTGCATTAATAACGGTATTTAATCCTAATTTTTTATCATTAAAACCTAACAACTCGTCTAAAGGATCATTACTTTTTGGGGCATAATCTTTTACTATATTCTCAAGTTTTAACTCTAAAACCGAATTACTTTTCAAAACCACTTTTTTGGTATCTCCAAAAGTTGCGGCTATTAACAAAAATAACATAACAATTAAGCCTAAGGCAATTAAAGTCCCAATAATTGATGCTGCCAAGTTTCTTAAAAAATTCATAGAAATATTAAATTTAAAAATGAAAAAACAAATAAATGTTTATAAGTTGAGCAACAAAGATATGTTTTTAAATGATACTTTTCTTTTCTTTGTATTCACTTTATGCAAATTGTACGAACCACATATTTATCCTTAGGAAGTAACCTTGGGAACAAGCTTGAAATTTTACAACAAGCGGTGGATTTAATTGCTAAAAACATTGGCTCAATTGCTAAAATTTCAACTGTTTATAAAACGGAATCATGGGGATTTAAAAGTGCTGATTTTTATAACATTTGCATACAAGTATTTACAAGTTTAAATCCGGAAGATTTACTAAAATCTATTCATGAAATTGAATTCTCTTTAGGTAGAACACAAGATTTATCTACTAAATACAACGCGAGAAGCATTGATATTGATGTTTTACTTTTTGATGATGAAATTATTTTTTCAAAAGAATTAATAGTTCCACATAAGAATATGTTGAAGCGTAAATTTGTAATGGTTCCCTTAGCTGAAATTGCACCTAATTTAATACACCCTATTGAAAAAAAACGTATTCAAACTTGTTTAAGCAATTGTACAGACAATGGTAAAATTGAAAATACTTATCTAAAGCTAAAACGTCCTATTTCTATTTCTGAAAAATATAATTACATAGCCATTGAAGGGAATATTGGTGCTGGCAAAACTACACTTACCAATATGATTGCCGAAGATTTTAATGCTAAAATAATATTAGAACGTTTCGCCGACAATCCTTTTTTACCTAAATTTTATGAAGATAAAGAACGATATGCTTTTCCTCTAGAAATGAGTTTTTTAGCTGATAGATACAGGCAACTTTCTGATGATTTAGCACAATTTGATTTATTTAAAAATTTTATTGTATCTGATTATTACATTTTTAAATCTTTAATTTTTGCGCAAGTAACATTGCCAAAAGATGAATATTTCTTATACCGAAGAATGTTCGATATTATGTATAAAGAAATTTCAAAACCAGATTTGTATATTTATTTATATCAGGAAACTCCCCGTTTAATTGAAAATATAAAAAAACGAGGAAGAGATTATGAGCAAAATATTGCCCCTGAATATTTAGATAAAATTCACAAAGGTTATTCAACTTTTATAAAAACTGAAGAAAATTTAAATACGCTCATTATTGATGTTTCTAAAAAAGATTTTGTACGTAATAAAGAAGATTACAAAGAAGTTATTGAACTTATAAAAAACGCTTAAAACTATCTATCTGAGTTACTTTTTCTTTAGTTCTAATTTCTCTGCAAAGAAGTCACAAAAATCATGCATAGTCGCACTCATTTTTTCATCATTAGTTGCACGTTCAAACGTATTTGCCATGGATACCAACGTTTGATAAAAAAAATACCTCATTTCATCTAAAGGCATATCTTTAGTCCATAAGTCCATTTTAAGTGTTTCTTTTGATTTTGGATTCCAAACTGAGACTAAAATAGCTTTAGCTTCTTCGTTTTTTATATTATTGTCTTCTGCAGACCAATGAATTTTTTCAGGAATTTTATTTTCGTCTAACCCTACTTTAAACTCTATTTTTGATGTATGTGCTACGGCCATTATTTTTTAGGTTTATATTTTGATTTTTTAAAAATTTCTTCAGCGTTTGTTTGCAGAAGTTCTTGCAAAGTTACATTATTATTGTTCATATATGAACGTACTATTTGCCACCCTAACCAAACTCCAATTCTACCAGGTGATTCTTTATCAATATCAATATAAAATTTTGAAAAAGGAGCATTCGTTATAAAACGTGTAAGCAAATCTGCATTAGTACTGTACAATAATTTGTTCTCAATAAAATACTTCCACAATTGAGATTCATTTGCTATGGCCCAACCTAGTTGGTCTTGGGTATATCCCATTTTTTGAGCATCAGAAAAAGTTGGTAAATAACGGTCTAATAAATACATCTTTTTCCCTTCGTTAATTATTAAATTTAAAAATTGACGGCTTCTATCGGGGATAAAATAACGTTCACTTATAGCTGTTGCAATATCAACAACCAATTGAGACTTGTTAAAATTTTGGGATAAGTATTTTGGGAAATCGCTATACACATTACTGTTTTTCCCTAAATACATATCTAAAGAAACAAACAGTAAACTATCTGCATAAATTACTTTATTTTCATAATCTAAATTTGTTATTAACGTAATTATTTTAGGAGGTTTAAAACTTGAATGATAATATTTTACGTGCTTAAATAAATTTATTATATGTTTTTTTACAGTATCAATATTTTTAAAAACATTTTGTGTTTCTTGAAATAATTCAGCTTCATTTTTAATTTTATTCAACCAAATACTATCATTTTTAATAGGAAATAAATATGGATATTCTTTTTCAATATTAGGTAACGTTTTTTTGTTTGCTGTATAAAATTTTTGCTCAAACCTATCAATGTTAACAGTTACTTTAATATTTGAAACATCAACCTCTTTTTTTGTTGTAGTAGTACAAGAAACTCCCAATAATAAAATGAAAATGGAAATATAAACTCTATTCATTAATTTCTATCTTTACGCCGTTAATTTAAATAACGACAAAAATATTAAATTAGTTTAATAGAAACCTTTAAATCTTGTTTTAAAACTCGATACCTATGCCTATAAAAATAGCTATTGCTCAAATAAACACAACTGTTGGAGATATTAATGGAAATTTTGAAAAAATAATTTCCAATATTAATAGTGCTAAAACCGAAAAAGCTGAGTTGGTGGTATTCCCTGAATTGACTTTAACAGGATACCCTCCACGTGATCTATTAATAAAAAAAAGCTTTATTAAAAAAAATATTGAAATTCTTCATAATATAGTTGAACACACAAAAAACATTGCTGTTGTTGTTGGTTTTGTTGATGAAAAAAATGGAAAGCTATTCAATGCTGCCGCACTAATTGAGAATCAAAAAATTATAGGTATTTATCATAAAATTCATTTGCCAAACTACGATGTTTTTGATGAAAAGCGTTATTTTACAGCAGGAAATTCAACTGCTATTTACACTTTAAAAGGCGTAAAAATAGGACTTACCATTTGTGAAGATATTTGGATTGATAACGGCCCTGCTACAGATTTAAAACAAAAAGGAGCAGAATTAATTATCAATATATCTGCTTCACCATTTCACGCAGGTAAAGACAAAATTAGACTAAATGTAGTTGCAAAACAAGCCAAAGAAAATAACATTCCTATAGTTTATTGCAACTTAATTGGAGGGCAAGATGATTTAATTTTTGATGGTAGAAGCTATGTTATAAACAACCAAGGAAAGTTAGTACAACAAAGTAAAGCATTTGCTGAAGAATTGAGTTATATTTCTAATATTCAAACAAAAAATGAAATCGATTTTATTGAAAATGAAAACGAATCTATATATAAGGCATTGGTTTTAGGCGTTAAAGATTATTTTAGAAAAAATGGCTTTAAAAATGCAATTATTGGTTTAAGTGGCGGTATTGATTCAGCCTTAACTGCTGCAATTGCTGTAGAGGCCTTAGGTAATGTTAATGTAAAGGGTGTAAGTATGCCAAGTAAATTTTCATCTGAAGGAAGTATTTCAGATTCATTAGCATTGGCAAAAAATTTGAATATTCCTTGTGAAATAATTCCTATTAAAAATATTTATATAAGTTATTTAGACTCCTTGAAAAATCAATTTTCAAATACTAAATTTAATGTTGCAGAAGAAAATATTCAAGCCAGAATTAGAGGAAATATTTTAATGGCACTTTCTAATAAATTTGGATATTTGGTGCTTACTACAGGAAACAAATCAGAAAGCTCTGTTGGTTATTCAACACTTTATGGGGATATGGCTGGTGGTTTAGCCGTAATTTCAGATGTGTTAAAAACTAAAGTTTATGAATTATCAACTTACATAAATAATGTAAATGGAAAAGAAATTATACCTGTTTCTACCATTACCAAACCACCGTCTGCAGAATTAAGAGAAGACCAAAAGGATTCAGATTCATTGCCAGAATATGATATCTTAGACCCTATTTTAAGAGCTTATGTAGAAGACGATTTAAGTAGTGAACAAATTATTGATTTAGGTTTTGAAAAAAGTGTTGTAGTTAAAATTATTGGTTTAGTTGATAGAAATGAATACAAACGACAACAAGCTGCTTTAGGTTTACGAATTACTTCTAGGGCTTTTGGACAGGGAAGAAGAATGCCTATAACAAACCGTTGGAAAGATGAATAATTTAGATTTAAACAACTCTATTTAACCGTTCAAATAATCGTAATTTTAAGTTCGTATAATTTACAACTGTTTCCAAAACCTGTTCCCTTTCATCAATATTTTCGTTTACGGAAATTAATGAGTTAATTTTTTCTTCAATAAGTACACGACGTAAATTATAGATAGCATCTAATACCATTTTAGCCAAGTCTTTTTCTTTGCTTTTAATAACAATATTTTTCCGTTTCCAATCACTCAATGTATGTTTTTCTTCATCCATTAAAATATTGGTTACCAAATTTGCAATTTCAGTATTTGAATGATTTATAAATGCATCAACTAAAATAGATTTACTTTGGTTTAGCTGGTGTATTATTTCATAATAAATTTGTTTAAAATTTTCATCGGTAAATTCAACTTCATCTTCCTGCAAATTCAAATAAATTTCGTTAGAAACTACATTTTTAAAATATTCTTTTTTCAAAGGAGTTACTTCATTATCATCTACTTCTTCACCAGCAATAAAATTTTCAAATTCAACCTCATTATTACCGTATAACAATAAGATTTTTATAATCTCACGTTCATATTTTTTAAGTTCATCAATTTTTTCAAATTGTGGTGTTTTTTGTAAAACAGGTGCTGTTAGTTTTGATTGAGTTGGTCTTTTTGTAGCATCTCTTTTCTCTTTTTTATCAAGTTGAGCCAATTCACTAAACAAAACATTTTCAGAAATATCCATAATTCTGGAACATTCTTGAATGTACACTTCACGTTGAATTCTATCCGGAATTTTAGAAATACTAATCACAATATCACGAATTAAACCTGCTTTTTTAACAGGATCATTTTGTGCATCTTTCATTAATAAGGAAACCTTAAAATTGATAAAATCTTGTGAATTATTTTGTAAATATTCTTTTAATTCCTCATTTGAAACTTTTTTAGCAAAACTATCTGGATCATCACCTTCAGGAAACATTAATACTCTTACGTTCATTCCTTGCTCTAATATAAGGTCTATACCTCTTATAGAAGCTCTAATACCCGCTGCATCACCATCAAAAAGAATGGTTACATTTTTTGTGAGTCGGTTAATAAGGCGTATTTGATTTTCAGTTAAGGCTGTGCCAGAAGATGCAACAGTATTCTCAACTCCAGATTGATGAAACGAAATTACATCTGTATAACCTTCAACCAAATAACAATTATCTTCTTTAGCAATAGCTTGTTTTGCATAATAAATTCCATATAAAATATTACTTTTATGGTAAATATCACTATCTGGAGAATTTAAATATTTGGCTGCTTTTTTAGTATTCGTTAAAATTCTTCCTCCAAATCCTAAAACGCGTCCACTCATACTGTGAATTGGAAACATTACTCGCCCTTTGAAGCGGTCAAATTGTTTTGTTCCTGTATCAGAAAGTAAATCTTGTTTTACAATGGTAAGCCCAGTTGTTTCTAGGTGTTTTAGATTATAACCTTTATTTAAAGCTTCAGAAGTAAATGCTTCCCATTCATCTAATGAATATCCTAATTGAAATTTCTGAATGGTTTCATCTGTAAAGCCACGTTCTTTAAAATAACTTAACCCTATTGCTTTACCTTGGCTGTCTTCTACTAAAATTTTATGAAAATAATCACGTGCAAATTCTGAAACCAAAAACATACTTTCTCGCTCATCCGCTTGTTCCTTTTGTTCATTAGTTTGTTCCGTTTCTTCAATTTCAATATTGTATTTTTTAGCCAAATATCGAATAGCTTCTGGATACGAATAATGTTCATGTTCCATTAAAAACGAAATGGCATTCCCTCCTTTTCCTGTGCTGAAATCTTTCCAAATTTGCTTCACTGGTGAAACCATAAACGAGGGCGTTCGCTCATCAGAAAATGGGCTTAACCCTTTAAAATTGCTTCCTGCCTTTTTTAATTGAACAAATTCGCCAATTACCTCTTCAACACGAGCAGTTTCAAAAACTCTATCTATGGTTTCTCTGGAAATCAATATTCTTATTTTTTTAAGATTCCTAAATTACAAAATTTAGATAAAAAATAAAGGTTGTTTAAAAAGATAAAAAAAAACCAATTGTCACATTGAACGCCGTCGAAATGTTAGTTATATAATTATTTATTTCTAGACTTCGCTCGAAATGACAAGGCCACTCTCATTATTGCTTGCCAACTATAATGCAATATGTTTATTTTAAATTAAGAAACTGCTTTTAACTTTTTTAAGGTTGATTTGTTTAAACTATTTTCTGCATATTTCTTGGTAACCTTCAGTTGTTTTTCATCTGTACTTGGTAATTCAAACATTGCATCTGTTAAAATTGCCTCACAAAGTGATCTTAAACCACGAGCTCCTAGTTTATATTCGATAGCTTTGTCAACTATATACATCAATGCATTTTCATTGATAGAAAAATCAATGCCATCCATTTTAAATAGTTTTTTGTACTGCTTAATAATAGAATTTTTTGGTTCCGTTAAAATAGCTCTCAAGGTATCTTCATCTAAAGGATTCATATGTGTTAATACTGGTAAACGACCAATAATTTCAGGTATTAAACCAAATGTTTTTAAATCGCTAGGAATAATATATTGCAGTAAATTTTCCTTTTCAACTTTATCAACTTTTATAGAGGCACTATATCCTACAGCTTGTCTGTTTAACCTTTTCCCTATCACTTTATCAATTCCTGAGAAAGCGCCACCAGCCATAAATAAAATATTTTTGGTGTTTACTTCAATAAATTTTTGATCTGGGTGTTTTCTTCCTCCTTTTGGTGGAACATTTACTACTGAGCCTTCTAACAATTTTAATAACGCTTGCTGAACTCCTTCTCCAGAAACATCACGAGTAATTGAAGGGTTATCTCCTTTACGTGCTATTTTATCAATTTCATCAATAAAAACAATACCCCGCTCTGCTTTAGCAACATCATAGTCTGCTGCCTGTAATAAACGAGTTAATATAGTTTCAACATCTTCACCAACATACCCGGCTTCAGTTAAAACAGTAGCATCTACTATACAAAAAGGTACATTTAACATTTTTGCAATAGTACGAGCTATCAATGTTTTTCCGGTACCTGTTTCTCCTACTATAATAATATTACTTTTTTCTATTTCAATATCATCTTCATCTTTGGTAACCGGTTGTAACAATCTTTTATAATGGTTGTAAACCGCAACTGACATAACACGTTTTGCTTGATCTTGACCAATCATGTATTGGTCTATAAATTCTTTAATTTCTATTGGTTTTTTAACAATCAATTCAGAAGTAAGAGAAGAACTACTATTTTCAGCCATTTCTTCTATTACAATTCCGTGTGCTTGTTCAATACACTTATCACAAATATGTGCATCTAAACCTGCAATAAGCAAATCGGTTTCTGGCTTTTTTCTACCACAAAACGAACATTCTAAAACTTCCTCTTTTGCCATTTCATCAATTATTTAGTAACCTTAAATTTAAAACTTTTTATTTTCTCACTAAAATTTCGTCAATCATTCCATAAGCTTTTGCTTCATCTGCCTTCATCCAATAATCTCTATCAGAATCTGCATGAACTTTCTCTATAGTTTGACCAGAGTGCTTCGAAATTATTTGGTATAATTCATCTTTTAATTTCAATATTTCTCGTGCGGTAATCTCAATATCACTAGCCTGTCCTTGAGTTCCTCCCATTGGCTGATGAATCATTATACGAGAATGTGGTAATGCAGATCGTTTTCCTTTTGTACCTGCACACATTAATATAGCACCCATTGAAGCTGCCATACCTGTGCAAATTGTGGCTACATCAGGTTTAATAAATTGCATTGTATCATATATTCCCAAACCTGCATAAACACCTCCTCCTGGAGAATTTATGTATATTGAAATATCTTTAGAGCTGTCTACACTTTCTAAAAATAACAATTGAGCTTGAATAATATTAGCGACATTATCATCAATACCTGAGCCTAAAAAAATTATTCTATCCATCATTAAACGTGAAAACACATCCATTTGTGCAACGTTTAACTGACGCTCTTCAATAATATATGGTGTAACACTACTTACCAACTTATCGTAATGCATACTGTTAATTCCTTGATCTTTTGTTGCAAATTTTTTAAATTCTTTTCCGTAATCCATTTTACAGGTTTTAAAATATTAAGGGTGTAAAGATATGAAGTATTTATGAATTGTTTATTTCTTTATTTGTGGAATCTCTAATTTATGATTTCTAGGTTAAATTTTATTTAGAGGTTTCTATGTATATTTGGTGTTTATTTTATACCTTTTTCTATGAAAATTAATTTATCTATCACTTTTATATTTTTAGTGATAACCTCAACCCTTACTGCTCAAAATTATAAACAGCGATTTAACACTATTGATATACAACACTATAAATTAACAATTATTGTTAATGATTCCACCAATAGTATTGATGCTACAGCTCAAATTCAATTAAAATTTAAGAAGCCTGTAACTAAATTTAAACTTGATTTCGTTAAAAAAGATAGTGTTAGTAACAAAGGGATGATTATAGATTCTATTTACCAAAACAACATAAAAGTTGCATTTTTACACAAAAACAATTTACTTACAATTTATCCTAAGCATCCTTTTCCCGGCATAGTGTATACATATACCATTAAGTATAGAGGCATTCCAAAAGATGGGTTAATTATTGGTGAAAACATGTATGGTGATAGAACTTTTTTTGGAGACAATTGGCCCAATAGAGCGCACAATTGGTTTCCTTGTGTAGATCATCCATCAGATAAAGCAACCATTGAATATATTGTTGAGGCTCCTAATCAATATCAGGTTATTGCAAATGGTTTTCAAGTTGAAGAAACCAACATAACGAATACAACAAAACAATATCATTGGCAAACATTGACTCCTTTACCAACAAAAGTAATGGTAATTGGCATTGCCAAATTTGCCGTTCAAAACCTAGGAGAAACACATAATATACCTGTTTCAACTTGGGTATATCCTCAAACAAAAGAACAAGGATTTAATGATTTTTCTAAGGCTAAAAATATACTTAACTTTTTTATTGAAAATATTGGAATATACCCTTTTCAAAAATTAGCAAATGTACAATCCAAAACACGCTTTGGAGGTATGGAAAATGCCGGAAATATTTTTTATTTTGAAGAAGTTGTAAATGGAAAACAAAATCACAATGATTTAATTGCTCATGAAATTGCACATCAATGGTTTGGAAATTCAGTTTCAGAGATTGACTGGCCTCATTTATGGCTAAGTGAAGGGTTTGCAACGTATTTTACAGATTTATTTATTTTAAAAGACAAAGGGGAAAGTGCCTTTTTAGAAAGAATAAAAAATGAACGTAAAACAGTTTTAAATTTTCATCAAAAAAAGCAACTACCTGTAATTAACACCAAAACAACAAATTACATGAAGTTATTAAATGCAAATTCCTATCAAAAGGGAGCTTGGGTTTTACATATGCTTAGACATAAATTAGGTGATACCATTTTTAGAAATGGAATTAAAACTTACTATAAAAAATATAAATTCAGGAATGCTTCAACAACTAATTTTAAAAATGTAATGACCAAAGTTTCTGGTGAAAATTTAGATATTTTCTTTACGCAATGGCTTTATAAATCTGGTCATCCAATACTAAAAACAAATTGGATTTACTACAATAAAAAAGTTCGATTAATTATTGAGCAAACCCAAGAAACTATTTTTCAATTTCCTTTAGATATAGAGCTTACTTATAAAAATGGCACTTCTGAAATTAAAACTATTCAAATTACAACTAAAAATGAACCTTTTGTAATTGAAACCAATGGAGATGTAAAAGAATTAAAATTTGATCCAAACAGTTGGTTGTTATTTGAAAAAATTAATTAGCGATTTTTCAACTAAAAAAGCATACTATTTCTGCCTTCGTAGGAATATCAAGACAGTTTTGCAACTTGTTAACGCTATAACTTGTTACCTAATTAAATAGTACATTTGCAAAAAAATAGAACAATGACCTTTTCCGATTTAAACTTAAACCGTTTTTTATTAGATGCCTTAGACGAAATGGGCTTCACAACACCTACTCCTATTCAGGAAAAAGCCTTTTCGGTAATTATGAGTAGTAAAGATATGGTAGGTATTGCACAAACCGGAACTGGTAAAACATTTGCGTATTTATTACCTATTTTAAAACAATTAACATTCTCAAAGCAACAACACCCTCGTGTATTAATTATTGTTCCAACACGTGAATTGGTTGTGCAGGTTATTAAAGAAATTGAAAATCTTACTCCCTATATTAATGTAAGGTTTGCTGGTGTTTATGGAGGAACAAACTTAAACAAGCAAAAGCAATTGGTGTACCAAGGGCAAGATATTATTGTTGCAACTCCAGGTCGCTTATTAGATTTAGCGTTGGATGGTATTTTAAAACTAAAACACATTCAGAAGTTAGTAATTGATGAAGTTGATGAAATGATGAATCTAGGATTTAGACCTCAGTTAATTACACTGCTTGATTTGTTGCCTAAAAAACGTCAAAGTATTTTATTCTCCGCAACATTAACAAAAGAAGTAGCTGGTTTATTAGATCAGTTTTTTAAATCACCTATTAAAATTGAAATTGCAAGTAGCGGAAGCCCGTTAGACACCATTAAACAACTTGCTTATCCTGTTCCTAATTTTTATACAAAAGTTAATTTTTTAGTTGAATTGTTAAAAGATAAAGCGATTTATACTAAAGTATTAGTATTTGTAAAAAATAAAAAACAAGCCAATATTCTGTTTGAAGAGTTGGAAGTTTTATTACCTGGAGCAACCAATGTAATACATTCTAATAAAACACAAAATTACCGTTTACGCGCTGTGAAAAACTTTGAAAAAGGGTTTTTTAATATATTAATAGCAACCGATATTATTGCACGTGGTTTAGATCTAACCGATGTTAGTCATGTTATTAATTTCAATATTCCTGAAGAACCTGAAAATTATATGCATAGAATTGGAAGAACTGGTAGAGCTGAACAAGAAGGAACTGCTATCTCCTTTTTTACTGAAGAAGAAGTTGATTATTTAGGTGAAATTGAACTTTTAATGAATACTGAAATTGAAGTGTACGATTTACCTGAAAACATTGAAATTTCTACACAGAAGATTGACGAGGAAATGCCAAAAGTAGCACTAGAAAGTGTTGGTAAGAAAAAGACAATTACAGAACCAAGTGGCCCTGCTTTTCATGAGAAAAAAGAAAAAAACAAACGTGTTAACTTAGGTGGTTCATACAGAAGAGAAATTGCTAAAAAATACAAAAAACCTAAAACTAGAGGACAAAAAAGGAAGTAATTATAATTTGTATGAAACTGTAAATAATACTACACGAGGTAATATATATGTTTTAACATCTGAGATTAAAAATTCATTTATATTATTTGAACGCTTATAGTTTATGTTTAATAAATTATTAGCCTTAATTTCAAAACCCCAAGCACTATCTTCTTTTTGATAAAAAAGTGATGTATTTGCAAGTTCATATAAATCTTTTTGAGCTAAAGCTCTGTTTTCAAAAGTATTTTTATAATAATCTGTCTTAAAAATAAACCCATTTAAAAAATTGTATTCAATTTCAACAAAAGGCTCTTTTGTAGTGTAATTACTTTTTAAAGTTGAAGATTGATAGTCATTTAACTTAAGATTGTAACCAATTTTTATATTTGGAGCTTTTTCAAAATTAGTACTTAAACTTGACTTGTAATATTGGCTTTTATTTTTATTTTGAGATAATTTATTGTCTATTAATTGCCTATAATCAGACATGTCAAATCGTCCAGTAAATCTAATTTTAAACTTTCCATAACGTTTATAAATATCACCTCTAAAATTCCAATTCGTTTCTGGATGCTCAAATAAAATTGGGGTCAAAAATTTATTTGTGCCCGATAAAATTATCTCGTTTTTTATACTTTCTTTCTTTTTATTATATCCAACACTAGCGCTCATAATTATGTTTTTATATAATTGAAATTTAGTATACAAAAGCCTAGCTGTATGATAATTTGTGTATTCTAAACTTGAATTTCCCTTATACACTGAATTATAATTTAATAATGTATAATTGTTTGTAAACTGATTGGTTTTTCCAAATCTATTTTTTAACGCATAATTAAAATGCAATTTTTCTGATTTATAAAATGAGTATTTTGCAGTAATATTGGGTAGTAAAGATAATTTGCTTCTAATGATATTGGTATCTTGATTAATTTCCCAATTATAATTATGAAAATTTCCGCGTGCTTCAACTACTAGTTTACCCGCCTTAAATTTATAGTGCATTCCAATAAAAACATCATTTAAGGTGTATTTTAAATAATTATCAAAATTGGCAATTTTAAAATCATTGATAGTTCCATCTGATAATTCTTGAGTTTCACTTGTTTCATAATTTTCTTTAAAATAGTGATTTCCAAAAGTGGTATTTAATTGACTTTTTGCCCCTAAAATCCAATAATGTTTGAGTCCTAATTCTAATTTATGCGACTGTCTGTTAATATTTTGTATAATCGTATAATTATCATCTTCTTGTAAAGGTATTAAACCTTGTAAAAAAGGAGTATCCGTAAACCATTGATTTTTTGGCGTACTCTTTTGATGTTCATAGTTTAAAACAAATGATGTTGTATGTTTAGACGTATATTTTTTATGCCATTCTACATCTTGTTTTACTAATAAATCTGTTGAGTTTTTGTTTATAATAAAATTTATTTCATTAATATTTATTATTGATTGATTTTCACTTACACTTCCTACATCATTATATTTAACCTGAGTATTAACATACAACTCGTTCTTAAAGCTAGGTTTATGTTCAAAACTTATTTTACCAATTGCTAATTTATTGTTATTAATCTTTTTCTCACTTAATTGTTCTTCAAAAGTATTATCAATAAATAAATATTGCCTTAAACTTTCATTAAATGCTGTGGTTTGTGAATCAGAAAACAATATATACCCAGAAATAGCTGTATTTTTAGAAATAGGTGTATTTAAATTTAAAGCTACAAATTTATTAATGCTTTTTGTTACATCTTCAAAATTAAAAAAAGAGCTGAAATTACTATTTGAAGTATTATATACCGAACCATTTGTACTTAATATTTTGTTAATTCCTCCTTCAAAACGAATATAGTCTTTGATTGTAAAAAAATGATCTCCTAAAGTATTTATATCTCCAATAAAGTTAATTGTTGTTTTAGGACTATAATAAAACAAACCTGTATGTGCTAAATAATAATTTTTAGTGCCTTTTCCAACTTCAACATCTCCAAAAGTAAATTTCTTTTTATTTTTTTTTAGCTTAATATTCATAGCCATATCTTCGGTTTCAGTTAAACCTTTTAACATAGCAACTTCATTATAATTGTCAATTACTTCCACTTCTCCAACAGCATCAGCTGGTATATTTTCAACCGCAAGTTTAGAGTTTCCTCCAAAAAACTTTTTCCCTTCCACCAACATATGAGTCACTTTTTTTCCTTGTACTGTAACCAACCCATTTTTATCAACTTCTACACCTGGCAACTTATTTAGTACGGCTTTTAATTTACGTTCATTACCTGTTATAAAAGCTTTTGTTCTATAGGTAATTGTGTCTTCTTTAACTTCAACAGGCAATTGTTGAATAATTACAACTTCATTTAATTGTTGAGATGCTTGTTTTAAGATAAAATCTTTTTCGCCACTTTCACTACTATTAACCTCAAAACCTTGAATTGTATATCCTAAAAAACTGGCTTCAATAGTGTAGGATTCATTTTTTGTTAACTCTAATTTATACCTACCTTGTTCATCAGTAATTGCAAAAGATAAATTTATAGCACTATTCTGCGGTTTTGCAATTACATTAGCATACGTTAATGGGTTTTGTAAACTATCTTTTACAGTACCTTTTAAAACAATAATTTGGGCTTTTAGCCCAAACATTGAAAATAGTAATAAGTTTAAAGCAATTTTTTTAAGCATTTATGTATTTTAATTAGAAATTTTAGTTCTAAAATTCCCCATGGCTTCTTTCCCAATAGCATTAAATTCTTCTTCTGTTACCAGTTTTCCTTTATTAGGTTTTTTAATTTTAATTTTATTTTTAGGATTTAACATTAATTTTGTCATGGAATATTTAATATTTTGAACTGATAATTCTACAATTAAACCAGGTAAACCACCATAACCTATAGGGCCAAACCCAATTGGTATTTGAGATGTGTACCAAGCATCAACTGGATGATTAAAGATCCCTTTACTGTTTTCAACAACAAATATTGTTGTTGCTTTATAACATAAATAATTTCCTATTTTTTTAGTTTCATTATGCATCTTCCAATTCAGATTCTCAATAGTATTTTTAATAATGAACTCTTGTCCAAAAGCTTCCACTTCACGTAACCTCACATTTTGCTTTAGGTCTATGTACCAACTACCTCCACCTCCAAGAAGTAAGGCTAATCTATAATACCTATTCTCCTCAACTTCAAAATTTAAATTTTCAACAAAAAAAACACTCTCAAGGCCTTTAAATCTTAAAGTATAATTCAACTCCTTAAATATATTTTTTAATTCATAGTCCTTATTTGATAAATAAGAATTTATATTCTCATTTGTCTTTGATTTACTTTTATTAACTAATTCCTTACTATAATGAACTTCTCCAAAAATTGACTGACTATAAACATTACTAGAAGTAATATATATAAGTACCAAAACAATTACATATTTTTTCATAATTTTTTATTAATTTTCAAAAGGAGAACTAATTAAAGTTCTCCTTATAAACAATATTTATGTTTATTACTCTTGCCAAGCCATACAATCTTCATATGCTTGATTCGCCTCCTCATATGCTTCTGCATATGAAGCTCCTTATTCTTCTGCCCAATCTCCAACATCCATAGCCATTTGTACACAATTAATTCCTTGTGCTAAGTTCATTGCATTTACAAAAGTTGTAACTGTAAATACAAATACCATACTTAATATAATTTTTTTCATAATTTTAAAAATTTAATTTGTTTGTATAGAGCAAATTGCTCTTTAATTTTGTAGTTTCTACGAGGAATGTTACTTTTGCAACAAACTCCTCATTGTTTAGGAAATTCTCTATTTCATAGGCAATACGTTTTAGTTAGACATTTATTTTGAAATATCTTTGTTGTAACAACTAAAATTAATGGGGAGTTTTCATAAATACTCCTGCAACTTTTTTTGTAAATATATAAAAAAAAAAAACTTAAATAGTACGGTAAAACCGTAAAATTAATATGGTTTTTCCTTACTATTTTGTGGTTTTGTATTTTAAAAACCTAAAACAAGAGGTCAAAAAAGGAAGTAAATTGGTTAACCTTTACAATTACGAGGAGTAATAGTGACGAAGTAATTTGTGACATTATAGTTCCAATCCAAAAGATTGCTTCAGTTTTTACTAAAACTTCGCAATAACAAAATTTAATAAAATGACATAAAAAAACTCCTTAATGATTTTCATTAAGGAGTTTTTTTATATTGAATTTGAATTACTCTATTTGTAAACTTCTTTTACAAATTTTTCGTAGTTCAATTCCTTTACTTTAAACGTAATATTTTCTTTGTAAAAAGTTAATAATTTTTGACTTACTAATTGTTCTTGTAAACGCTTCGCTTCATCTTGGTTACTTAGCACTCTTTGTACAATCTCATCCAATTCTTTTTCCTCTGGATTTAATTGTCCGTATTGAGCCATTTGTGCTTTTACAAACCCTTTTGCGAATTCTTGTAACTCTGCAAAATCAGTTTTTATATTATTATCTTTTAAAACTTTACCTTCTATTAATTGGTAGCGTAATGCTTTTTCTGATTTTTCAAATTCTTCCGATGCCTGTTCTGGAGTCATTGGCTTTTCACCAGCAACTGCTAACCATTTTTTTAAAAATTCAGCAGGCAATTCAAATTTTGTGTTTTCAACCAAATATTCAGTAACATCATTTAGTAATTGTTGATCTGCTTGTGTTTGGAATTGTTTTTCAGCATCTTCTTTTATTTTTGCAACCAACTCCTCTTTAGATTTAACTACGCCTGGTCCAAAAACTTTATCAAATAACTCTTGGTTTATCTCAGCAAGCTCCGTTGCATTAATCTCTTCAATAGTAAAAGTAACTGGAATATCCAATCCGTGAATAGCATCGTGATCTAACCCAAGTGCTCCCATTAATTTATGATCGTCAACAAATAACCCTTTTGTTTTTAACTCAATTACATCTCCAACTTTTTTACCTAAAAACTTTTTTTGGTTTGTTTTTCCTTTAACATCTTCAAAAGCAATGGTAGATTTTTTAGTAATTTCTTTTTCTTCATTAACAAAAGTTCCTGTAATATTTACACCTTCTTCAACAACTGGTTTAGGAACAATTTTCCCGTAACGCTTTTGAATATTTTCAACTTCTTTTTCTAATAATTCTTCGTCTGCAATAATGTTGTATTGGGTAATTTTCTTTTTAGCATCTAAATCAACTTCAAACTGAGGAGCTAATCCTAATTCAAATTCAAACAAATAATCCTCGGCTTCCCAAGAAAAATCGTCTTGCATTTTTGGCAATGGATTTCCAAGAATGTCAAGTTTTTCTTCCACTAAAAAATTATTTAATGATTCTTGTAGCAATTTATTCACCTCATCAATCATTATTGATTTTCCGTATTGTTTTTTTACCATTCCCATTGGTACTTGCCCTTTTCTAAATCCGGGAATATCTGCTTTTTTACGGTAATCTTTTAAAATAGTTGCTACTTTATCTTGGTAATCAGCAGCTGAAATTTCAACTTTCACTACTGCATTTAACGCATCAATATTTTCTTTTGTAATATTCATTATTATGCTTTTTTATCTTAAATCATTAAAAAATCGGGTGCAAAATTACTGTTTTTTATGAACTTCGCAAAGTATTTAACTTATTCTATTTCAACTATTTTCATTATTTTCATTTAAAAATGAATAGAAGAACGATTGAAATAGTGATAATAACAAACTAAACAATAGAGCTATCCAAAAACCTGAGACTGCAAATCCACTCACAAAATAATCTGCTAACAATATAATTACTGCATTAATTACCAGTAAAAACAATCCTAAAGTTACAATGGTTGCAGGTAGTGTAAAAAAGATAAGCAATGGTTTTACTGTAACTCTTAACAATCCTAAAACAATTGCTACAATAATTGCACTGGTATAATTTGCAATTTCAATACCGGGTAAAAACTTTGCTAATATTACAACTGCAACTGCTGTTAATAATACTTTTAAAATTAATTTCATTTTTTTAATTTATAATGAGTTTTAAAACGAACTATAATTGTGCCAATTTTATTTTTAAGCTAAAAACCTGACAACTTCATTATAAAATTGCGTTGGATTCTCTGCGTGAAGCCAATGTCCTGCATTTTTGACAGTTACAATTTGAGCATTTGGAAAATGCGCTAAAATTAATGGCTTATCTTTGGTTGTTATATAATTTGAATTCTCACCTTTTAAAAACAATGTATCTCCTTCAAAATGGGTGAAAGAAGGTAAGGCCTCTCCAACTACTGCATTATTTTCAGTTAAACTTTGTAAATTAAAACGATAATCTAATTTTCCTTTTTCTTTCCAATATACATTTTTTAATAAAAACTGAATAATTCCTTGTTCCTTAATATAAATTTTTAATACTTCTTCAACTTTTTTTCGTGTGTTGTGTATTGAAAAATTAACTTCGTTTAAGGCTTCCAATATTTGTTGATGATGTGGTTTATAAGCTCTAGGGCTAATATCTGCTACAATTAATTTATTCATTAATTCTGGAAAAGTAACGGCAAAAAGCATAGCTACTTTTCCTCCCATAGAATGTCCCAATAGAATAATATTCTGTAAATTATGATATTGAATGTATTGGTATAAATCTTCTACTAATAATTCATAATCAAAATCGTCACTGTGAAAACTTCTTCCATGGTTACGCTGATCTATTAAATGTACTTGAAAATTTTCTGCAAATTTATTTCCTAATGATTTCCAGTTATCACTCATTCCAAAATAACCGTGCAGTATAAGCAATGGCATCCCCTTTCCTAAAATTGTTGAGTGTAAAATTTTCATTGTTTAGATGCCATACTTAATTTATATTTATACATGTTAATCACATTCTCTAACCCTAAATACAACGATTCTGTAATTAATGCATGACCGATGGAAACTTCGCTTAAATTTGGAATGTTTTCAGCAAAAAATTGAATATTATCAAGGCTCAAATCGTGCCCGGCATTTATTCCTAAACCAAGTTCTGCTGCCAAAATAGCACTTTTAGTATATGGCTGAATAGCTTTCTTATTACCCAATCCATACTGTGTTGCAAATTCTTCGGTATACAATTCAATTCTATCTGCTCCTGTAGTTGCAGCAGCCTCAATTAGATTTAAATTGGCATCAATAAAAATAGAAGTTCTTATTCCTTTTAATTTAAATTCGGCAATAATTTCTTTTAAAAACGATTGATGTTTTATAGTGTCCCAACCGGCATTTGATGTAACAGCGTCAACAGCATCAGGTACTAAAGTTACTTGTGTTGGGCATATTTCTAGTACCATTTCCATAAATTTAGAGATTGGGTTTCCTTCAATATTAAATTCAGTAGTTACTATTTTTTTTAAATCATATGCATCTTGATAACGGATATGACGTTCATCAGGTCTCGGATGAATGGTAATCCCATCAGCTCCAAAGTCTTGAATATCAGAAGACACCTTTACAACATTAGGAAAATCACCTCCCCTAGAATTACGTAATGTTGCTATTTTATTTACATTTACACTTAATTTTATCATTCTTAAAACACATTAATTTAAATTAGGTAAGCAAATTTACGAAGTAAGAATATGATTTTGGTTTTATTTTTGATTAATTTGTACTATAATAGTAATTAAAATGAAAACTATCCCATACATATTAAAGGAATTTAAAGCGTTTACCTTACAAACAAAGATTGCCGATGTGAAGTCTCTTTTTAATGAAACTACATATTCTCATTTCCCTATTGTAAAAAACAAGCAACTTATTGGTTTAGTTTCTGAAACTGATATGCAAGGAATTACAGAAGACAATAAAGAGTTAAAAGATTTTCAACTTTTATTTAGTTTATTCTTTACAGAAGAAAACAATAATTTATTAGAAATTTTGAAGGTTTTTGCTTTAAATGAAACAAATTTAATTCCAGTTATTAGTATTGAGAAAGAATATTTGGGTTACTATGATTTAATTGACGTATTGCACGTATATAGAAATACACCTTTTTTAAATAACGAAGGCTCTATTTTAATTTTAGAAAAAGAAATTAGAGATTACTCATTTAGCGAAATTTGTCAAATTGTAGAATCTGATAACGGTAAAATATTAGGTGTTTTTATTTCTGAAAGCAATTCAACTTCAGTAAAAATAACCCTCAAATTTAGTTCACAAGATGTAAACGAAATTATACAGTCTTTCAGACGTTATGGCTATAAAGTTCTTTCCAATCATAAAGAAGATTACTATTTGGAAGAATTAAAAGACAGAACCAACTACCTACAAAAATACTTAAACATTTAAGGATGAAAATTGCTATTTACGGTCAGTATTACAAACCTGAAGATAAAAAATATGTTGAAGAATTATTTGATGTACTGAAAAGTAATTCTGTAACATTTGTTGTTGAAAAAAATTACTATTCAGGCTTAAAAAAACATCTTGAAGTTTCAGCAGTTAAAACATTTCGCTCACATAAAGAATTAGATAATTCCTTTAATTTTATGATTACAATTGGAGGTGATGGTACTATTTTAAGAGCCGTAACTTTTATTAGAAATTCTAATATTCCCATTGTTGGTATAAATACAGGCAGGTTAGGTTTTTTAGCAACTGTTCAAAAAGAAGAAATAAGAAACGCTATTGAACAACTTATTAAAGGTGAATTTATAGTTAAAGAGCGCACACTACTAAGCGTTATTACGGCTCCTAAAATTAAAAATTTAGCTACATTAAATTTTGCACTAAATGAAGTTTCAGTAAACAGAAAAAATACAGCTTCAATGATAACAGTTGAGACATACTTAGATAATGAGTATTTAACTTCTTATTGGGCAGATGGGTTAATAATAGCAACTCCAACAGGCTCTACAGGATATTCTTTAAGTTGTGGAGGTCCAATAATTACACCTCAAGCCAAAAGTTTTGTGCTAACACCTATAGCTCCACACAATTTAAATGCAAGGCCTTTAGTAATACCTGATGATACAATTATAAAATTTAAAGTAAGCGGTAGAGAAGATAAATTTTTCTTATCATTAGATTCACGAATTACAACCATTAAGCGAAATACTGAAGTACAGGTAAAAAAGTCTAAATTTAACTTAAAAATGGTACAACTAAATAAACAAACGTTTATTAAAACACTTCGTGAGAAATTACTTTGGGGGCAAGATACCAGAAATTAATTTTAATACGTATTCATAAAAAAGTAGTTTGTTAAAACTACAATAATTTCATTTATAAGCAGTTTAACAAAAAAGACTTTGCATAACTTCAATAAACAATGATATTTATTTATATTTGCACGCTATTTTATTTATGAAAAAACTAGTTTTACTTATTACATTTATCTGTGTTACAAACACTTCCAATGCGCAAATTAACGAAGTTGGTTTATTTATAGGTGGTAGCAATTATATTGGAGATATAGGCCCTGAGTACTATATAAACCCAACTAATATTATGGGAGGAGTAATTTACAAATGGAATATGAACCCACGAATTTCTTTTAGAGGAACATTCACCTATGCCGCAATAAAGTCTGACGATAAAAATGCTACAAACAGAGAACGCTACTTTAGAGGTATAGGATTTAAAAATAGCATAAAAGAATTGGCTGTAGGTATTGAGTTTAATTATTTTAATTACAACCTAGACGATTACAGAAACACATACACTCCCTATTTACTACTAGAATTTGCGGCCTTTAATTATAATATTGTAGTAGCAGAAACAGCTCCATTACAATATCAATATGCTTCAAAAACAGCATTTGCAATACCTTTCGGTATTGGTTATAAAACAAAATTATTTCAAGATTTTGCCATTGCTTTTGAATTAAGAGCTAGGTATACTTTTGTAGATGATATAGATTATAATAACAATAATATAAAATCTTTAACCTTTGGAAACCCTAATAGTAACGACTGGTATATTTTAAGTGGTATATCTTTAGTTTACACTTTTGGAAGACCAGCCTGCTATTCAAGTCCATTTTAATGAAAGATTTAAAAGCTAACATATTGAAAAGTGCACTTCCAAACCATATTGCAATAATTATGGATGGTAATGGACGTTGGGCTAAATCAAAAGGAAAACCACGTATTTTTGGACATAAAAATGGTGTTACCTCTGTGAAGGAAATTATTGAAGGTTGTGCCGAAATTGGAGTTAATTATTTAACTTTGTACGCTTTTTCAACTGAAAATTGGAATAGACCCAAGTTAGAAGTTAAAACTCTAATGGCTTTGTTAGTTTCATCATTAAAAAAAGAACTGAAAACGCTGCAAGAAAATAACATAAAACTAAACACCATTGGCACTCTTTATAACTTGCCTGAAAAAGCACAAAAAGAACTTGCAGATGTTATTGAAAAAACAAAAAATAATAACAGACTAACACTAACATTAGCATTGAGCTACGGCTCTAGAGAAGAAATTGTTAATGTTATCAAAAAATTATCAAAAAAAGTTGTTAATAAACAACTTGACATTAAAGAAATTAATGAAAAAATTATAAATAACCATTTATATACGTTTTCTTTGCCGGATGTTGATTTTATGATTCGAACAAGTGGAGAAAAAAGAATCAGCAATTTTTTATTATGGCAAATAGCTTATGCTGAATTGTATTTTACAAATACACTTTGGCCAGATTTTAGAAAAGAAAACCTATTTAATGCAATTTTAGAATATCAGAATAGAGAACGTCGTTTTGGAAAAACTAGTGAACAAATTGAAAAACTCAATGAATAAATTAAACATAGCCCTTTTACTTTTTACATTTTTTTTAGCAATAACTTCTGTAAGAGCACAAGAACCAAAAAATAATATTTTAAAAGAGATTCAAATAAAAAATGATTCCATAGCTAATGATAGCATACCTCCAACACTAAAAAATACTACTTTCAAAAAAGATAGTTCTTATGAACTTGGTGGAATTACAGTTAAAGGTCTTCAAAAATTTGAAGAAGAAACTGTAAAAGTTTTTACCGGTTTAAAAGTAGGACAACAAATTAAACTCCCTGGAGATAAATTAACAAGTGCCATAAAAAAACTATATGAAACCAAACAATTTAGCAATGTAGAGGTTTACATCTCTAAAATTGATGGTGATATTGCTTATTTAGAATTTGAAGTTCAGGAATTGCCACAACTAAACAACGTAACTATTCAAGGTATCAAAAAAAATAAAGCCTCCGATTTACAAAAAGATGCTGAACTTAAAAAAGGAGCAATGGTTACAGATAACTTAATTGTTACCACAAAAAATTATTTTAAAAAGAAGTTTCAAGAAAAAGGGTTCTTAAAAACAAAAGTTGCCATAAATACAAGACCCGATACTTCTAGCGTTAACACAGTGAATATGCTTATTCATATTGACAAAGGTGAAAAAGTAAAAATAAAAAACATCACTTTTGAGGGTAATAAAGATTTTAGCACCAAGAAACTTAGAAAAACGCTGAAAAATACTAAAAAGGAAATGTTAGGCAGGTTTTGGAAAAAATCAAAATTTATTGAAGATGATTTTAAAGAAGACCTAGAAAATTTAATTACTACATACAGCGAAAAAGGATATAGAGATGCTAGAGTTGTTAACCATTCAATAAGTTGGAATGATGATAATACCTTAAATTTAAATATAAAAGTTGAAGAAGGTAAAAAATATATTTTTGGAAATATTCAATTTTTGGGAAATACAAAATATACTGATGCTCAACTTCAACGACTTTTAAGAATTGAAAAAGGAGATACTTATAACGGTAAAGTTTTAAAAGAAAGAGTTACAGGTGATGGCTCTCCAGATTCTCAAGACATTGCAACTTTATATCAAGATAATGGTTATTTATTTTCAAGAGTGCTTCCTGTTGAAACAAGAGTAAACAATGACTCTATTGATATTGAAATACGAATTTATGAAGATCAACCTACAAGAATAAAGAAAGTAACTGTTAATGGAAATGACAAAACTAACGACCATGTAGTTTTTAGAGAGATTCGGACAAAACCAGGTTATTTATACAGCAAAAGAGATATTATTAGAACAATAAGGGAAATTGGTCAATTAGGGTTTTTTGATGCTGAAGCTATTTCACCTGATATTAATCCTAACTATCAAGATAAAACTGTTGATATAGATTATACTGTGGCTGAAAAGGGTTCAAGTCAAATAGAATTACAAGGAGGTTATGGAGGAGGTTCCTTTATTGGTACTTTAGGACTATCATTTAATAACTTTTCTGTTAGAAATTTATTCAACAAAAAAGCATATCGCCCATTACCTATGGGAGATGGTCAAACACTTTCATTGAGATTGCAAAAAAGTAGATTTTATACCACTTCAAGTTTCTCATTTGTAGAACCGTGGTTGGGAGGAAAAAAGCCCCAATCTTTATCATTTTCTATCTATAATTCAAAACAATTTAGATACGATTACCAAACTAATAGGGTTGATAAAGACCAACGTTTAAACATTGTTGGAGCATCTATTGGCTTAGGAAAACGCTTGCAATGGCCCGATAATTATTTTACATTATCACAAAGTATTAGCTACCAATTATACGATTTAAAAAACTATCCTGTTTCTACATTTTCTTTTTCAACAGGGTCTTCTAATAATTTATCTTATAGTATTACTTTAGGAAGAAGTTCAGCAGGGCCAAATCCTGTTTTTCCTAAACAAGGATCTGAATTTAGTATAGGAGCTAAATTAACATTGCCTTACTCATTATTCAATGACAAAGATTACTCAACACTAGAAGATAGTGAAAAATACAAATGGCTAGAGTATTATAAAGCTAGTTTTAAGGGTAAATGGTATACTGCACTAACAGATGATTTGGTAATTATGACAAATGCTGAATTTGGAATTTTGGGAAGTTATAATAGTAAATTGGGGGATTCTCCTTTTGAACGTTATTTTGTTGGTGGTGATGGAATAGCAACGTTTCAATTAGACGGCAGAGAAACAATTGGTTTAAGAGGTTATGAAAATGGTAGATTATCAACAATTAGTGGCGGAACTATTTACAATAAGTTTCAATTAGAACTTAGATATCCTATTACACTAAAGCCATCTGCATCAATTTACGTGTTAGGATTTTTAGAAGCTGGTAATTCTTATGACGGCTTTAAAAACTTCAATCCTTTTGTATTAAAAAGATCAGCAGGTGTTGGACTTAGAATATTTATGCCTGCTTTTGGAATGTTAGGAATTGACTTTGCAAATGGTTTTGACCCTTTACCTGGACAAACAGAAAAATCTGGTTGGCAAACTCACTTTATTATTGGGCAACAATTTTAATCAAAATCAGTTATATTTGTAAATATTATTAAATGGCACGATTTTTTCTAAATACTTATTAGTTATGATAAAAAAAGTTCTTTTCTTTGCATTTATAATTTTAAGTGTTGCTTCAAATGCTCAAAAAGCACAAAGAATTGGCTATATTGATATGGAATATATTTTAGAAAATATTCCTGAGTATAAAGAAGCACAAGAAAAAATTAATAACAAAGCAGTTATTTGGCAACAAAATATTGAAAAACAACAAAAAGAGATAGAAAAATTAAAAGCTGAATTAAACAATGAAAAAGCATTATTAACTGATGAGTTAATTGTTGAGAAAGAAGAAGATATTCAAATATTAGAATTTGATTTGAAAAAATTACAAGCTACCTATTTTGGTGTTAACGGTAATTTGTTTTTTTTGAGACAACAATTGGTTAAACCAATTCAAGATTTAGTATTTAATGCGGTACAAGATATTGCAACTAAAAGAAGATATGACTTTGTATTGGATAAATCTAGTTCATTAATAATGTTGTATACCAATAAAAAATTCGATATTAGCGATTTAGTTATTAAAAGCATAACAAGAAGTAAAAAAACAATAGCAGCTAAAGAAAAACAAAAGAAAAGAAATAAAGACAAAACTGAACCAAAAGTACTCAATGAAGAATCACAAAAAAAGATAAGTGTTCGTGATTCTAAAAAAGCTGCATTAAAAAAGAAAATTGAAGATAAAAGAGCAGCTCAACTAAAAAAAAGAGAAGAATTAAAAGCTGCAATTGAAGCTAAAAGACAAAAAAGAATTAAAGAAATTGAAGCTGCCAAAAAAGCAAAAGAAAAAAAGAATAATAATTAAATAAATAACAACTATAAAAATGAAACAATTTAAAAACTTATTATTAATCGCAATAATTACTGTAGGATTTAACACTGCTGTACAGGCTCAAATAAAAATTGGACACATTAGTACAGATCAGCTTTTGAGCATTATGCCAGAGACAAAAGCTATGAATGCTGAACTTGAAAAATTAAGTAAAACTTATGAAACTGAATTAAAAGCTGAGCAAACAAAACTGCAAGCTAAATTAAAAAAATATGAAGCTGAAGTTAAATCTCAAACTGACGAGGTAAATCAACAAAGAAGTGCTGAAGTACAACAAGATCAACAAAACTTATACCAAGCATCTCAAGTAGCTAGAGAAGAAATAAACAAAAAGAGAGATGAAAAATTGAAACCAATTTTAGAAAAAGCTAAAAAAGCTATTGATGATGTTGCTGCAGAGCAAGGTTATACATACGTTTTAGAAGCTTCAACTTTAATTGTTGCTAAAGGAACAGATTTACTACCTGCAGTAAAAGCTAAATTAGGCATTCAATAAAAAAATAATACTTAAAAAAAAATCTCGCAAATGCGAGATTTTTTTTTACATTTATTCTAATGAAAAAACAACCTATTGGTATATTTGATTCTGGTATTGGAGGTACATCAATATGGAAAGAAGTTATAAAACTACTTCCCAATGAAAATACTATTTATTTAGCTGACAGTAAAAATGCTCCGTATGGAGAAAAATCTACTGAAGAAATTATTTCACTATGTATAAAAAATTCTGAACTCTTAATTTCAAAAGGTTGTAAACTAATAATTGTTGCCTGTAATACTGCTACAACAAATGCTATAGATTATTTAAGAAATAATTATACTATTCCGTTCATTGGAATAGAGCCTGCTATAAAACCTGCTGCACTTTTAAGTAAAACCGGTGCTATTGGAATTTTAGCAACCAAAGGTACATTAGCAAGTGAGTTATTTGAAAAAACAACAGCCAATTACACAAAAAATATTACAACTGTTGAACAAAATGGAGAAGGGTTGGTTCAATTAATTGAAAATGGAGAGTTAAATTCACACCAATTAAATGAACTACTTATCTCGTACTTAAAACCCATGTTAAATTATAATATAGACCATTTGGTTTTAGGCTGTACACATTACCCTTATTTAATTCCTCAAATACAAAACATAGTTGGTGATAATGTAAAAATTATAGATTCTGGTGAAGCTGTAGCAAAGCAAACCAAAGCCATTTTAAAAAAGCACAACTTAATAGCTTCACAAAAAAAAAGTAACCACTTATTTTATACCAACATTAAAACCAACGTCTTATCTGAAACTTTAAGTAATGTTTTAGCAACGTTTACCGTTGAAAAGTTAGATTTTTAAAATTTTATTTACGCTAGGGATAGCATACTTCGAAAAGCACAGCACAAGAGCTATTTGTTTGCGCTCTTTTTTAGGTGTTTTCTAACTAAAAAAACGAATAGTGGGCGCCTTATTCAAAAGGTAATGCCCAAAAACTATTGATACCAATTAGCATATTTCACATAATTATCAGCAATTCTATTTATTTCTCCCGAAATTAATTCCTCACTAATATCTTTTACTTTTTTTGCTGGTACACCTGCGTAAATACTTCCCGATTTTACAATTGTACCTTTGGTAACAACAGCTCCGGCAGCAATAATTGAATTACTCTCCACAATACAATCGTCCATAATAATAGCTCCCATTCCTACTAAAACATTATCGTGAATTGTACAACCATGTACTAATGCATTATGACCAATAGATACGTTGTTCCCTATATTTGTAGGTGATTTTTTATAAGTTGCATGTATTACAGCACCATCTTGTACATTAACTTTATTTCCTAATTTTATATAATGTACATCTCCTCTAATTACAGCATTGTACCAAATACTACATTGATTTCCCATTTCAACCTCTCCAATAATTACTGAATTCTCAGCGAAAAAACAATCATTTCCAAAAATTGGTTTGTTTCCATTTAACTCTTTAATAATCATATAAAATTTGTTAACTTTTAAAAAGAAGCATTGATATTAGGGCATCCATTTCTGCGAGGTTGTCTACACCCAAAATTAAATCCCAACGAAATTTGATGATAGCCCGCATCGTCAAATAAAATTTCACCCGTTTGTTTTGTATATGTATACGACATCATAAATTTTTGGTAATTGATACCTACAATTGGTGTTAAATAATTTAATTCTTGTGTATTGGCATTATCAAAACCTCTTCTGTATGAAAATGCAGCCCAAAGTTGAGCATTTGAAACTTCTTTATAAATTTTAATATTAAAATCTACAAATTTCTCTCCTGTTCTTTCAATACTTTGAGCCATCACAGAAGGTTCAAATTGAAGATTTTTACCTTTCCCAAAATAATAACCTAACGTTACCAAATACCTGCGTAAATTTAATGACTCATACTGATCATTATATAAATTACGAGCACTTAACATAATATTTTTTGCAGTGAAATAAGAAAAAAAACCTTCTTTATGATAGGCCATACTAAAATCGGCATTAAAGTAATTCTCGCTTTGTACTATTTGTGAAATCACTGGATCTGGAATTGTAAATTGACTTTCATCAACCGTATTATTAACAACCATAAAGGATAGCCCAAATGAAATTTGATTAGACTCTTCTGGCCATCCCAAATTAATATGGTAAGCATAAGTAGCCTGAATTCCCTGTTGGGAATGATAACCATTTTTATCATTGAAAAGAATAAAACCAACCCCTGTGTTATCTCCAATACGTTGATGAACACTTAACGTTTGTAATGAAGGTGCATCACTTACACCGCTCCATTGACTGCGAGCTGTTAATCTAATTTTACCACAATTACCAATTCCAGCGGCAGAGGGGTGTACTAAATACACATTATCTGATAAATAGTCAGCGTAAATAGGTAATGTTTCCTGTGCTTTTATAAAAATGGGAGCCACAAAAAGGAAACTTAAAATAAAAGATTTTACAATTTTTACAATCATTCTTTTTTTATAAAGCTCAAATATAATTAATATATCTTTTAACTCATGTAAATAGCTATTTATTATAAGAAGTATTAAAAAGCGACAAAACATTACTTTTAACGTCTTCATTTCTCCCTATAAATATTTGTATTTCTAAAAACTTTAACACTTTTAACAATGTATTAAACCTATAATCTTTATCACAATCATCTAAACATAATACACTATTAACAGCCGTTTTACTTAAATGTGTTCCCAAAATTATTTCACTTTTTTTAATTCCATTATTTTCCATTTTTAAACGAATAATTCTAGCGATTTGATTTTTATTATTTACTTCCGTTAGATTTATTGACACCATAATTGAAGAAGTTTTTATTACTCTTCTAATTTACAGATTTTTAGCTAATTAAATAACTATTTTTAATGAATTTTTATTTATACAAGCACTGTTTATTTCACTATTTTTAAGATTATTTTCACACAAAATATCGCAAGAAGAATAAAGCATTTCATAATTTTACAATAAAAAGTCAAAAAAATATAAAATTTGATGCAATAGAATAGTATATCTTTGTATCACAAAATAAAAATATTATGAACTATTATTTTAGCACAACACTTAAAAATTCATCTTTTGAAGATGTGAAAGAAAAAGTAACTGAAGCGTTAAAACAAGAAGGTTTTGGTGTTTTAACCAATATTGATGTTAAAGCAACCTTAAAGAAAAAAATAGATGTTGATTTTAGGCCTTATGAAATATTAGGTGCTTGCAATCCTCATTTTGCACACAAAGCACTTCTTGCTGAAGATAAAATAGGTATTATGCTACCTTGCAATGTAATTGTTGAAGAAGTGAAAAATGGAGATATTATTGTTTCTGCTGTTGACCCTATTGCTTCAATGGGAGCAGTTGAAAATAACAGTTTAGAAGATATAGCAAAGGAAGTTCAACAAAAACTTAAAAGAGTAATTGACAGTTTATAACCTCCTTTTTAACACATATTTAATAACATACTAAATAATAAATTATATCTTTGCACAACTTAATGAAATCATTTTTTGTAAAAATAGCAGCAATTTTAATGACTTTTGTAGTCCTTTTTTCTACAATGTCATTTACCATTCACCAACACTATTGCGGTGGCGAAGTGTTTGCTAGTGCACTATTTTCAAAAGCTGATTCTTGTAGTATGGATGAAGAAGCTCCTTCAAAAGAAGATTGTAATATAGGTAACATAGATTGTTGTGATACTATAATTAAAATATATAAAGGGCAAAATGAGTTAGAAACTACTGACGTTTTAAGTTTAAACTTCAATCAACAACTATTTGTTGCATCTTTTGTATACACCTATATTAATTTATTTGAAGGCTTAGAGACTAACATCATTCCTTTTAAAAACTACTCTCCTCCTTTATTGGTCACAGACATACATATTGTTGACCAAGTTTTTCTTATTTGATTTTAAATTATTTTTTAGACACCATAAGATAGTAAAATTTATTATACTATTTCTTATTTGTATTTTATAGAAATTACGGTATACACCATAGTTTTTTATAACTTTAAAAAATAAATAATTAAAATCAAATGCTATATGCTTAATAAAATAATTCGCTATTTTCTTGAAAACAAGTTAATAACATTTATGTTGCTTGCTACCTTTATTATAGGTGGTATTGTAACAGCCCCTTTTAATTGGGAAACTTCATTAATTGAACGAAATCCGGTTCCTGTAGATGCCATTCCTGATATTGGCGAAAACCAACAAATTGTTTTTACAGAGTGGATGGGGCAATCACCTCAAGATATTGAAGATCAAATTACCTACCCTTTAACAACTGCCTTACTAGGTATTCCTGGTGTAAAAACAATTAGAAGTAATTCTATCTTTGGTTTATCTAGTATTTACATTATTTTTAATGATGATGTAGATTTTTACTGGAGTAGAACACGAATACTAGAAAAATTAAATTCTTTACCACCAGGAACTGTACCTAACGAAGTAAAACCTGCTTTAGGCCCAGATGCAACTGCGTTAGGACAAGTGTATTGGTACACGTTAGAAGGTAGAGATCCTAAAACAGGAAAACCAACAGGTGGTTGGGATCCTCAAGAACTAAGAACTATCCAAGATTTTTATGTTCGTTATTATTTAACCGCTACTAGCGGTGTTTCAGAAGTTGCTTCTATTGGTGGATTTATAAAAGAGTATCAGATCGAAATTGATCCTAATGCTATGAAAGCCAACAATGTTGATGTAAATATGATAATGAATGCTGTTAAAAACAGCAATTTAGATATTGGCGCACGTACCATAGAATTTAATAAAGTTGAATACCTTGTTCGCGGATTGGGATACATAAAAAACCTTTCTGATTTAGAAGAAAGTGTAGTTACCGTTAGAGACAATGTTCCTATACGTTTAAAAGACGTTGCCAAAATACAGTTTGGCCCTGCTACAAGAAGAGGTGGGCTTGATAAAAGTGGTGTAGAAGCCGTTGGTGGTGTTGTAGTAGCTCGTTACGGTGCAAATCCACAAGAAGTAATTCATAAATTAAAAGATAAAATTGCTGAAGTTGCTCCTGGGCTACCTTCCAAAACATTGGCTGACGGAACGGTTTCAAAAGTGACTATTGTTCCTTTTTATGATAGATCAGGATTAATTCAAGAAACATTAGGGACTTTAGAATCCTCCTTATCGCATGAAATTCTCATTAGTATTTTGGTCGTATTAATTTTGGTTTTCAATTTAAGAGCTTCGGTTTTAATTTCAAGTTTATTACCAATTGGTGTATTAATGACATTTATATTAATGAAATATTTTAATGTTGATGCAAACATTGTTGCACTTTCTGGTATTGCCATAGCAATTGGTGTTATGGTCGATGTGGGGATTGTATTTACTGAAAATATAGTTCGACATCTCGAAATGCCAGAAAATGAAGGAGCAAGAGGTAAAAAATTATTGCAAATTATTTATGAAGCCACCATTGAAGTTGCTTCTGCAATTATTACCGCATTAGCTACAACAGTTATAAGTTTTTTACCTGTGTTTGCCATGCAAGCTTCCGAAGGAAAGCTATTCAGACCTTTAGCATTTACCAAAACATTTGCGCTAATATCTTCTTTATTTATTGGGATTATGTTTATTCCAGCCATTGCACATGTATTATTTTCAATAAGATTAGATAAAAAACGCTCTTCAAGAATATTTAATTCTATGTTGATAGGTTTAGGATTTGCACTTTTAATTATATATGGAAGTATAATGTCTTTAGCTTTAGTAGCATTTGGAGTTAATAATTTACTAACACAAGTTGCTAAAAGAAGCTTATTTAACAACAAAATTAAACTTCCTTATTCAACCAAAGTTGCTAATATTATTAATATTATCATCACTATCTTTATTGTCGTTTACTTTTTAACTATAGAGTGGATGCCTCTAGGAGCTTCCAATTCGCTACTGGTCAACTTCATATTTGTTATTATTGTAATTGGTGTTGTACTTGGTTTATTAATGAGCATTGTTCATTTTTACAAACCTATATTAATGTGGTGTTTGGATAATAAATGGAAGTTTTTATCCCTTCCAATTATTATAGTTTTCTTCGGAGTTACTATTTGGATGGGTTTTTCAACCGTATTCGGATTTATGCCTAATTTCACCAAAGACAATGTAGCTTGGAAAAGTATGGAGAAAACCTTTCCAGGATTGGGTAATGAGTTTATGCCTGCTTTAGATGAAGGTTCATTTTTATTAATGCCAACTACAATGCCTCATTCTGGTATTACAGAAAATATGGAGGTAATAGCAACCATTAACAAGCATATGAATTCTATCCCTGAAATAGCTACTTCTGTAGGTAAATGGGGACGTGTAAATTCTGCTTTAGATCCAGCACCAACTTCAATGTACGAAAATACCATCAATTATATTCCTGAATTTATTTTGGATGAAGACGGAAGAAGGGTTCGTTTTAAAGTAAATGATGATAAAGCCTTCGTTTTAAAAGATGGTTCTACCTATAAATACGGCAAAGATAAATTCAGAAAGATTACTAAAGAGCAATTAACTAAAGATGAAGACGGTGAATATTTTAGACAGTGGCGTCAAAAAATAAAAAAAGCAGATGATATATGGAAAGAGATTGTAAAACATTCTAAATTTCCAGGTCTAACATCTGCTCCTAAATTACAACCTATTCAAACACGTTTAATCATGTTGGCTACAGGAATGAGGGCTCCTATGGGAATTAAAGTATTTGGACCAACACTAGAAGCCATTGAAAAAGTAGGTTTTGAATTAGAAAACTTATTAAAAGAAGTTCCTAGTATAAACCCTTCAACAGTTTTTGCTGACAGAGTTGTTGGAAAACCATATCTAGAAATTAAGCTAAACCGTCAAGCGATGTCTCGCTATGGATTAACTGTAAAAGATATGCAAACACAATTATCCGTCGCTGTGGGTGGAAAACAATTAACTACCACTGTTGAAGGAAGAGAGCGTTTTCCTGTTCGTGTACGTTATGCCCGTGAGTATAGAGACAACCCTGATGATTTAAAGAAAATTTTAATCCCTACACCTGCAGGTGTCCAAATAGAATTGGGTGAATTAGCTTCCATTGAGTACGTACGTGGCCCTCAAGTTATTAAAAGTGAAGATACCTTTTTAACAGGTTATGTAATTTTTGATATGAAAGAAGGAAATGCAGAAACAAATGTTGTTGAAGCTGCTCAAAAACTAATAAAAGATAAAATTGATTCAGGAGAATTTAAATTACCTGATGGTGTTACTTATAGGTTTACAGGTAATTATGAAAATCAAGTTCGAGCTTCCAAACGCTTATTAATTGTAGTACCTATTTCATTAATGCTAATTTTATTAATATTATACTTCCAATTTAAATCGTTAACTCCAGCATTAATGGTGTTTAGTGGGATATTTGTAGCATTTTCGGGAGGGTTTATCATGATTTGGTTATACGGTCAAGGATGGTTTTTAAACTTCAGTTTTGCAGACGTCCATATGCGAGATCTCTTTCAGCTCCATAGCATAAACCTAAGTGTCGCCGTTTGGGTTGGTTTTATAGCCCTCTTTGGTATTGCAACCGATGATGGTGTAATTATGGGAACATACCTAACACAGGTTTTTGAGAAAGAAAAACCCACCACAATTAAAGAAATTAGAACTTCTGTTTTACACGCAGGATCTAAAAGAGTACGCCCTGCAATGATGACCGCAGCAACAGCAATTATAGCCCTAATTCCTGTATTAACAGCCACAGGAAAAGGAGCAGATGTGGTTATACCTATGGCAATTCCATCATTTGGTGGTATGTTGTTACAAGTAATGACCATGTTTGTGGTTCCTGTATTATACAGTATGTGGAAAGAGCATAAATTTAAAAAAGAATTAAAAAAATCACAAGCTTAAATTTAAAAACATGAACGTAAAAATGTATAAAATAATTTTCTTTAGTTGGTTGTTGCTACTAAGTATTAACACTTTTAGTCAAACAACTCTAGAAAATTATCTGAAAATTGCAGCTGAGAATAATCCTGAATTAAAAGCAACATTCAGTGAATATATGGCTGCTATGGAAAAAGTACCTCAAGTAGGTGCTTTACCAGACCCACAAGTTGCTTTTGGTTATTTTATTGAGCCTGTTGAAACACGTGTTGGCCCACAAAAATGGAAATTTAATCTTGCGCAAAGTTTTCCTTGGTTTGGCTTATTAGCCGCTAAAGAAAATGTAGCAACTGAAATGGCAAATGCGAAATTTGAAAAATTTGAAAATACAAAGTCAAATCTTTTCTTTGAAGTAAAAACAGCTTATTTTAATTACTATTTTATTGAAAAAGCTATTGAAATTACAAAAAAAAATATGGAAATTCTTCAGGTTTTCAAACGGCTATCTTTAGTTAAAATTGAAGCTGGAAAAGCATCAATTGTTGATGAATTACGTGTTGAGTTAGAATTGAATGATTTAGAAAATCAGTTAGCGCTATTTGTTGATACAAGAAATACTATTCAAACTAATTTTAATAATTTATTAGCAAGAGAAGTTTCAAATAGCATTGAAATACCAGATACTTTATGGCAAGATGAATTACCATTTGACAAATTAAATATGCTAGATGAAATTTATGCAAACAACCACCAATTAAAAAGCATCAATCATAGATTAAATGCTTTTATAAATCAGGAAGTTGTTGCTAAAAAAGAAGGATTGCCTAAATTTAATATAGGATTAAATTATACGGTAGTTGAAAAAAATCCTTCTTCAACAGCAATTGATAATGGTAAAGATGCCTTTTTATTCCCTTCAATAGGTGTTAAAATACCTATTTTTCGTAAGAAATACAAAGCATTAATTAAAGAAGCTAAATTTTTACAAGAAGCTGAAAGCTTTAAAAAAGAAGACAAAAAGAATGTATTAAGTACTGTTTTTTCATCTTCTTATAAAAATTTTAGTGATGGAGACAGACGTATAGCTTTAAACAAAAAACAATCACAAATAGCAAAAAAAGTATTAGACGTATTAATTATTTCGTATTCAACAAATGCAAAAGATTTTGAAGAAGTTTTAAGAATTGAACGTCAGCTATTAAAATATGAATTGGCTTACCAACAAGCCTTAATAGACAAAAATGCGGCTATAGCATTTATGCAATATTTAATTGGAAAATAAAATCAATAGTATGAAAAAATATAAAAATTATATTATAGGAGCCGGTATTTTAATTATCGGAATTATTTTAGGAAACGTGTTTTCTGGAAATGACAATACAAAAACTTCACACAGTGAAGAGGAACATAATTATGTTCAAGATCCAGTAACTAAATTATGGACTTGCTCAATGCACCCACAAATAAGAATGGAAAAACCAGGAAAATGCCCTATTTGTGGAATGACTCTAATTCCTGTAGATAATAGTAGCTCTTCTGAAGAAAAAATTGGGGATAATGAAATTGTTCTAACAGCTGAAGCTATTGAATTGGCAAATATTCAAACTTCAATTGTTGAAAGAGCAAGTGCAACTAAAGAAATTCGCTTATTAGGTAGAGTAAAACCTGATGAAAGACGTTTATTTTCACAGGTGTCTCATATTCCAGGTAGAATTGAACGCTTATATGTAAACTTTACAGGTGAAAAAGTATATAGAGGACAAAAAATAGTACGAATTTATTCTCCAGATTTAATCTCAGCACAAAAAGAATTATTTGAAGCCATTAGATCTCGAGATATTTACCCTCAATTATATACAGCAGCTCGTAATAAATTAAAATTATGGAAACTCTCTGACAGTCAAATTGATGCTATTGAAAAATCTAAAAAAGTACAAGAACAAATAGATATTTTATCTGATTACACAGGCTATGTTATGAAACGTAATGTTGAACTTGGAGACTATATTACTGAAGGAAGCTCTTTATTTGACATTGCAGATTTAAATAGCGTATGGGTTATGTTTGAAGCTTATGAGGCCGATATTCCTTGGATACAAGTTGGCAATATAGTAGATTTTACAATTAATGCAATTCCTGGGAAAAACTTCAAAGGCAAAGTTACCTATATAGACCCTTTTGTTTCGTCAAGTACTAGAGTTGCTAAAGTACGTGTTGAACTTAAAAACCCTGGTAATAAATTATTACCTGAAATGTATGCTAATGGTATTATTAAAGCCAAATTAACCAATATTAAAAATGCTATTATAATTCCAAAATCAGCAGTACTTTGGACTGGTAAAAGAGCGGTGGTTTATGTTAAAGTACCACACGAAAAAACAATTTCATTTGTTTATAGAGAAATTATTTTAGGTCAAGATATGGGTAATTTCTACATTGTAGCAAAAGGGTTAAAAGAAGGTGAAGTTGTGGCTACAAACGGTGTATTTAGAATTGATGCCTCTGCTCAATTAATTGGCCAAAAAAGTATGATGAACCCTACAGGTTCTAAAGGCAATACAGGAGGTATGGCTGGAATGGATATGGGTGGTGATAAAAAAGAGAAAGAGACCAAAACAGAGATGAACGATGCAGAAATGAAGAAAATGGTTATGATTGATAAATCTAAAATTGACCCAAAATTTAAAAGTCAGCTAGGAGAAGTTGTAGATGCGTACATTCATTTAAAAGATTTACTTTTTGATGGTGATTTTGCAGAAGCAAAAATGCAATCAAAAAATGTTGAAAAAGCCTTAAATAATGTAGACATGTTAGTGCTTTTAGGAGATGCTCATAATGAATGGATGAAAGATTTGAAAAAAATGAATTTACAAGTAACTTCAATTATGAATGCTAAAGATATTAAAAATCAAAGAATCTCTTTTGCTAAATTAGGACCAGAACTAGGAAAATCAATTGAAAAATTCGGCTTTAAAAATTCAAATAAACCTCTTTATTTAGAATACTGTTCTATGAAAGATGTGTACTGGTTAAGTTACGATAAAACTATTAAAAATCCATTCTATGGAGACGAAATGCCAACGTGTGGAGAAGTTACAAAAGAGTACAAAAATTAAACAATTAAAAACATAAATAACATGAACAAATTAAATTTTAAAACTGTTTTAATAATTGCAATTACTCTAAGTATATCAATAACAACTTTTGGTCAGCAAAAACACGACCATAGCACAATGAACATGAACCACAAAAAAGGGATGATGAAGGGTGAAATGATGCAGCAAAAAATGGGTGAAACACAATTTACTGATGCAAACTTAAATAAAGCTTATATGCATTATATAATGATTAATAAAGCATTGGTTAAATCTCAACCAAAAAAAGCACAAATGATGTCTAAAATGCTTGTTGATATTTTAAATAATTATGGAAAAGCATCCGAATCTTTAGTTGCTGCAACTAAATTAGCTGAAAATGATAATTTAGAAAACCAACGTAAAATATTTGCAGAGTTAACCATTTCAATGGAACCTCTTTTTAAAGATAACATTACAAAAGGTAAAGTTTACAAAAACTTTTGTCCAATGGCAAATGGTAGCGGCGCTTACTGGTTTTCAAATTCAGAAAATATTGTAAACCCTTATATGGGTGCAGAAAGCTCAATGTCAAGTTGTGGCAGTGTAAAAGAAACATTTAAATCTATATAAAATACTTTGGGCTATTTTGAATTGTAAATCAATTCAAAATAGCCCCTAAATAAGTAAAATCATGAAAGAAATTAAAGCATTTATTCGACCTGAAAGATTAAATTTAGTTGCTAAAAACCTAAAAAAAGAACAGTATTGTTGTTTTACAGTTTTTCAAGGCGAAGGTGTTGGAGACTACACCGATCCTAAAACTGAATTTCCGAGCCTAAACTTCCCTTTTTTACATAATAAAGTAATAAAAATAGAAATAGTTTGTAATAAAGATGATGTAGATAAAATTATCAATGTTATAAAAACACATGCAAGAACAGGAGACAAAGGAGATGGGTTGATATATGTAAGTAATGTTGAAAGTAAAACACGAATTAGAGACGGAAAATAATTAAAAAACTTTCTATTTTGAAAACTTTAAAACTCATAGAATTACGTATCAAAGGAATGGTTTGCGATCGCTGTATTAGTGCAGTAAAAACTGAATTAACAAGTTTAGGAGCACAAGTTGTTGAAATAAAATTAGGGAAAGTTGTAATAAAAGACCCTAAACATAAAATTACTTTGCAAAGTATTGAAAATGCATTAATGAAACATGATTTTGAGTTAATTATTGATGATGATACTAAAATTATTGAAGCTATAAAAGCTGTTTTAGTTGAAATCATAAGTGATCTTCCTATAGAAATGACAACAAATTTATCAGCTACTTTAGCTCATAAATTGCAAAAAGATTATACTTATTTAAGTAAATTATTTTCCAATACACTTGAAATTACCATTGAGAAATATTTCATATTACTGAAAATTGAAAAAACCAAAGAATTGATTCAAACTGGGCAATTAAATTTTACCCAAATATCATACGATTTAGGATACAGTAGTGTTAATTATTTATCAAACCAATTTAAACAAATAACAGGTATGAGCATGAGTGCTTACAAAAAGCTATCTAACTGGAATAGAAAGCCTTTAGATAAAATTTTATAGATATCAACCATAATACTATATAAATAAAAGAAGGCTTAAAAGTACCTTTACTAAGTAATAATAAATTAAAATAATAATAATAATAATAATTTAAAACAAAATAATCATGAAAAAAATAGCATTTATTTTAACAATTGTAGGGCTAATAAGTTTAAACGGAAATAGTCAAAATATGGATACTATGAAAAAAACGGATATGCAACAACAAAGCATGTCTAAAGCAATGGAACAAAATCCCGATATGAAGGATAAAATGATGAGCGCAATGATAGAAAACGAAACAATGCGTAACAAAATACATATGATGATGATGAAGGATGAAGGAATGATGAAAATGATGATGAAAAGTGATGGAATGAAACATATGGAATCTAAAGAAGGAATGATGAAAATGATGAATGCTAATCCAGAGATGAAAAATAAAATGATGAAAATGATGATGAAAAACCCTGAAATGTTAGCTAAAATGAATGTAATGATGAAGAACCCTGAAATGATGAAAAATATGAAAGAAAAGAAAATGGATCACAATATGAAACATAAACATTAAAACATTTTAAAGACCTGCTTTTAAGAAAAGAGAGTGTAACCCCATATTAATAAATGATTTTGATTATTTCACTCTTGAAAAACACGCTCTTTTCTTTTGCAGGCACTAATTATTAATTTTAAGAAAAACATTTATGAAACGAAAGAAATATTTATTAGGAATCTCTGTCCTTGTTTTAAGTATAATTTTAAGTAGCTGTACAACTACTAATCAAAAAAAACAAGACAGTAAAGCAACAACAACTATTCAAAAAGAAAAAGTTGTTGCTACAAAAAAAGGAGCGAAACTAAAATCTAGTGAGGTTTGTTATGTAAATAATGCATTTATGAGAGCTGAACAAATTCCTGTTATGGTGGAAGGTAAAATATATTACGGATGCTGTGAAGGTTGTGTAGATAAACTAAAAAACAATTTAGAAGGTGTAAGATACAGCACTGACCCGCTAACAGGTGAAAAAGTTGATAAAGCTACTGCCTATATTGTTTTAAAACCAAATAGCAATAGTGATGTTCTTTATTTTGCTTCTGAAAAAAATTATAATGAGTTTGTAAAACTCTAATACAAAATTGTTTGTTGATTTTTGATTTGAATTTTAATTCAGTAAAACTGCTAAAACATAACACAATGAAAAATGATTGTACATCTAATGTTTATGAAGACATAGAATGCCGTTCATCAGAAACCATTTGTTTACCAAAAACAACCCTAAAAAGGCTGGTAGTTATTGGAGGTGGTTTTGCTGGGTTAGAATTAGTCAAAAAATTAAAAAACAAACCTATTCAAGTAGTATTAATTGATAAAAATAATTTTCATCAATTTCAACCTTTATTATATCAAGTTGCAACAAGTGGTTTAGAGCCTGACAGCATTGCATTCCCATTAAGAAAACAGCTAGCAGGTTATAAAAATGTTAATTTTAGGCTTACAGAGGTATTACAAATTAAACCAAAAGAAAATACTATCTATACTACTAAAGGTAAAATAACCTACGATTATTTAGTATTAGCAACAGGTACAGCTACCAATTTTTTCGGATTAAAATCTGTTCAAAAAAATGGTCTTGGATTAAAAGACATTCGTGACTCTTTGAATATACGTCATATGATGCTGCAAAACCTTGAGCAAGCAACCATAACCTGTAATGAAAAAGAAAAGAAAGCTCTAACCAATTTTGTAATTGTTGGTGGTGGCCCTGCCGGAATAGAAATGGCTGGTGCATTGGCTGAATTTTGTAAATATATTATCCCAAAAGATTACCCTGAATTCTCAGCATCAATAATGAAAATTTATTTGATTGAAGCCTCTAATAAAATTTTAGGAGTAATGTCTAATAATGCCTCTTCTCAATCACTAAAATACCTAAAAGATTTAAATGTAAATGTTTTAATAAATGAATCGGTTATTGATTATGATGGTACCCTTGTTAAAACTAAAAGTGGGAAAGAAATACAGGCTAAAAATTTAATTTGGGCTGCTGGTGTAAAAGGGCAATTTCCTGAAGGGCTTGATCAAAATAATATTGTTAGAGGTAATCGTTTAAAAGTAAATGAAAACCTATTGGTTGAAGGGTTTGATAATATTTATGCTATAGGTGATGTATCAGCAATGATAACAGAAAAAACACCTAAAGGGCATCCTCAAGTAGCACAACCAGCCATTCAACAAGGAAAATATTTGGCAGATAGTTTTCTCAGGGCTCTAAAAAATAAGCAACCAAAACCTTTTAAATATAGTGATAAAGGTTCTTTAGCAACAATAGGTAAACGTAGAGCTGTAGCTGACATAGGAAAACTTAAATTTTCTGGGTATTTAGCTTGGTTATTATGGTCTTTTGTTCATTTAATGTCTATAAGTGGTTTTAAAAACAAACTGCTTGTTGGATTAAATTGGACAATAAGTTATTTCTCATACGATAAAAGTAACAGGTTAATTATTAGAAAATTTAAAAAGAATTAAATGCTAACTTATACCTTCTTTTTTAATAAGCTAGTTGACAAAAAAACAGTCATTCTTCATGCCATTATGGGTGTAATTATTTTCTATTTTATATTCCACCCTTTAACAATGGTTGTGTATTGGTATGAATTTAATTCTGAACCATTAACATTTACATCTTTCTTTAATGTTCTAAATCATAGAATAGAGCATTCTTTTTCTTATAGGATGCTAGATATGTCATTTATTTTTATGTTAATGGGAGGAATTACAGGTTTAATTTTTGGATTGTATAAATTAAATAACAAAAAATTAAACAAGCATATTCAGTTGTTAAATAATGATTTATTAAAATTAATTAATCAAGGAGAAAGTCAATTTGTTGAGTTAAAATCATCTGTTAGATATGATTTTAAACAACAAACAACCAATCTTGATTTAGAAGTTATAATTGCTAAAACCATTGTTGGTTTTATGAATGCTAAAGGTGGAAAATTAATTATTGGCGTAAATGATGATGGAGAAATATTAGGTTTAGAAAAAGATTTTAAAACTCTAAAACAACAAAATACTGATGGTTTTGAACAAAAAATCTATGAAATAATTTCAAAATATATAGGCAAAGAGTTTTGTTTTTATTGTACTGTATATTTTCATCAATTAGCTAAAAAAACTATTTGTGTTGTAGCAATAGATAAAGTTGCCGAACCCGTTTATTTATCAAAAGGTAAAGATACCATATTTTATATAAGAACTGGAAACTCTACTAAACCTTTAACTATAAAAGAGGCTTTTCATTATATTAAAATGGAAAAGGAAGCATAAATTTATTAAATTTTGAACGAACATACTTATGGCTTTAAAAAATAAAATAATTAGTACTCTGTTACTTTTTGTACTGTTGTTCAAATTTGAACTGTACTCACAGAGCCTTAAAGGAATGTTAATGTACCAAATAGAGAATAAACAGTTTAAAAAAACAAATTTTGATAAAAACCATAAAATAGTAGATTATCAATATATTAAAGTTGGAAATATTGTTAAAAACAATAATGGATTCTCTTTAGAAATAAACATGAAAAAATTTGATAAAAAAGGCAATTTAAAAAAGGAAGAAACCTCTAAATATAGTTGCAACACAAAAGAAGGAGGCGTTTTTATGGGTATCATCCCTTTTATAAACAAACCTTCTAAAAAAATTAATATTAATGTATTGAGTAAAAATTCTTTATATCCCAGTAATTTTCAAGAAATAAATGTACTTGATGATTATAAAATTATAGCTACCTATAAAACAGGGTTTTTAGGTGTTACATCCATTACTGATATGAACTATATAAATCGAAATATTAAAAAAACTGATGACAACACATATACTATTTTAGGTGAAATTGATATAAAAATAGAGGTAGCTGGTGTTAACATTTCAAATATTAGCTACAAATCAGAAGAAAAAATAGATACATTAAAAGGTATTGTATTTCAAAAATTTGTTGAAAATTCTGGTTCCTATTTTACAATACAACTTATAAATGAGTAATTATCAAAAAATTATAGTTAATAACCAATAAACCGTAACTTAATTTTATACGTATTTTATACGTTTGGTAGCAATTAAAATAATCAAATAAATTTTTATTATGAAACATACATATAAGGTAACCGGAATGACTTGCGTTGGTTGTGAAACAGATGTAAAAAGTGCTTTAAGTAATTTGAAAGAAATAACAGCCGTACATGTTAATCTAAATAAAGAAGAAGTCACGGTAGAAATGACTACACATGTTTCTATAGAAAAACTCCAGCAAACCCTTTTGTTGGCAGGATTACACTATACCATTAGTTTACCGAATACAACTTCTCAAAAAGAAGAAAAAGAGAGCAATATAATCAACAAAAAAGGCATATACGCTTGCCCTATGCACTGTGAAGGAGATAAAACTTATGATGAGTCGGGGAAATGTCCTGTTTGTGGTATGTTTTTAAAAGAAGTTTCAACTAAATATACTTGTCCTATGCACCCAGAAGTGCTAAGTGATAAACCTGGAACTTGCCCTAAATGCAAAATGAATTTAGTTCCTAAAAATGTGAAAGACAATAAACCAAACGCTCAACACCATAATCATAAATCAACCTCTCACACACATAATCATAATCATGAAAAATCAGATTCTGGTGTTTATTATTGCCCTATGCGCTGTGAAGATGATAAAACTTACAGCGAACCTGGTAGTTGCCCAAAATGCGGTATGGATTTAATTGAGCAACCTAAACTGGTTGTAGATTCAAAATACACGTGTCCAATGCATCCTGAAATTATTAAAGATGCTCCTGGTAATTGCCCTATTTGCGGAATGGATTTAATCCCTATGGAACCAGATGAAAGTGAAGAATTAAAAACCTACAATAAATTGGCTAAAAAAATGAAATTAGCCACCGTACTTTCTGTTCCTGTTTTGCTCATTTCTTTGGCAATGTACTTGCCAAAAAATCCTTTACTATTAATAATGCCTCAATATTATTGGGATTGGGTACAATTTCTATTAACAATTCCTGTAGTATTTGTGGCTTGTTGGATGTTTTTTGAACGCGCTTGGAAATCTATTATCACTTGGAATTTAAATATGTTTACCCTAGTAGGAATTGGAACTGGTGCCGCTTTTTTATTCAGTATTGTTGGATTATTTTTCCCTGATGTTTTCCCTCAAGAATTTAAAGGAGAAACAGGTGATGTTAGTTTATACTTTGAGGCTACAGCAGTTATTTTAACATTGGTATTACTAGGCCAGCTGTTAGAAGCTAGAGCACACAGCCAAACCAGTGGTGCAATTAAAGAATTACTAAAATTAGCGCCTTCTGAAGCCACACTAGTTATTGATGGTGAAGATAAGGTGGTTTCTATTCACAATATTAAAGCAGGTGATTTACTACGAGTAAAACCAGGAGAAAAGATTCCTGTTGACGGAGTTATTGTTGAAGGAAAAAGTAGTATTGATGAATCTATGATTACCGGTGAACCTATTCCTGTTGATAAAACAATTGATGACAAAGTAAGCTCTGGAACTATAAATGGTACGCAGTCTTTTATTATGAAAGCTGAACGTGTTGGTTCAGAAACACTGTTATCTCAAATTATTCAAATGGTTAGTGATGCAAGTAGATCAAGAGCTCCTATCCAAAAATTAGCAGATACTATTTCAAAATATTTTGTTCCAATTGTTGTTGTTATTTCTATCATAACCTTCATTGTTTGGTTTAATTTTGGACCAAATCCAGCAATGGTTTATGCCTTTGTAAATGCTGTAGCGGTATTGATTATCGCTTGCCCTTGTGCATTAGGCTTGGCAACACCAATGTCTGTAATGGTTGGTGTTGGTAAAGGTGCTCAAAATGGTATTTTAATTAAAAATGCCGAAGCCTTAGAGGCAATGAATAAAGTTAATGTGCTAATAACAGATAAAACAGGAACACTAACTGAAGGAAAACCATCAGTAGAAAGTGTTTATGCCCTTAATGGAGATTCAAAAGACGTATTACAACAAATTGCCTCTTTAAATCAGTATAGTGAACATCCTTTAGCACAAGCTGTTGTGCTCTATGCGAAAGAAAATAACACAAAACTTATTAAAGTGAACGATTTTGAAGCTGTTGCAGGAATGGGTGTTATAGGTACTGTTTCTAAAAACAAAGTAGCTCTTGGAAACAAAAAACTAATGCTTCAAACAAATACAGAAATACCAAAAGAATTAGAAACCAAAATTATTACCGAACAAAAATTAGGTAAAACCGTATCTTTTATTGCTGTAAATAAAAAAGCTATTGGTTACGTAAGTATTTCTGACGCCATAAAAGAAACCAGTAAAAAAGCAATAAAAGCTCTAATGGATAAAGGCGTTGAAGTAATTATGTTAACAGGTGATAATGAAAATACTGCAAAAGCTGTCGCCAACGAATTACATTTAAGTAATTTTAAAGCAGGCTGTTTACCTGAAGATAAATTAAATATCATAAAAGAATTACAAGCTAAAGGAAAAATTGTTGCAATGGCAGGAGATGGAATTAACGATGCACCTGCTTTGGCACAAGCAAATGTGGGTATTGCCATGGGAACTGGTACTGATGTTGCTATTGAAAGTTCAGAAATAACGTTGGTAAAAGGTGATTTACAAGGTATAGTAAAAGCAAAAAATTTAAGCCATCAAGTAATGAAAAATATTAAACAAAATTTATTTTTCTCATTTGCTTATAATATATTAGGGGTTCCAATTGCTGCAGGCGTATTATTTCCTGTGTTTGGAATTTTATTATCACCTATAATTGCTGCCTTGGCTATGAGTTTTAGCTCTGTTTCGGTAATAGCAAATTCACTTAGGTTAAGAAGTGCAAAAATTTAAATAATCAATAATAACTATTAAAAATCAAAACAAATGAAAAAATCAATTTATGTATTAGCGTTAATTACAATACTTTTTAGTGCTTGTAAAAACGACAAAAAACAAGCAGAATCTAACAGTATGCAATCGTCAGAAATGAACATGAAAGAGGCTGACGGTCATGACCATGACGACCATGACCATGATGCAACAATGGGCGAAAATTCTTCAAAGGAAGAACGAAATATTGATGCAACTACTCAAAAAAATAGCGCTACATCAGCTATTATTGACAGCTATTTACAAATTAAAAATGCATTGGTAGAAGACAGTAAAGAAGGTGCTGCCAAAGGTGGAGCAATGATGCTTACTGCTTTTACAGATTTTGATATGTCGCAACTAAACGACTCTCAACATAAAGAGTATATGGAAATTTTAGAAGATGCAAAAGAACAAGCTGAACATATTGTTAAAAGCCCTATTGATCATCAAAGAGAACATTTTGAAAATTTAAGTATAGATGTTAATGATTTAATTGCATTGTTGGGAACAGACAAAACATTATACCAAAGTAAATGCCCAATGGCTGGAGAAGGGAAAGGCGCTATTTGGCTTAGTGAATATAAAGAAATTAAAAATCCGTTTTTTGGTAGTAAAATGATTTCATGCGGAAGTGTGCAAAAGCAAATTAACTAAATGAAAAAACTAAAAAAATTATTTATTTTCTTATTAATTGTGTTTGTGGGTATACAATTTATACCCACAAAACGCAATCAGAGCACTGAAGTTTTAGAAACAGATTTTTCTAAAACTTTTGCTGTTCCAACCAACATCCAAAATATGTTTGAAAAATCATGTTATGATTGCCATAGTAATAATACAAATTACCCTTGGTACAATAAAATTCAACCCATAAGTTGGCTATTAGAAAACCATATAAAAGAAGGTAAAAAAGAATTTAATTTTAGTGAATTTGGTGCTTACTCTAAGCGAAAACAAAAAAATAAATTAAAATCTCTTGCCAGTCAAATTAGAGATAATGAGATGCCTATGCAATCTTATACTTTAATTCACCGTGATGCCAAACTATCTGACAATGATAAAGAGCAAATTATAGTTTGGATAAACAAATTAAGGGACAGTTTGTGATAAATTTAGAATTAAAAAAATATAAAAACTAATTAAAAATGAATACTTTAAAAACAATTATAACATTAATTATAGTTGCAATACTTTTTACGAATTGCACAAATAATAAAACTACTGACAGCAAGAGAGTTCAAACAGTTGATATTCCTGCTGAAAAACAAGCTGTATTTACAGTATTAAAAAATTATAAAGATGCCATACAAAATTTAAATGTAGAAGGAACTTTAGATCTTTTCTCAAAAGATTCAGAGGTTTATGAATCCGGAGGTTCAGAAGGTAGTTATTCTAATTATTTAGGACATCATTTAGGCCCAGAACTAGATTATTTCAATAGCTTTATTTTTTCTGACTATAAAGTTAATGCTATTATAGACTTACCCTATGCATTTACAACTGAAACATACATTTACACAATAGATTTAAAGGCAAATGAAAAAAAAGGGAGAGAATCCCGCATAATAAATAAAAAAGGCGTTGCAACCTCTATTTTAAAGAAAACAAATGGCGTTTGGAAAATTATTAAAACCCATTCTTCGTCAAGAGCCAATAAGAACCATTAAATACAGTGATATTTGTCATAAATTTAAAATAAAAATGATTTAATTTTACAGCATTACAAATAATTGAATAACAACAAGTTGAAAGACATAAAAAATAAAATAAAAGCCGTTTTTTTAGCAATTATTGTATTGTTTTCATCATCATTTGTCATAATTGATGAGCATTTTTGTGGTGATGAATTACAAGATTTCTCAATACTTGGGAAAGCAGACACTTGTAGTATGGCTATGTCAACTTGTGAATTTAAAAATAAACTTAATTTAATTTCCGAAGACAACTGTTGTTCCAATGTTCAAAAAATAAAGGCAGGCAGTATTTTTGCAAATAGCCCTTTATCAGGCATTAATTTTCAACAATTTATAGCGACACCAAATATCAATCTCAATTTATATAGCCTATATTTAAATTTAACTAAGAATACTCTTCATTTTAAGGATTATTCCCCTCCTTTAATTGTAAAAAATATTCTAGTTTTTATCGAATGCTTCCGCATTTGATTTCTCTCTCTAAAGTGTCTTCATTTAAACAACAAACTTAGACGCACTTTAACCTCAACTTCAGGACCTTTTTTTATATTAATTTAATTGAATTTACTTCATTTAAATTACTTATAAAATAATACTAATAAAAATAAAATTATATAAAATGAAAGTAATAACAAAAATAGCATTCGTTGTTTTAATAGTCACATTTTCAATAAATGTACAAGCTCAAAAAAGTAGTTGGGTAGCTCCTAAAAACGCAGATGCAATTGAAAATCCTTTAAAAGGAAATACAGATGCTATTAAAAAAGCTAAAAAATTATACGTAAGTATGTGTGTAATTTGTCATGGAAACAAAGGTAAAGGTGATGGTATTGCTGGAGCAGCTTTAAGTCCAAAACCTGCAAATTTCACCTCGAAAAAAGTACAAGCACAAACTGATGGTGCAATATTTTGGAAATTAACAAATGGAAAAACACCAATGGCTGCTTACAAAGATATATTATCTGAAGAGCAACGTTGGCAATTGGTTAATTATATAAGAACATTTAAAAAATAACTAAACAAAAAAATAATGAAAAAACTAATTTTAGTAATCTTTTTAGGACTTATTGGATTTGGAGTAAAAGCTCAAGTAAACGACTTCAAATCTAGTAAAACCCAATTTATGATTCGTGGTTATGGCCATATGGGCTATGAAAACGTTACCATAAATGGAGACAAGGAAACAACTTATAATGGTGGGACTTTTGCACCAATATTTCTATTTAAACACTCAGATCGCTTAATGGTTGAAGCAGAGTTAGAATTTCAAATTAATGAAGGATCTTTAGAAGTAGGTTTTGAGTATGCCAATATTATGTATATTTTAAATGATTATATGACCATAAGAGGTGGTAAATTTTTATTGCCTTTTGGTACATTTATGGAACGTTTACACCCTAGTTGGGTTAATAGAATGCCTACTAAACCTTTAGGTTTTGGACATGATGGTATTGCCCCAAGTTCTGGTGTTGGAGTTGAATTAAGAGGAGCCTTTAGAGTTGGAACATCTACTATTAATTATTCTGTTTACAATACAAACGGCCCAGGAATTAAGACTCCAGATGGTGTAGAACCAGGTGAAGCTGGTATGTTAGCTTTTAATAACCTTATAGATAATAACAACAGCCGTGCATTTGGTGGACGTTTAGGAATACTCCCTTTTGCTAATAATTCAACTGAATTTGGGGTCTCTTTTTATACTACAGATAAAGCAGGAGATACTGGTAGTATTTATGAAAATTTAGGAGCTAACTTATTTGCACTTGATTTTTCATTTGTAAAACAATTAGCTGGTTTAGGTGGAATTGTAGATGTTAAATCACAATACAATAAATCAAAAGTTGATAATATGATTTATACTGTTGAAGAAACTCCAGGTGAGTTTGAGAACTTGAATTTTGATAATAACAGTAATTCATTTTATGCTCAATTATCATATAGACCAACCATGTCTGGTAGTGAATTTATTAGCAAACTTGAATTTGTAACTCGTTATTCTACTTTAAGAACTCCGGAAGGTGCAGGATGGGAAGTCAATAAAAAAGAATATTCTTTTGGATTAAACTATTGGATTAGCTGGAGATCTCTTATTAAATTAAATTATCAAAGTATTACTGGTGAAGGAGGTCATGATACTCTTGGTGATTTTGATCAAAAAGGTCTTTACTTACATTGGGCAATAGGATTATAATTAAAAAACATACAATAATGAAAACATACAAAACATTTGGAATAGCTACTGTTGTAATAGGAATTTTAACAGTATTTATGCTTGAATCTTGTTCAACTGAACAAGTAACAGCATACAAAAACAAATCAGGAGCCCAACTTTGGGGAGAAAATTGCATTAGATGTCATAATACGCCATCTCCAGCTGCTTATAATGATACCGATTGGTCAACTATTGGCTTACATATGAGAGTTAGAGCAAATTTGAGTAAAGAGCAATCTGAAAAGATATTTGATTTTATTAAATCTGCAAACTAATATTTGAATAGTATGTTGCTTTATAAGCAATACAATTATAACAAAAAACAGTGAAAACATCTTCACTGTTTTTTGTTATAAAAATACTATCAACTCTTTATAAGTTTAAAACTAACCAGTCTCCTACTTCACTAGTCTTGTACGCTTTATTTTTTCCTGATAAATCTTCTGTAACAACACCTTCAGCTAGTGATTTATTTACAACATTTCTAATACTTTCTGCTTCCTGCTTTAGTCCAAAAGCATCTTCAAACATCATTGCTGCAGATAATATTGTTGCTAACGGGTTAGCAATGTTTTTACCAGCAGCTTGTGGATATGAACCGTGAATTGGTTCGTACAAAGATGTTTTTTCTCCAACAGATGCAGAAGGCATTAACCCCATTGAACCCGATATTACAGAAGCCTCATCAGTTAAAATATCTCCAAATAAGTTTTCAGTAATTAACACATCATAAGAATTTGGCCATTGTACCAAACGCATTGCAACTGCATCAACAAATTCGTAAGAAACTTCTACTTCTGGGTAATCTTTTTCCATAGCTTGAACAGTTTCTCGCCACAACCTTGAAGTTTCTAAAACATTTGCTTTATCAACACAGCATAATTTTTTAGAACGTGTCATCGCCAATTCAAATCCTTTTTTAGCCAAACGAATCACTTCTTCTCTAGTGTAGGTACAAGTATCAAAAGCCGTTTCTCCTCCATCTTTTCTTCCTTTTTCTCCAAAATAAATACCGCCCGTTAATTCTCTTAAAAATACCAAATCAGTACCTTCAATACGTTCTCTTTTTAGTGGCGAATTGTCTATTAATGACGGAAAAGTAAATGTTGGACGTACATTGGCAAATAAGCCTAATTTTTTACGCATTTTTAATAAACCTTGTTCTGGACGTACTTTTGCAGAAGGATCATTATCATACTTAGGATGCCCAATTGCTCCAAATAAAATAGCATCAGCATTGATACAAATTTTATGAGTTTCATCTGGGTAAGGTTCTCCAACAGCATCAATGGCTGCAGCTCCTGTTAACGCAGGTATCCATTTTATTTCATGACCATGCTTTACTGCAACTGCATCACATACTTTTACCGCTTGGTTTATTACCTCTGGACCTATTCCATCTCCAGCTAAAAGTGCTATATTTAATTTCATTTTTATTTATTTAATATTCTTAAAATAGTGAAATTCTTTAAAATGTAAAATTTTTATGCTTTCTAAAGAAGTCGAGAAATCTAAAACATTTCGACTGCGCTCAATGTAAAATTTAAGGTTCAATCATAGGTTAAAGATAGTTTCATTCTTCTTTTATATGTTTAACATTTTTTTTGTGGCTTTAATTGCTGATACTGTTTGATCTGAATCTAAGCCTCTTGTAATAAATTGCTTTTCATTTGTTTTCCAAGTAATTATTGTTTCACACAAAGCGTCCGAATTACTTCCTGGGGGAATTCTCACCGCATAATCAACTAGTTTTGGCAATACCATGTTTTTCTTAGTATATAACTTATTTAATGCATTCATAAAAGCATCAAACTGCCCATCACCTTGTGCATGCTCTTCATATAATTCTCCATCAATTTTAACAGCAACGGTGGTAGATGGTTTTAAGCCTTTTGAATGAGTAAGCACATACGATTCAATGGTAATTCTTTCTTCATACAAATTATTGTGTAATACATCTGAAATAATATATGGTAAATCTTCTTTGGTTACCAATTCTTTTTTATCGCCCAATTCAATAATTCGCTGGGTAACTTTTTTCAAATCTTCATTATTCAATGCTAAACCCAATTCTTGCAAATTTTTTTCAATATTCGCTTTTCCTGAAGTTTTTCCTAAAGCATATTTGCGTTTTCTCCCAAAACGATTAGGCATTAAATCGTTAAAATAAAGGTTATTCTTATTATCACCATCGGCATGTATACCTGCTGTTTGCGTAAAAACATTTTCTCCAACAATTGGTTTATTTACAGGTATTCTAAATCCTGAAAAAGTTTCAATTAACTTACTAACAGAATACAGTGCAGTTTCTTTTACAGAAATTTCAACCTCATTTTTAAAAAAATCATTTACAACAGCAACTACACTAGCTAACGGAGCATTTCCTGCTCTTTCTCCCATACCGTTAACTGTTAAGTGTAATCCTTTTGCTCCTGCTTTTATTCCCTCCATCACATTTGCCACACCTAAATCATAATCGTTATGAGCGTGAAAATCAAAATGTATATTTGGGTATTTCGTTGTTATTTTTGAAAAATATTTATAGGTTTCTGAAGGTGTTAAAATTCCTAAAGTATCTGGCAACAATATTCTGGCAACTGATTGTTTAGTTAAAAAATCTAAAAATTGAAATACATAATCTTCTGAATTTCGCATTCCATTACTCCAGTCTTCTAAATATACATTGGAAACAATACCTTCTTTTTTAGCAAGTTCAATAGTTTCTTTTATTTCAGAAAAATGTTGCTCAGGTGTTTTTTTTAGTTGATGTGTCAAATGATTTAAGGAGCCTTTTGTTAGCAAATTTTGAACTGTTGCTCCTGCTCTTTTCATCCAATTTATAGATTGTCCTTTATCTACAAAAGTTAAAATTTCAATCTTATCTAAGTGGTCATGCGTTTTTGCCCATTTTGTAATATTTTTAACGGCTTCAAATTCACCCTCTGAAACTCTTGCTGAAGCAATTTCAATTCTATCAACGTGTAATTCTTCTATCAAAAGCTTTGCTATTGTTAACTTTTCAGGTGCTGAAAATGACACTCCAGAGGTTTGTTCTCCATCGCGAAGTGTAGTATCCATTATTTCAATTTTTCTTTTTTTCATGTAAATCGTGAAATTTAATTTTCACCTAAAAGGGCCTCGTTTTTTCAAAATCTTTAATTTCTTCTTTCATTTTTGTTAAATAATCTATATCGTCATAGCCATTTAACATATTTTGTTTCTTATAGTCATTTATTTCAAACAATTCATTTTCTCCACTATCTAGCAGTGTAATTGTTTGGTTTGGTAGATTTACTTCAATTTCAGTAGCTGGATTAATCTCAACTGCTTTAAATATTTTATTTAAAAATGCTGGGCTTACCTGAACTGGCAGTACACCAATATTTAAACAATTTCCTCTAAAAATATCTGCAAAAAAACTAGAAACAACACATCTAAAACCGTAATCATAAACTGCCCAAGCTGCATGTTCTCTTGACGATCCAGAACCAAAGTTTTTCCCTCCTATTAAAATTTTTCCTTTGTAAATTGGGTTATTCAGTACAAAATCTTCTTTTAATGTATTATCTGGGTTATACCTCCAATCTCTAAACAGATTATCTCCAAATCCCTTTCGTTCCGTTGCTTTTAAGAAGCGTGCTGGAATTATTTGGTCTGTATCAACATTTTCAATTGGCAATGGAACCGCTGTACTTTTTAATATTTCAAATTTATCGTAAGCCATTTTCTTTTGTTTTTAAAATTATAAAAGTGTTCTTGGATCTGTTACAACTCCTGTTACAGCCGTTGCCGCAGCAACTAAAGGACTGGCTAACAATGTTCTTGACCCAGGCCCTTGTCTGCCTTCAAAATTTCTATTTGAAGTACTCACGGCTAATTTACCAGCAGGAACTTTGTCATCATTCATAGCTAAACAAGCTGAACATCCAGGTTGCCTTAACTCAAATCCTGCTTCTGTAATAATTGCCAACAATCCTTCTTCTTTAATTTTAGTTTCAACAATATGAGATCCAGGAACTAACCAGGCGGTAATATTTGTGGCTTTTTTTCTCCCCTTTACAATAGAAGCAAAAGCTCTAAAATCTTCAATTCTACCATTTGTGCAACTCCCTAAGAAAACATAATCTACCTTTTTACCTATCATAGTATCACCTTCTTCAAACCCCATATAATTTAAGGATTTTTTATAAGTAATAGCACCACCTTCAACTTCTTCAGCATTTGGAATAGTATTTGAAATACCTGTTCCCATACCTGGATTTGTTCCATAAGTAATCATAGGTTCTATTTCATTTGCACTAAACGTTAATTCTTTATCAAACACCGCATCTACATCTGTTTTTAATGTTTTCCAGTACTTCATTGCTAAATTCCAATCTTCGCCTTTTGGTGTATACAAACGTCCTTTAATGTACTCGTATGTTTTTTCATCTGGAGCAATAATACCTCCTCTAGCACCCATTTCAATACTTAAATTGCAAACTGTCATACGTCCTTCCATTGTCATATTTTTAAATACTTCACCTGCATATTCAACAAAGTATCCTGTGGCTCCTGAAGTTGTTAATTTGGAAATAATAAATAACGCAACATCTTTTGGCGTAACTGCCAAACCAAGATTACCATCAATGTTTATGCGCATTTTTTTTGGCTTTGGCTGCATAATACATTGAGAGGAAAGTACCATTTCTACTTCTGAAGTTCCAATACCAAATGCAATAGCGCCAAAAGCGCCATGTGTAGACGTATGAGAATCTCCACAAACAATTGTTGCTCCTGGGAGCGTAATACCATTTTCTGGACCTATAACATGTACAATACCATTATTTTGATGCCCTAAGCCCCAGTGAGGTATACCCCATTCAGCTGAATTTTCTTCTAATGCTTTTAGTTGATTAGAAGATAAAGGATCCTCAACTGGTAAATGTTGATTTATAGTTGGTGTATTATGGTCTGCTGTTGCAAACGTTTTATTAGGATATAATACCGTGTTATTTCTACTTTTTAATCCTAAAAATGCTACCGGACTTGTAACTTCATGAATTAAATGTCTATCAATAAAAAATACATCTGGCCCATTTTTTATTTTACGAACTACATGAGAATCCCAAACTTTGTCAAATAATGTTGTACCCATTCTAATTATTTTTAAAACTTTAATAAAAATTAACATCTCAAAATTTTAATGCTAATTTAAGTTTGCAAGTTTACAAAATAATGAGAGTTTATTAGAGATAAAATACGAAAACGATTGAAATTTTATAGGTTTAGCACTATTTTTTAACAATGTTTGCGTTTTAACTTAAAAAACTAAACAAAATATGAATTATTTTAAATAGATATTTACTCAATTGCTTTTCTATTATTATTTAAATAAAGTCTATTTAATTATTATTCAATAATATCAATAACTGATTGTCTTTCTCTATTCACTATTAGTTTTGTTATATCTGGACGAGAGTAGTGCCCTACAGGATCAAAATTTTGTCGCTCTTCTAACACTCTATTAAAATCTATATCTTTTATAATTAATCCTTCCTTTCCTACAATTGGTTCAACAATCCATTCTCCATCAGGACCTGCAATACATGAACCTCCATTTGCTAATACTGTGGGAGCGTTTTTTAAAATTGTTTTTAAATGAGGTGTATTGTTTGGAAAATCTTCAACCTTCATTAAACTAGAAACAGATATTACAAATGATCGCGATTCTCTTGCTATAAATCTGGTGATATCTATTGTATTATAATCTGAACCCGGCCAAACAGCTATATGCAAATTTTCTCCTAAACCATAAAGTGCAGTTCGGGAAAGTGGCATCCAGTTTTCCCAACAATTTAAACCACCTACACAAAATTGTTTAAGATTATGAACTTGTAAACCATTACCATCTCCAGCAGCCCAAACCAATCTTTCTTCATAGGTAGGTTGTAATTTTCTGTGAACAGATTTAATTTTTCCTTTTGCATTAATGTACACCAAAGAACAATATAGGCTATGCCCTCCTCTATTTTTAGCTCGTTCTATAATTCCAAGATAAATTGCAATATTGTATTTTTTTGCTAATTCACAAATTTCATTTAATTCTCCTGCTTCAATTTGTATTGAATTTCTAATATAATGAGCATGTATTTCTTTTTGAATTGTAGAATTAAACTCTGACCCATTTGTTATTGAAACCCAAAAAGGATAACCTGGTAACAACCCTTCCCCAAAAATTACAAGTTCACAATTTCCTTTTCCTGCTTCGATAATAAATGATTTTATTTTTTCAATAGTTTTATCTTTATTTAACCATACAGGAGAAATTTGAGCCATTGCTATTCTTAATATATTTTTTTTATTCATATTATATTAAAGGTTTTTATTCGTCATTATTTGATAGGTTTTTGCCATTTCTCCCATATCTTAGAAACATCTACATTCACAGATTTTGATATTATAGGAGCTATTTCGTTATACTTATAAGCTCTTTTATTTATTTCCGTCCATTTTAGCAAGCCTAATATAGCATCTTTGAAAGATTTTTGTCCGTTTGTTTCCTTAAGAATTAAAACATCAATATCATGAGCTAAAAGTGCACCTCTTGAAAATAAATTTTGACCTATTCTAAAATCCATTGAATATTGGGTAGAACCTAACAATGATAATTCTTTTAATGATTTTTTCTTAATATAATCTGGCGCATTATCTATTATTTTATTAAAAAAAATAAGAATTTGCTTGTTATTTAAAACAGTATAGTATGAAATATACCAAATAAATCCTTCATTTAACCAAATAGTTTCTATTAGCGGAGCCGTTTGCCATTCAAACGGGCGATATCCTGTACCGTAAGAGCGTAACGGAACCCAAGAATGCGCTATATGGTGAACAACACTTCCTATTTTTGCATTTAGATTGTAATTTTTAATAGCTTTAGAAATATCAAAACTTGCTGTCATACTGTTTAAATGTTCCATAGAAAAGCCATAATCATGCCTCTTAGAAATAGGCTTTAAAAATTCATAACAAACTGTATAATGTGGCATAGGAACATATCCAAAATAGCTAGTTAATTTATTAAATGATTTTAAAACTCTTCTCCCAATTTCTTTGATGTTAATTTCTGTTTCGGCATATACAGCAACAAATAAGGGTATTTTTGCACTTGTTATTTGATAAACCTCAACACCTTCTCCCAATAAATATTGAGCATCTGCAAGTAATGCGTAATTTTCAATAGCATAAGAGTCTGTACCTTTTTTTCTTTCTTTTTGAGGGCGAAGAGTACTAAAAATGGGCCAATCTGGAGCTGTATTAATATCTAATACTATTTGTTTATCTTCCAAACCCTCAACAAAACCAAAAACTGAATATCCTAAGATTCCTAAATATTTTTTCCTTTTTTTAGAACTTGCATAAGAACCTAATAATGTTTTTTCCATTTTAACAATATCAACTTCATAAGTAATAGACGATATGTATAAATTTTTATCAGCTGAAAAAGTAAAATAAGAACCATCTCCTATATTTCCTTCTATATATTTTTTAGAACCCGTATACGCTTTAACATTATTAACAAAAGAAATGTAATTTGTAAGTTCATAAGTTCCTGGAGCGCTTCTAGGAATTATAAACTTAACAGTGTTAATACTTAAAGAATCAAAATGTATAGTTATAAAAACCTTTTCTAATTTTTCAATATGATTAAGTGTGTATTTTACGTTATTTTTATTTTGTCCAAATGCATACGTAAGGGAAATAAATAGAAAACACAAGTGTATTATTTTATTCATAATTAACCTATATAACAAACATCTTTTAATGTTTTTGCTTTAGTTAGAAGTAATTTATACTTTTTAAATTATTTTTCATGTATAAATGTACTGAAATTTTTAATGTAGAAATACAAGGTTGAATTTTTAACATACTAAAAAACGAATAGTTAACCTTTTTGGAAACAGAAATCAAAATATAGAATATAAAAAAACCTCATTTAAAAAAAATGAGGTTTTTTTAGTAGCGGGGACTGGACTCGAACCAGCGACCTTCGGGTTATGAGCCCGACGAGCTACCTACTGCTCTACCCCGCGATTTGGACTGCAAAGATACAACGTTTTTTCAAAAAACCAATAAGATTTTTTAAATTAAAAATATTAAAGAGTACCTTTGCAGCTTTAAACATTGAAAATGAAGCACAAAGCAGGTTTTGTTAATATTATTGGAAATCCAAACGTTGGTAAATCCACTTTAATGAATGCTTTTGTAGGTGAACGGCTCTCAATTATCACCTCAAAAGCACAAACTACTCGTCATAGAATTTTAGGAATTGTAAATGGCGATGATTTTCAAATATTATTCTCTGATACTCCAGGAATTATTAAACCCGCATATGAATTACAAGCTTCTATGATGGACTTTGTAAAATCTGCTTTTGAAGATGCCGACATACTAATTTATATGGTTGAAATTGGAGAAACCACCTTGAAAGATGAAAAACTTTTTAATAAAATTAAAAGTTCTAAAATCCCTGTTCTTCTTCTTATAAATAAAATTGACAAGTCTTCACAAAAGGAAGTAGAAGAAAAATTACAATATTGGAAAGAAAAAGTACCTAATGCTGAAATATTTTTAATATCTGCTCTAGAAAATTTTAATGTTGAAAACGTTTTTAACAGGATTATTGAAATTTTACCCGAGTCACCAGCATTTTACCCTAAAGATCAATTAACAGATAAACCAGAACGTTTTTTTGTAAATGAAGCTATTCGTGAAAAAATATTAATGCACTACAAAAAAGAGATTCCGTACGCCGTTGAGGTAGATACTGAAGAATTTTTTGAAACTGAAAAAATTATAAAAATACGTTCAGTAATTATGGTTGAGCGTGAAACTCAAAAAGGAATTATTATTGGTCACAAAGGTGCTGCTTTAAAACGCGTTGGCGTTGAAGCTCGTAAAGATTTACAAAAATTCTTTGATAAAAAAATTCATTTAGAATTATACGTTAAAGTAAATAAGAACTGGAGAAGTAATAAACGTCAATTAAGGAGATTTGGGTATAACGATTAGCAATATTATTTCACCTTTTACCTTACAACTACTTATTTAATGTTTTCATCATAAATTCATAAAGTTCATCCATTTGTTGGTGCCCTCTTTTTTTACCCAATTGTCCTAAAAAATACATTACAATCCATAAAATAGGCAAGGCAATCACTATAATTAATGCATTTGTGTAGTTACTTTTTAAAGTCCATTTTACATAAGCCATAATTGAAAACCCAATAAAGGCAACAGCAACAGCAAAATGAAAAAACATAAATAATGTCCAAACTTGTGGCTTAGGCCCAAACAAACCTTTAACAATTGTTTTATTTCCTTCAACCTTTGCAATTTCAATGTTAAGTTGTGGAGACCAAAAATGATTTTCACCAAAAGGGATATCAATTACAATATGCCCATCAATAATTTTACTGCAATATTTACAATTTGTATCTTTTAAATTATCTTCAAATTTTGAAATTAAACGTTGTTTAGTTTCATTAAAATTCATTTTAAATCTAGGGCGTAAATAAATATCCCTGTTTTTAAATTCGTTCATTCATTGATTTTTTTAGCAATGCAATATACTGTTTTTTAATAAATAGCTAATTTAGAAGCAATCATATTCCGTTTTCCAAATTAAAATTACGTAATTTTGCAAAAAATTTAAAAATACTCAAATGAGTAATATTGTAGCCATTGTAGGAAGACCAAATGTTGGTAAATCAACTTTATTTAATCGTTTAGTACAACGTAGAGAAGCTATTGTTGATTCTGTTAGCGGTGTTACGCGAGATAGGCATTATGGAAAAAGTGATTGGAATGGGAAAGAGTTTTCAGTAATTGATACTGGAGGTTATACTATTGGATCTAATGATATTTTTGAAGAAGAAATAAGAAAACAGGTGCAATTAGCCATTGAAGAATCTGATATTATTGTATTTGTTGTTGATGTTGAAGAAGGAATTACCCCAATGGATACTGAGGTTGCTAACATTTTACGAAAAGTAAAAAAACCCGTTTTAATGGCGGTAAATAAAGTTGACAATTCAATGCGAGTTAATGACGCCCTTGAATTTTACAACCTTGGATTAGGTGAATATTATACAATTTCATCTATTAATGGTAGTGGAACTGGAGAACTTTTAGATGCCTTAACTGAAAAATTAGAAGGTGAAGTTATTGCTGAAAATGAACTTCCTCGTTTTGCGGTAGTTGGCCGTCCAAATGCCGGAAAATCTTCATTTATCAATGCTTTAATAGGTGAAGATAGAAATATTGTAACTGACATTGCCGGAACAACACGAGATTCTATTGATACTAAATACAACCGTTTTGGCTTTGAGTTTAATTTAATTGATACTGCTGGAATTCGCAAAAAATCTAAAGTAAAAGAAGACTTAGAGTTTTATTCAGTAATGAGAGCTGTTAGAGCAATTGAGAATTGTGATGTAGCTATTGTGGTTGTAGATGCCACTCGTGATTTTGAAGGGCAAGATGAAAATATATTTTGGTTAGCTGAAAAAAATAAAAAAGGCGTTATTATTTTAGTAAATAAATGGGATTTGATTGAAAAAGAAACCAATACTATGCGTGATTTTGAAGCCAAAATCAGAAGAGAAATAGCTCCTTTTACCGATGTTCCAATTTTATTTATTAGTGCTTTAACCAAACAGCGTATTTACAAAGCTATTGAAACTGCTGTTGACGTTTTTAAAAACAGAAAGAAACGAATTCCAACAAGCAAATTGAATGACACAATGTTGGAAATTGTGAAACATAATGGCCCTCCAGCAATTAAAGGGAAATTTGTTAAAATTAAGTATTGTATGCAATTGCCTACTCCAACACCTCAATTTGTGTTTTTTTGTAATCTCCCTCAGTATGTAAAAGATCCGTACAAACGTTTTGTTGAAAATAAATTACGTGAAAATTTTGACTTTCATGGCGTTCCAATTGTTATTTATTTTAGACAAAAATAACCCAATTAGAACAGTGTTTTGTTTCGGTTTATTTATTAGGTTTTTAATTGCCTATCTTTAATTTGTGCTTAATTTTTAGCACCATCAATCATATAAATAAATTACTTTTTTGGTCAGTTCAATATTTATAGTATATTTATTTCCACAAACATAATTTGATAATAATGAACACTAAAATTTTAGTATTAGCTTTATTTTGTTCTCTTTTGACTTTTGGTCAAAAAAACAATACCATAAAAGATTTAAATAATAAAAAAGATTTCTATAGTACAATTGCACAAAAGATATGGGGTTATGCTGAAATGGGTTATCAAGAAGAAAAAAGCGCAGCCCTATTAGAGCAAACACTTAGCGATGAAGGCTTTAAAATAAAAAAAGGAGTTGCTGGTATGCCTACTGCTTTTATAGCCGAATATGGAAAAGGCAAGCCAATTATTGCTATTTTAGGAGAATTTGACGCATTACCTGGTCTTTCCCAAGAGGCTATTCCTGAAAAAAAATCTGCTCACAAAGCAGCAGGACATGCCTGTGGTCATCATTTGTTTGGAACAGCTTCGGTGGCTGCATCTATAGCAGTTAAAAATTGGTTGAAAACTAACAATATAAAAGGAACTATTCGCTTTTATGGATGCCCTGCAGAAGAAGGTGGTTCAGGAAAAGTTTATCTTGTAAGAGAAGGGTTATTTAACGATGTTGATGCTGTATTACATTGGCATCCAAATTCTGTAAATGAAGCTAACGCAGGAGCTTCTTTAGCCAATAAATCGGCTAAATTTAGATTTTACGGTGTTTCTGCACACGCTGCAATTTCTCCAGAAAAAGGAAGATCTGCTTTAGACGCTGTTGAAGCTATGGATATGATGGTTAATATGATGAGAGAGCACATTCCTCAGGAAGCTCGTATTCACTATGTTATAACAGATGGCGGAAAAGCACCTAATGTAGTTCCAGATTTTGCTGAAGTATACTACTATGCCAGACATAATAATAGGGAAACTGTAATTGAAATATTTGATAGAATTGTAAATGCAGCAAAGGGAGCCGCATTAGGAACAGGAACTACTATGGATTATGAAATGATTGGTGGAACTCATGAATTATTACCAAACCTAACCTTACAAGAATTAATGTATAAAAATTTAGTAAAAATTGGGGGAATAACTTATACTGATGAAGAAAAAATATTTGCTCATAAAATTGCTAAAACTTTAGGTTTAGAAAAGGCAAACTTAGAAGCTGCAAAAATAGTTCAGCCGTATAAAAGTAAAGGGAAACCTTTTGGCTCTACCGATGTTGGAGATATTAGCTTTACCGTTCCAACCGCAGGAATGAGTAGTGCTACTTGGGTACCTGGAACGCCCGCTCATAGCTGGCAAGCTGTAGCAGCTGGAGGTACTAATATTGGCTACAAAGGCATGATGGTTGCAGCAAAAACAATTTCTTTAACAGCCATTGATTTATTTTTAGATAATTCAATAATTAAAAAAGCAAAAGAAGAATTTTACATAAAAAGAGGTGAAGATTTTAAATATATTCCTCTTCTTGGTGATAGACCTCCCGCATTAAATTACAGAAGATAATTTTATAAAACAATTCGACTATTAAAAAACACCGTACGCTATTTTATTTTATTTTCTGTAATCTTATATACTTTACTCTGTAATTTATTTTACAAAACTAAATTGTTTATCTCCTTACTTTTGAAATCAATTTAAAATTTCAGAAAAAAGAATGAAAATTTTAGTCTTAGGTGGTGGTTTTGCAGGTGTTGAAGCAACCATAAAACTTAGAAAATACGGGTACAATGTAACATTAATTTCAGATAGAGATTATATGTTTATTTATCCTGTGTCTATATGGATTCCTGTTGGAAAACGGAGTTTTGAAGACACCAAACTCAATCTTTTTGATTTACAAAAAAAACATGGATTTAATCTTGTAATTGAAAAAATTACAAAAATTGATATTGAAAATCAACAAATAGTTACCAACAAAACTATACATGAATACGATTATCTTTTTATTGGCTTAGGAATGAGTAAAGTTTATATAAAAGGAATGGAACATACACATTCTATATGCGGTAAACCAAGAGAGTCTATAACCATTAAAAATGAATTAGAAAAATTAGTTACTAAAGGTAGTGGATCCATAAATGTTGGTTTTGGAGGGAATCCCAAAGACCCTACATCCACTACCGTTAGAGGTGGGCCTGCTTTTGAACTATTGTTTAATATTAGCCATTACCTTAATAAAAAAGGATTGAGAGACAAATTTAAACTTACCTTTTTTGCGCCAATGGCAGAACCAGGAAAACGAATGGGTAGGAAAGCTTATAAAAATATGGACTCATTTTTTGAACACTACCATGTAAATACTCATTTTGGCAAAAAAATTAAAGAATTTACAAAAAATGCTATTACTTTTATAGATAATACACAATTGGATTCAGATTTAACTTTATTTATTTCTGGTGGAGATGGCATGAATTTAATTAAAAATACTAGCTTGCCTCAAAATGAGACAGGTTTTGTAAAAATAAACGAACTTTGCAGAGTAGAAAACAAAGACAACGTATATGTAATTGGTGATGCGGCGGCTATTATAAATCATCCATGGGCGGCTAAACAAGGCCATATTGCTGAAGTAATGGCAGATGTAAGTACTTACAATTTTCACAATACCATAATAGCTAGTGGAAAACGTAAAAGTTATTGGGAAAAATTACATATTATTTGTGTTATGGATAGTGGAGATGGCGCTGCATTTGTAATGCGTACTGCTAAAAAAGAAATAATGATACCTTTGCCAATAGTAGGTCATTGGTTAAAAAAAGGTTGGGGTTGGTACTATAAACAGAGTAAAATGAAACGTATGTTCCGTATTCCTGGAATGTAACAAAATTAATAACTACCTTTAAAAATATAGATATAGATATGGAAGACATGATTTTTTATGATAGATTGCAATTTGCTTTTACTATCACTTTTCACTACATATTTCCCCAATTAACAATGGGTTTATCTTTACTAATTGTTTATTACAAATGGCGATTTTTAAAAACTAACATTGTAAAATATAATAATGCCGCTAAATTTTTAATGAAAATATTCGCTATTAATTTTACAATGGGAGTTGTTACCGGAATTCCTATGGAATTTCAATTTGGAACCAACTGGGCTAAATTTTCTGAACTTACAGGTAGTATTATAGGCCAAACATTAGCTATGGAAGGTTTATTTTCATTCTTTTTAGAATCTACATTCTTAGTATTGTTCATTTTTGGTGAAAAACTAATGGGACAAAAATTACATTTTTTAACAGGCTTTTTAGTTTTTTTAGGCTCTTGGGCGAGTGGATATTTAATTCTAGCTACCAACGCTTGGATGCAGCACCCAGTGGGTTATGAAATTTTAGAGAATGGTAAATTTGTACTAGAAAATTTTTCAGCATTATTTAGTAATCCTTGGCTGTTACCAGCTTTTTTACATAATCAAATTGCATCTCTTGTTACTTCTTCATTTGTAGTTGCAAGCATTGGTGCTTTTTATATATTAAGAAATAAAAACATTGAGTATGGTAAGCTTTTTTTAAAAACGGGAGTCATATTTGGCCTAGTCTCAAGTTTACTCCTTGCTTTTCCAACAGGAGATTGGAATGCTAAAAATGTAGCTAAATATCAACCTGCCTCATTTGCTGCAATGGAAGGGATTTTTAAAACTGAAGAAAAAGGAGCAGAAATTGTACTTATTGGACAACCTGATATGGTTCAAAAAAAATTAGACAATAAAATAGCCGTTCCAAATATTCTTAGTTTTTTAACATATCAAGAATGGGATAAGCAAATTCCAGGGATGGATCAATTTAAAAAAGAAGAATTACCCGATAATATTCCTGCACTCTATTATTCTTATCATATTATGGTTGGTTTAGGAACTATTTTTATGGCTATAATGGGCTTAGCCGTTTTCTTTTTATGGAGGAGAAGATTATTTTCTATGAAACCATTACTATGGGTAATTATGTTTTTAGTACCATTTCCTTACATCGCAAATTTAACAGGTTGGTACGTTGCTGAACTAGGTAGGCAACCTTATTTGGTTTACGGATTATTAAGAACATCTGAAGGCGTATCACCTACAGTTTCATCAGGTAATACTTTATTTACATTATTAGGGTTTGTAGCCTTATATATGCTACTAGGTTTGCTATTTTTAGTACTTGTAGGAAAAACTATTCACCATGGGCCAACACCTCAAAAACATTAAATTATGGAAGTATTTTGGTATATTATAATAGCAATTGTTTTAACTATTTTTTTTATTCTAGATGGTTATAATTTCGGAACAGGCATCATACATTTATTTTTAGCTAAAACAGAAAAAGACAAAGAAATAATTACAAAAAGTGCAGGTTTATTTTGGGATTTTAATGAAGTATGGCTTGTTGCTGGTGGAGGACTCCTTTTTATGGCATTCCCTACATTTTACGCTTCCGTTTTTAGTGGATTTTATTTACCCTTAATCATCGTTTTATGGTTAATTATTTTTAGAGCTATCGGTCTAGAATTTAGGAGTCAGTTTAATTATCAAATGTGGAAAGACATTTGGGATAAATCTTTTGGTGTTTCCAGTTTATTATTAGCATTATTTTTTGGAATAGCTTTAGGAAATGTTGTTAGAGGTGTTAATTTAGGAGGAATTGAAAATGGTATTGCTGCATTTGAAGGACACTATTTTTTCTTACCATTATGGAATAGTAGTTTTAGTCCGCTAAGTGAAACACCAGGTGTTATTGATTGGTTTACTATTATAATTGGTTTAATTTCAGTAGTTACTTTAGCAATTCACGGAGCAAATTGGATTATTTTAAAAACAAACTCTTCTATAAATAACAAACTTAAATCTGTGATATTTAAGTTGAATATATTGTTGTTCATTTTAACTGTAATTTCATTATTTGTTTGGCAAATAGTGAATCCTAATTCTTTAGATAACTTTTTTGATAAGCCTTATTTAATAGTATTCCCGGTTATTTATTTTTCTGGATTATTTGGGCTATTTTTTATTAAAAAATTAAAAAAAGACATCCATGGATTTATCTTATCAACATTAGTTATTTTTGGTGGTATTACCTCATCTTTAGCTTCATTATTCCCTGTAATTTTACCTTCAACTCATAAACAAAATGAATCGCTTACAATATACAACACCGCAGCTCATGAATATGGTTTATCGGTTGCTTTAGGTTGGGGTATTATTGGTATTATACTTGTTATTGTGTATTTAATTACTCAAAACAAATTACTGAGTGGAAAAATAGACAACATGGATTATGGGCATTAAAAAGTAGTATTTTATGACACCAACCATAATTTCGTTAACTAGTATCCTTATTGGAATATCTGGAGCTAATCTAGCTGGGTATATATTCAAAACATATTCTTTAGGTAGTATTGGAAATACAATTGCGGGCGTATTTGGAAGTGCTTTTTTTATAAAATCATTTGGACGGTTAGGTTTTGATCCAATCTCCATAGTGAAATTAGGAGATATTAATTACAATTTGTTAATTATCAATTTTTCAGTATCATTTTTAGGCGGTGTTGTTGCAGTTATTTTAATTTATAAATTAAAAACGGTAATGAATAAAGAATGATATAATTAATAGTATTTTTTCTAATAAAAAAACACGAAGAACTAAATTATGTAAATAGCAATACTAACAAACAATAGAAAAATAATTACAAAATACACAATTTATTTGTAGACAGCATTCACCTTATGTACAATTACCAAACATTAAGAGTTATTATTTTTTATTTAACTTCTTTTATTTGCCCAAAATTTAAATACTTTCTGAAATTACACTGATTACCAGCCTCCTCCGGCACCACCACCACTAAAACCTCCACCTCCAAAACCACCTCCGAAGCCTCCGCTTCCAAAGCCACCTCCAGAACTTCCGCCTCCAAAACTACCACTTCCAAAACTACCTCTTCCTGCACCGCTTAAAAGAATGGCTGTTAAAATATCTGACGCTGTGGAGTTTCTTCTATTCCCTCTGTTATTACCGCCTCCTTTATTTTTTTTAGAAAATAGAATCATTAAAATAATAAAAATAATAACGGGCGCTATAAACCCTGAAAAGCTTTTTGATTTACCTTTTTTATTCGTCTGCTTATTTTTAAAAGTTCCATTTAAAACTTCAAATATAGCATCAGCTCCTTTGTTTAAACCTGCGTAATAATCTCCTTTTCTAAATTCTGGAATAATAATGTTTCTAACAATTGTACCTGTTATACCAGCCGTTAGTTTATATTCTACTCCATAACCAGGAGATATCCATATTTTTCGCTCTTTTTTAGCTAACAAAATAAAAACACCATTATCTTCTTTTGCTTGTCCAATACCCCATTTGTGTGCCCATTTAGGTGTTAAAATCCCAATATCTTCTCCTTTAATGGTTTCAACTGTAACCACAACTATTTGTGTTGATGTTGAGTCAGAGTATTTGATTAACTTATTTTCTAAAGCAGCTTTTTGCGAAGCAGACAACAATTTAGCATAATCATATACACTTGTTTGTAATGTTGGTTTTTCAGGTATTGTAAACTGACCAAAAGCAACTTGAACTAATAATATGGCAATTAAAAATGTACTGTATTTTTTAAATAATCTGTTTATTGAAGTCATTATCCTTTAGAAATTTCATCTGACAATTCATTAGTATCATTTGTTTGGTATGGAAAATAGTTCTTTAATTTTTCTCCAACTTCAAGTATTCCAAGTTCCAACCCTTTTGCAAATTCTTTTTTAGCAAAATGCGATAACACAATCTCTTTAGTTGTATCCCAAAAGCTACTAGTTACTTTATTATGAATACCTTCATCACCAATTATAGCAAATTGTTTACTTTCAATTGCTACGTATAATAGTACCCCATTTTTAAGTTGTGTTTCGTTCATTTTTAAAAGATGAAAAACCTCTAATGCTCTATCTATTGGAGGTTTATCTGATGCCTTTTCTATATGAACACGTATTTCTCCTGAAGTATTTTTTTCAGCAACTTTAATTGTTTGAATAAGTTTCTGTTCTTGCTCTTTTGTTAAAAAATCTTCAACTTCAGCCATTATTTCTTATTGTTAAAATCAAATTTAACCTCTGGTGCTTTTTCAGCTCCTGGTTCAGAATCAAAATAAGCTTTTCCTTCAAAATTGAAAATACTTGCCAAAATAGAATTTGGAAAAGTTTTTACATGATTATTATATGGTTTTATAGCTTCATTAAAACGTGTACGAGCTGTTAAAATTTGGTTTTCTGTGCTAGCCAGTTCATCTTGTAATTTTAAAAAACTTTGATTTGCTTTTAAATCTGGATAACGTTCAACTGTAACTAATAAACTTTTTAAAGCTCCACTTAACCCTCCTTGAATTTTATTGAAATTTGCCAATTGTTCAGGTGTTATATTTGAGGGATCAATTGTAACAGATGTTGCTTTTGCTCTTGCTTCAATTACAGAAGTTAACGTAGATTTCTCAAAATCGGCTGCTCCTTTAACTGTATTAACTAAATTTCCTATTAAGTCACTTCTGCGTTGGTAAGCTGTTTGAACATTCCCCCAACTTTCCGATACATTTTCATTTAATTTTACGGCTGTATTATTGAAACCTACAGCCCAGCTGTATATCCCAAAAACAACAACGACTATAATTATTAACGGTAATAACCACTTTTTCATTATGTTTTGTTTTAGTTTTTATAATTCTATTATATTCGTGTTAAAAATACTCATTTGTTACAAATTAACAATATTATTTATCCATTAATCTGATCTTTTATTTTAATGAGTTTTGCTTTAATGGCCTCTAGACGTATAATAATGTCAAGGTTATTTTTAATATTTTTCGGATTCTCTTTCATTTTACTTTTAGCACCTTCTAGGGTAAATCCTTTCTCTTTAACTAGATGATAGATTAACTTTAAATTTTTGAGATCTTCTTCGGTAAATAATCTATTTCCTTTCTTATTCTTTTTTGGTTTTAAAATATCAAATTCTTTTTCCCAAAACCGAATATGAGAAGTGTTTAACCCAAATGCCTTGGCTACTTCTCCAATTTTATAGTATCTTTTTTTAGGTAAATTTATATGCATTAGTCTAATGATTGTCCTTCAATTTGAGCTGCTTTTTGCATTGCTTCAAATTCTTCAGGAGATAAGTTTCCATAGTAAAAATTAATAGGGTTTATTTTTCTGCCATTTTTATGAACTTCGTAATGTAAATGGGGGCCTTGAGAACGACCGGTTGTACCTACAAATCCAATTAAATCACCTCGTTTAACATGTTGCCCTCTTCTAACATTATATTTACTTAAATGTGCATACAACGTAATATATCCAAATCCATGGTCTATCTCAATATGTTTACCAAAGCCAGAGGCTCTTTGATCGGCTCTTTTTACTATACCATCTCCAGTTGCATAAATAGGAGTTCCACTTGGTGCCGAAAAATCCATTCCATAATGTTTTTTTCTAGCTTTTGTAAACGGATCGGTTCTCCAACCAAAACCAGAAGCCATACGTGTTAAGTCTTCTTTTTTAACAGGTTGTATAGCGGGGATTGCAGCCAGTAACTTCTCTTTATTTTCAGCCAAATTAACAATTTCATCCAATGACTTTGATTGAATATACAATTGCTTAGATAAAATATCCATATTTTTAGTAACATCAATAATCATTTCTGAATTATCAAACCCTTCTAATGCTTTGTATCTATTAATACCTCCAAAACCTGCTTTTCTCCGTTCTTCAGGTATTGGGTTCACTTCAAAATACAACCGATAAATATTATTATCTCTATCCTGAATTTCTTTTAAAATACTTTCAAGTTGAACTATTTTTTTACTGTGTAATTCCTCATTTAATTTTACAAACTCTAATTCTCTACTAAGTTCTTTCTCTTTTGGTGATTCAAAAAAAGGTGTAAAAACTACAAATCCCAAAATCATAAATATAAAAGCCGAAATAATTGTTAGTAAAAAGTTTTTAAGTTTATCTCTTTTTTTAATCTTAATCTTTTGATAAGAAAGCGTATCTGAATCGTAATAATATTTTACTTTCGCCATGTGTATAAATTATATTATTTTTGCATCGTGAAAAATGCCATATTATTTTATGAATTATATGGCGTACAAAAACAAATTTACAAAATGTTTTACAAAAGTTGTAGAACACTTATTTTTTAGCATATAATTAACAAATGAAATAGCTCTAAATAAAATTTTAATAAAATATAATATTATTAAATTGAGCTATTCCTTTTGACCTATAAAAACATTAAGATATTACAAATGAAATCACAACAAGTTCGTCAACAATTTTTAGACTTTTTTGCTTCAAAAAAACACACAATAGTACCATCTTCTCCAATGGTACTTAAAAATGACCCTACCCTGATGTTTACAAATGCAGGTATGGTTCCTTTTAAAGAATTTTTTTTAGGGCAAAAAACAGTGAAAGATAAACGTGTTGCTGATTCACAAAAATGTTTGCGCGTTTCTGGAAAACACAACGATTTGGAAGAGGTTGGAAAAGACACCTATCATCATACTATGTTTGAAATGCTTGGCAACTGGAGCTTTGGAGATTATTTTAAAAAGGATGCTATTGACTGGGCTTGGGAATTATTAGTTGATGTGTTAAAAATTGATAAAGATTGTTTGTATGTTACTGTTTTTGAAGGGGAAAAAGAAGAAGGATTGGCTTACGACCAAGAAGCCTACAATTATTGGAAAAAGCATATTAGTGAAGACCGAATTATTAACGGTAATAAAAAAGATAACTTTTGGGAAATGGGTGCTCAGGGGCCTTGTGGTCCTTGCTCTGAAATTCATGTGGATATTAGATCTGATGAGGAAAAAACAAAAATTTCAGGAAAAAGCTTGGTGAATATGGATCACCCTCAAGTGGTAGAAATATGGAATTTAGTTTTTATGGAATTCAATCGCAAGGCCGATGGTTCCTTAGAAAAGTTACCTGCTAAACATGTTGATACTGGAATGGGGTTTGAACGTTTATGTATGGTTTTACAGCACAAACAATCTAACTATGATACTGACGTTTTTACACCATTAATTAGAGAAGTTGAAGCAATTACGAATACTAATTATGGCAAAAATGAAGAAATAGACATTGCTATCCGGGTTATTGCAGACCATGTTCGTGCAGTAGCTTTTGCCATTGCAGACGGGCAATTACCATCAAATACAGGTGCTGGATATGTTATTAGACGTATTTTAAGAAGAGCTATTAGATATGGGTTTACTTTTTTAAACAAAAAAGAACCTTTTATTTATAAATTAGTTTCTACTCTTAGTAAGCAAATGGGAGATTATTTCCCTGAAATAAAAGCACAAAATCAATTAATTACCAATGTAATTAAAGAAGAAGAACATTCTTTTTTACGCACTCTTGAACAGGGTCTTATTTTATTAGATGGTATTATAAAAAGCACCAATGGCACAAAAGTTTCTGGTAAAAAAGCCTTTGAATTGTATGATACTTACGGTTTTCCTATAGATTTAACTTCGTTAATTCTCTCTGAAAAAGGAATGACTCTAAATGAAGATGAATTTACCGATGAATTAGAAAAGCAAAAAAATAGATCAAGAGCTGCAGCAATTGTGGAAACTGATGATTGGATTCTTTTGATAGATGATAACGAAGAAGAGTTTGTAGGGTATGATATTCTTGAAACGAATGTGAAAATAACCCGCTATAGAAAAATATCTTCAAAAAAATATGGAGATTTATATCAATTGGTATTTAATTTAACTCCTTTTTATCCTGAAGGAGGTGGGCAAGTTGGAGATAAAGGGTATTTAGAAGCTAGTAACGGAAATGTAATTTATATTGTTGATACCAAAAAAGAAAATAATTTAATTATTCATTTTGCTAAAAGTTTACCAAAAGACCCTACACAAACTTTTAAAGCTGTTGTTGATAAAAAACAACGTTATAGAACTGCTTGCAATCATTCTGCAACTCACCTTTTACACCAAGCTTTACGAGAGGTTTTAGGAACACATGTTGAACAAAAAGGATCAGCGGTTCACTCAAAAAATCTACGCTTTGATTTTTCGCATTTTTCTAAACTTTCAAGTGATGAGATTCAAGCCGTTGAAGATTTTGTAAATGCGCGTATTGAAAGTAAAATACCTCTAAAAGAATTTCGAAATATTCCCATGGAAGTTGCCCAAAAAAAAGGAGCTATGGCTTTGTTTGGCGAAAAATATGGAGATACCGTTCGTGCAATTCAGTTTGGAAATTCTGTAGAATTATGTGGAGGTACTCATGTACAAAACACGGGAGATATTTGGCATTTTAAAATAATTTCTGAAAGTGCCATTGCTGCAGGTATTAGACGTATTGAGGCTATTACAAATGATGCTGTAAAAGAATACTATTCTGAAAATAACAAGATTTATAACAACCTAAAAGTGTTACTTAAAAATCCTCAAAATCCACAAAAGGCTATTACCGATTTACAAGAAGAAAATACATCATTAAAAAAACAATTGGAAATTTTATTAAAGGATAAAGCTAAAAATTTAAAAGGAGAATTAATTCAGAAGGTAGAAAACATTAACGGGGTTAATTACTTAGCTAAAAAGTTAGATTTAGATCAAAATAGCATTAAAGATTTGGCTTTTGATTTAGGTAATAAAATTGAGAATTTATTTCTATTAGTAGGTACGGAGAGGGAAGGAAAAGCCTTTTTAACATGTTTCATTTCTAAAAATTTAGTTGAAGATAAAAAACTAAATGCTGGACAGGTAGTTAGAGAACTAGGAAAATTAATCCAAGGTGGTGGTGGTGGTCAACCTTTTTTTGCAACTGCTGGAGGTAAAAATCCAGAAGGAATTGAAAAAGCACTGGAAGAAAGTAAAAGATATATTTTATAAATGTATATCCTTACGAAGAGTGAAACAATGAAGTAGTCTCACACAAATAAACAAATTGCCACAGCAAATTATTATTTGACTCGCAAAGACAAAATTACCATGAATTTCAGAACTAACATACAACTTCAAAAAGAGCGTAATCAAATAGATTATAATTCTAAATTGTTGCTAATTGGTTCTTGTTTTTCAGAAAATATTTACCATAAATTAAACTACTTCAAGTTTAATGCTTTTAGCAATCCGTTTGGAATTTTATTCAATCCTATTGCTATTGAAGCGTTAATTTCAAATGCTATTAATCAAAAAGAATATACCAAAAAAGATGTTTTTCAACTAAATGAGCGCTGGAATTGTTTTGATGCACATTCTAATTTGAGTTCTATTGATAAAGTTGAATTGTTAAGTAATTTAAACAATGCAATTACTTTAACTAATCATCAATTAAAAAAAGCAACACATATTATTATTACATTGGGAACTTCATGGGTTTACAGGTTTATTGAAACTGACACAATTGTGGGGAATTGTCATAAAGTACCTCAAAAAAAGTTTTTAAAAGAGTTGCTTTCTGTGGAGGAAATCAATGCTTCTTTAGAAAATATGTGTGCACTTATAAAAGATTTTAACCCAACAATAAACATCCTTTTTACAGTAAGTCCGGTAAGGCATTTAAAAGATGGTTTTGTTGAAAATTCTGTTAGTAAAGCGCATTTATTAGCTGCAATTCATCAACTAGGAGATAAAAGGAAACAGCTATATTACTTTCCTTCTTATGAAATTATGCTAGATGATTTACGTGATTATCGTTTCTATACTAGCGATATGGTTCATCCTAACGAAACTGCTATTAATTATATTTGGAATCAATTTCAAAAAATTTGGATTGATGAAAAGGCATCTTCAATTATGAAAGAAGTGAATACCATTCAAAAAGGATTGGGACACAAACCTTTCAATCCTACTTCCAAACAACACCAACAATTTTTAGTTCATTTAAAGCAACAAATTACTTCTTTGAAAAATAATTACAATATTACATTTTAGAAAAATAGAGCATTTGACGTATTGCTTTAAAAGCATTCAATTTATTACGAAACCCCACCTTATTTAAAATTGATAGTTTAGTTGAGAAAATAAAACTTACCAATAGAGAAACCGATATTTTAGAACATTTAAGCAATGGTTTAATTTATAATGAAATTGCTGAAAATTTATTTATTTCTCCTTCCATCGTGAGAAAACACCTTGAAAATAGGTACAAGAAATTACAAGGCCATAATAGAATAGAAGCTGTATATAAAGCTAAAAAATATAGAATAGCTCCATTTTTAAATGAAACATTAGCCTTTATAAGGCTGTATTTTATTAATAATTAAATTCGTATTATCTAAAAAGAGAAGTTTTCACTTCTCTTTTTAGATTTAGATTGTTACTCTCTAAAAAATGTTATATTTAGCCTAATTATTTAGGGTTTTGGTTTAAATAATCTAAGGTTAAATTTACAAAAGCTTCTACTCCTAACTTGAAGCCACTTTCATCTATAAAAAAATCTGGAGTATGGTGTGATGCCGTATTTTCAATTGATACATCAAGTGGTTTTCCTCCTAAGAAAAAATAAAACCCTGGAATCTCTTTTTGGTAAAATGAAAAATCTTCAGCTCCAGTAACTGCATTAATTAATTTAACATTGTTTTTTCCAGCTGCTTTTTGCAATGAAGGTAACATTTCGTTTACTAAATTCACATCATTATATGTAATAGGGTATCCCTTATCAATCTCAATAGTAGCTGTAGCTCCAAATGCTTCAGCAATTGCAGGTACTCGCCTAGTAATCTCTTTATTTAACTTCTTTTGCATATCGTAATCTAACGTTCTAATTGTTCCAATCATTTCAACCTCTTCAGGGATAATATTACTTCGTACACCTCCACGAATTAAACCCACGGTAATAACAGCTGCTTCTTTAGTTAACTCAGTACCTCTACTAATAATTGTTTGTAAACCATTTATTATTTGAGCTGAAATAACAATAGGGTCTATCCCTTCCCAAGGTCTAGATCCATGCGCTTGTTTCCCTTTAACTTTTATTGTAAAACTTTGGGCTGCAGCCATAATTCCTGCTGGTTTATATGTTATTATACCTACATTGGTAATAGCACTTATATGCAAGCCGAAAATGGCATCAACATCCGGATTTTTAAGTACTCCTTCTTCAACCATAAGCTCAGCACCTCCTCTTTCTCCTTTGGGAGCTCCTTCTTCTGCAGGTTGAAAAATAAACTTTACTGTTCCTCTTATTTCATCTTTAATTTTGGTGAGTACTTCAGCTGTTCCCATTAAAATGGCAATATGTGAATCATGCCCACAAGCATGCATTACTCCTGTTTCAATTCCATTATAAGTACTTGTTACTTTAGAAGCAAACGCAACTGGCGTTCTCTCTGTTACAGGTAAAGCATCTATGTCAGCTCTTAATGCAACAACAGCACCTGGTTTTCCTCCTCTTAATATGCCAACAACTCCTGTATGAGCAACATTTGTTTGCACCTCTAACCCCAAGCTTTTCAAATATTTTGCTATTTTTTCAGCCGTTTTGAATTCTCTATTCGACAATTCAGGGTGTTGATGAAAATCTCTTCTCCATTCAATTACTTTAGGCTCAATGTTAGTAATTAGTTTATTAATTTTTTTGTTTTGTGCATTAAGCGCAGCAGAAATTAAAAATAATAGTATCGTTAAATTTTTCATAAATTAAGTTAATTAGGCGCTAAATATAATAAAAAAAGAGAAGTTTTACTTCTCTTTTTCCAATCAATGATTTTTGAATAAATAACTATTTTATAAACTTTTCAACATGCTGCCATGGGCCTCCATTAATAATATCAATCCCCTGCTTACTTAAAAAAGCTGTTGCTTGTCCGCTCCTTGCTCCACTTCTACAAACAGCTATTATCTTTTTATTTAAATCTTTTATTTCTTTAATAGTATTTGGTATACTATTTAACACTATATTTTTAGAGCCTTTTACATGTCCTTCTCTAAACTCTTCTGGAGTTCTAACATCAATAACAATAGCCCCTTCTTTAATATATTTTTCAATTATTTCATTATTATTACCACCTCCAAATAATCCAAAAAAACTCATTTTTCAATTTTTTAATTAATGTGCAAAGTTAATTGATTCGTAATTAATTTTAGTAACATTAGTCACTTTATTTTTTGAGTAATTGAATTCCGCTAGCTATTAGGTTTTGATATTCTAACTGATTATTCAAGTAATTTAAAACCTCTTTCTCTAAAGTTATTTTTGAATTTAAAATTAATTCATAAACCTCTAATGCGAGTAACCATTCTGTAGGATAATCTTCTTTTAAAGTTAAGAATATTTGTTCTGATTTTTCAATATTTATAATTTCTTTTTTACGCATTTCTGCAATTTGTTTGTATAATTTATGAAGTTTTAATTCAGGTTCAGAATACTTAATTCTATGTGTTTTTTTAGTAGAAATTTTACTTTTATTCTTGAACGAATTTATTGATGCAGGTCCAGCATAGGCCGAAATTATTTTCTCTCCTACCGCCATATCATAAACTCCCCAATCAGGTTTAAATAAAATGGTTTGGTTATGTGTTACTGTACAATTTTTAAAGGAAATCAATATAATTTTACCTTGTAAATCTCTTTTCCCGGTAATTACCTCACCTTCAACTTTAATATTCCCTTCAAAAAGTAACGTTGTTTTTTTACCTTCATAAATTCCGTAGACTTCTAAATCTTTGGGAAACATATCTTCAATAGCCAAATTAATACCTTTTAATTTACCTAACGGGCTTCCAAAACCTTCGGTATGATATGAAATTCCATGACCTATTAATTCCTTATCTCTGCTAGCCAATGCTGTTGCTCCAACAGTTTGAAAATAAACGGGTTTGTTTTCATCAACAATAACATTTGTAAAAACACCCGAAATTTGTATTCCTGTACTCAATTCTATTGTGCCTAAATTTTTAGATTGTATTAATTTTTGAATTCCTTTAAGCCCTCCTGTTCGTAAAGCCATTTTATTGGCAAACTCTTCTAAAATATAACTTAAGTATGCGAAATTTGGTGTTACAAACAGTTGTGGTTGGGGTTTTGTAATATCAAAGTTTTGCAAAGCGGCTTCAATACTATATGGTATTTTCTTTACTTTATTTGTTAAACAATACCTACTTTCATTAATTGAAGAAAGCAACCCTGCTCCATAAATTTTTGGGTTATTAACATCACCTATCAACCCATATTCTACGGTCCACCAATGTAAATTTCTAATTTGTGCCATTTCAGAAAGTTCTCCCATATTATTTTGCAATGCTTCAACTTTATTTTGAGCGCTTTTAATTTTTTCTTCTGAAGAATTTGGGTCTTCTTTTAAAATAGAAAGTAAACGAATAGCTTCATACATTTCAAAATCTTTAGCTGAAGAAATTGCTTTAGAACCAATTTCTCCAAATCTTCTTAAATACTCAGCATATTCAGGATTTGCAATAATTGGTGCGTGTCCTGCAGCTTCATGAATAATATCGGGTGCAGGTGTATATTCAATGTGTTCTAATGTTCTTATATCTGAAGCAATTACCAACACATTATATGCCTGAAATTCCATAAAAGCATTTGGAGGTATAAAACCATCAACAGAAACAGCTGCCCAGCCAATATCTTTCAAAATACGGTTCATGCCTTCCATTTTTGGAATACTTTCTTCAGATATTCCTGCTTTTTTTAATCCCTCTATATACGATTTATCTGCTACTTTACTTAAAAAATCAATATTTACCCGCATCACATACCTCCAAACAGCTTGGTTTTGAGCCGTATAGTTTGCATATGGTTGCTTAACTATAAACTTATGCAGGTGTTTTGGTAACCTTTTTGTAATTTTATTAAATTTTATAGTTTCAGTCATTCTACTTAATATTTTAGGTCTGAAAGTTACAATTTTTAAAAATTTAGCCTTTAGGTTTAAAAAGTACAAAAAGTAAACCAATTATTCTATTAATAAAGACATAGAAAAATCTCCTGTTTTTAATTTTTCCCCGCAATCGTTTTAGTAATTTTAACAGGAATTAAACAATATTTATAAAAGTCAAAAGCGAATACTTCGTATCTTTGACATTCAAAACAAATAGATATTCTGATGAACAAGAAAGTGATTTTGATGATTTTAGATGGTTGGGGAATAACCCAAATCCCTGAAGTTTCAGCAATTTTTAATGCAAAAACTAGTTTTATTGACAGCCTGTACAATAAATACCCAAATGCTAGCTTAAGAACCGATGGAGAATTTGTGGGCTTACCTAAAGGACAAATGGGAAACAGCGAAGTGGGACATATGAATTTAGGTGCGGGTAGAATTGTTTATCAAAACCTAGTTAAAATTAATTTAGCAGTTAAAAATAAAACATTAGGAAAAGAAAAAGTGTTGTTAGACGCGCTCTCTTATGCTAAAAAAAATAATAAAAATGTTCATTTGTTAGGATTGGTATCTGATGGAGGAATTCACTCTCATATAAATCATTTAAAAGCGCTATTAGAGGTTGCAAATGAAAATAATGTGAAAAATGTGTATTTGCATGCTTTTACAGATGGAAGAGATTGCGATCCAAAATCTGGAAAATATTTCATCAATGATATTCAACAACACATGCAAAAAACAACTGGAGAATTGGCTTCAATTACTGGTCGTTATTATGCTATGGATCGTGATAATAGATGGGAGCGTATTAAAATAGCGTATGATGCCTTGGTAAATGCTAAAGGTAAAAAATCTACAAATGCTGTAGAAAGTATTGAAGAAAGTTATAAAAATAACATAACAGATGAGTTTATTATGCCAATAATTATGGCAGATGAAAATGGCGCTCCAAAAGCACAAATTAAAGCAGATGATGTTGTCATTTATTTTAATTACAGAACAGATAGAGGAAGAGAACTTACTGAAGCTCTAACCCAAAATAATTTTCCTGAATTTGATATGAAAATGATGCCTTTGTATTACGTTACAATGACAAACTACGATGAATCATTCAAAAATATTAAAGTTATTTACAATACTGATAATTTAGTTGACACCCTTGGTGAAGTTTTAGCAAAAGCACATAAAAAACAAATTAGAATAGCTGAAACAGAAAAATATCCACACGTAACTTTTTTCTTTTCTGGAGGAAGAGAAACTAAATTTGAAGGTGAAAAACGAATATTAATTCCATCACCTAAAGTAGCTACTTACGATTTAAAGCCAGAGATGAGTGCCTATGAAATTAAGGATGCAATTATTCCTGAATTGGATAAAAAAGAAGTTGATTTTGTATGTCTAAATTTTGCTAACGGCGATATGGTTGGTCATACAGGGGTTATGGAAGCCGCAATTAAAGCTTGTGAAGCTGTTGATAAATGTGTTGAAGATGTTGTAACAAGTGCTTTAAAAAATAACTACACAACAATTATTATTGCAGATCACGGTAATTGTGAAACTATGATAAACCCTGATGGAACTCCAAATACAGCTCATACAACAAACCCTGTGCCCATTGTTTTGGTTGATAAAGAGCTCAAACATATTAATGATGGAATTTTAGCCGATATTGCACCTACCATTTTAAAATTAATGGGAATTGATCAACCAAAATTAATGACACAACACTCTTTGATATAATTTTGTACTTTTATCAAAATTTAAATTTATTCAAATGAAAAAAATACTCTTAGGTGTTATTTTAGTAACTAGTATTGGTTGTCTAGCACAAAAAAAAGAAACATCGGTAACAAAAGATGAGGAAGGAAACTTAATTGGAAATGTAAATAAAGCAAATTTTCTGCAAGAACCTTATACCGATTGGTTTAGTCCAAATTATAACAACTATAAAACAAACAAAGAAACTATAAACAAGTTAAAACCTTTGTTAAAAGGTATTAGCATAAAAGCTTTTATGGGAACTTGGTGTAGTGATAGTCAAGAACAAACGCCTGCCTTTTATAAAATTTTAGATGAAGTTGGGTTTAACTACAAAAATTTAGAATTGGTTGCTGTAAATAGAGATAGAGAAACACCTAATAATTTACAAAAAGGTTATGATGTTGAAAGAGTTCCTACTTTAATTTTTTATAAAGATGGAAAAGAAATAGGTAGGTTTGTAGAATTTCCTAGAGAAACAGTAGAGAGTGATATTTTAAAAATTGTAAGCGGAAAACCTTACAAACATTCATACGAAGATTAACTAATTTAATATTTAAAAAAACCGATATTTAATAATTGAATATCGGCTTTTTCGTCTTTGGGCTATATTTTTCTTTTATTTTGGAGCCTCAAAATATTCTCTTTCAATATGTTCTCTGTGATCTGGATGTGCAATTTTAATCAGTGCAGTTAAGCGTTGTTTTATAGTTTTTCCATATAAATTAGCAACTCCATACTCTGTTACAATATACTGTACATGTGCTCTTGTGGTTACCACACCGGCTCCAGGGTTTAAAAAAGGAACAATTCTACTAATCCCATTTTTTGTGGTGGAAGGCATTGCAATAATTGCTTTCCCTCCTTCACTTAAAGAAGCACCTCTAATAAAATCCATCTGTCCACCAACACCTGAATACAATCTAGTACCAATTGAATCTGCACAAACTTGACCAGATAAATCAACTTGAATTGCAGAATTTATAGCTACCATTTTTGGGTTTTTTCTAATATTGGCAACATCATTAACATAATCACATGAACGCATTTCTATATATGGATTATCATCAACATAATCGTACAATCGTTTTGAGCCCATTAAAAATGTGGTTAATGCTCTTCCGGCATTAATTCCTTTATAATTCCCATTAATTACATCATTCAAAATTAAATCAATAACTCCATCTGAAAACATTTCAGTATGTAAACCTAAATCTTTATGATTCTTTAATCTAGATAACACTGCATTTGGTATAGATCCTATTCCCATTTGAAGTGTACTTCTATCTTCAATAAGTTCAGCAATATGGTCACCTATTTTATTTTCAACTTTATTTGGTGTAGGCAAAATAAATTCAGGAATTGGTCTATCTACCTCAACAAAGGTATCTAATTCAGAAATATGAATAATTCCTTCTCCATGTACACGTGGCATTTGTTCATTAATTAAAGCAATAACATGTTTGGCACTTGAAATAGCCGCTAAAATAGCTTCAACCGAAACACCTAAAGAGCAATACCCATGCCTATCGGGCTTAGAAACTTGAATTAAAGCCACATCTAATGGTAAAATATTTCTTTTAAACAGCAGCGGTACTTCACTCAAAAACACAGGTGTATAGGATCCATTGCCTTCTTTTATTGTATGACGTACATTGCTACCTATAAAAAATGAATTTATGTGAAAACTATCTTTATATTTTGGATTTGCATAAGGTGTTTCACCTTCTAAATGTAAGTGGCAAACTTCAACATCTCTTAGCTCTTCATGTCTTTCAGTCATAGCATTTATCAATTCTTGAGGAACAGAAGCTGCCGCTTGAATATAAACCCTATCGTTCGATTTTATAACTTTTACAGCCTCTTCAGCCGTTACTGCTTTATACATAATTTACAATTTAAATTATGCTGCAAATTTACAAATGATTTTCAGTAAAAATCCTGCTAAAAATCAGTTTTTAAAAAGATCTTATTGTTAATTTTAAAGCCGCTTTTTAAGCTTTGTAATTATTATTTTTAAATTACCTTTGCATCCTAAATTTCAGGATTATATGATACTCACTAAAACTCGTGAAGAAATTGAATTAATGCGCGAAAGCGCACTCATCGTTTCAAAAACTTTAGGAATGCTTGCCAAAGAAGTAAAACCTGGAGTTTCTACTTTGTATTTAGATAAATTAGCTGAAGAATTTATAAGAGACCACCAGGCAATACCTGGTTTTTTAGGGCTTTATGATTTCCCTAATACCTTATGTATGAGCCCAAACGCTCAGGTAGTTCATGGCATTCCAAATAATAAGCCAATGGAAGAAGGCGATATTATTTCAATTGATTGTGGTGCCTTAAAAAATGGTTTTTATGGTGATCACGCTTATACTTTTGAAGTTGGAGAAGTTGCTGCAGAAACCAAAAAATTATTACAAATCACAAAGGAAAGTTTGTACGTAGGTATCCGTGAATTTAAAATAGGCAATAGAGTTGGAGATGTTGGTTTTGCGATTCAAAATTACTGTGAAAAACAGGGTTATGGAATTGTAAGAGAATTGGTAGGCCATGGATTAGGCCATGAAATGCACGAAGATCCGGAGATGCCTAATTATGGTAGAAGAGGAAAAGGTAAGAAATTTATTGAAGGAATGGTAGTTGCCATTGAGCCAATGGTAAATTTAGGAACTCATAAGATAACTCAACTTAAAGATGGTTGGACTATTTTAACTAAAGATGGTAAGCCTAGTGCTCATTTTGAACACGATGTTGCTCTTGTAAATGGTAAACCTGAATTACTCTCAACATTTAAATATATTTATGAAGCTCTGGGAATTGAAAATAATGAAGAAGAAGGTTTAAGACAACAAGATTTAGTTTTATAATTTATGTTTAAATATATTTCGAAAATTAAGCAAAAAGAAATAATAGAAGGCTTTAAAGGGCGTTTTTTTCATACTGATAGTTTTACCATTGCTTTTTGGGAAATTGAAAAAGGAGCCATTTTACCTGAACATTCTCACATTCACGAACAAACAACTCAAGTAATTGAAGGCACACTTGAAATGACTGTTCATGGCAAAACTCAAGTTTTAGAATCGGGCATGATTATTAACATTCCATCAAATGTAAAACACAGTGGTAAGGCATTAACAACTTGTAAATTAACTGACACCTTTTGCCCTGTTAGAGAAGATTATAAAATTTAATTTTGAAAAGGTTTTTTAAATTTATATTAAATACTATTCCTCGTCCAATGCTAATTAAAATTAGTTATTGGGCTCGTCCTCTAATTTCCTTTTATTTAAAAGGAACAACCTATACGGACCCTATAGACAATAAAAGTTTTAGAAAATTTTTACCCTATGGTTATGGAGTACAAAGGTTAAATGCTTTGTCACCAAGTACTTTTTCTTTAGAACGTCATAGACTACTATGGCTATATTTAAAAAATGAAACAGCTTTTTTTACTTCAGCAAAAAAAGTACTTCATATAGCGCCTGAACAATGCTTTTTAAAACAATTTAAAGCACAAGGTAATTTAAATTATATTACAGCCGATTTAAATTCTCCAATTGCAGATGTTAAAGCTGACATTTGCAATTTACCCTTTAAAGAAAACACTTTTGATGTTATTCTTTGCAATCATGTTTTAGAACACATTGAAAATGACAAAAAAGCAATGAGTGAGTTATTTAGAGTTTTAAAACCTGGAGGCATGGGGATTTTTCAAGTTCCTCAAGATTTAAATAGAGAGAAAACATATGAAGATTTAACAATTACTTCACCTAAAGAACGTGCCAAACACTTTGGACAATATGACCATGTACGTGTTTATGGAAGAGATTATTTTGATAAATTAAGAGCCGTTGGATTTATTGTACGTGAAATTGATTACTCCAATACTCTCCCAAATAATTTAATTAAAAAATATTGCTTGGTAAAAGGTGAAATTTTACCAGTTTGTATTAAATAATTAACTATTGAAATTTGCTGACTTAAACGTTTTTATTTTTCCATTTTCATCAACATAAATTAAAAATGCTTTTAATTCTGTATGTTCTTTTAAAAATTTTGTTGCTTTCTCAAATCCCATAGCCATAAAAGCCGTGGCATATCCATCTACATCAGCACAATCAGATTTTGAAATTACAGAAGCACTTAACAAGTTACTTGGAGTTGCATAACCTGTTTTTGTATTTATTGTATGCACAAATTTAACACCATTAGCTGAAATTCTATATTTTCTGTAGTTTCCTGAAGTTGCCATAGATTCATTATGTAATTGAACCGCTGTTGCAAAAGAACGTGTACCGTCAAAGTTTGGCTCTTCAATTGCTATTCTCCAAAATTCATTATTTTGATTAACACCTCTTGCTCTAATTTCACCTCCAATTTCTACCATATAATTTTTAATATGGTTTCTTTCAAAAAGCCTTCCAACAACATCAACTAAGTATCCTTTGGCTATCGCATTAAAATCAAAATATATCTCAGGGTATAATTTTTTTATTTTTTTATTAAGCATACTAACCTTATCAAATCCAACAAATTGTAAGAGGTCTTTAATTTTTATAGAATCCAAATTACGAATAGGTTTTCCAGGTCCAAAACCCCAAGCATTTACCAAAATTCCTATTGTTGGATCAAAATCTCCGTTTGTTTCTGAATAAATTTTAGCCGATTTTAAAAACACTTCTTCAAAAATATCATCAACTACAATGGTAGTATCTCCTTTATTAATTTTAGAAATATCAGAAGTTGGAATATACGTTGAAACAGATTTATTAACTACGGTAATTAAACTATCAATTTTAGCGTCAAACTTTCTGTTACTTGTATCTAAATAGCGAATTGAAAATGTGGTGCCTAAAGCTGTTCCTTTTAAAATTTTTAAATTTTCTTGTTTATTATTGCAAGAGAATATTGAAAATATTAAAAGAACTAATAACTTATTTTTCATTGTAAACTTTTATTAAAATTTAATTTCACAAAGTTAACATTTATAAATATCATAAAATATTTATAAATTATAATTTAAAACGGTAAATTTTAAACTTCTTTTTTTAACTTTGCTTTTAGTCTAAAGCATTTTTAAATTATGAAAAAATTAGTTGTATTAATTATTGTAACATCGGTGATGTTAAGTTCATGTGTATCTCAAAAAAAATACACTGAATTAGAAGGAAATTTCAATAAAAAAAATCAGGAGTTAGTGGATGCTAAAGCTGACTTAATGAAATGTAGAATTGAAAACGAAGGTAAAATTACCTCACTTGAACAACAGGTAATTGATTTAAGGAAGGATAAAGAAAAAACATTAGAATATGTTGATAATTTAACTGTACTATCTAAATCTGCTTCAGAGAACATTAAAGAAACGCTATCTCAAATGGGTAAAAAAGATGAGTACATTAAATACATTCAAAAAGCAATTACCCGCAAAGACTCTATTAATTTAGCTCTAGGGTTTAAATTAAAAAGCGTGCTAAAAGAAGGGTTTAGTGATGAAGATATACAAGTTGATGTTGAAAAAACAGTTGTATATATTTCTATAGCAGATAAATTATTATTTAAGAGTGGTAGTTCAACCATTTCTAACAATGCAAAAAAAGTATTAGGTAAAGTTGCTGAAGTAATTGCAGCACAACCAGAATTAGAAGTTATGGTTGAAGGTTATACCGATAATAAAAAAGTTATTAAAAACTCAAGTATTAAAGATAACTGGGATTTAAGTGTTAAGCGTTCTACAGCTGTAATTAGAGTATTGCAAAACGATTTTAACATTGAGCCAAGTCGTTTGGTTGCCGCTGGAAGAAGTGAATATAAACCTTTAGAGAGTAACGATACGGTTGAGGGTAGAGCTAGAAACAGAAGAACAAGAATTGTTTTAATGCCTAAACTAGATCAGTTTTTCAATTTATTAGAAAGTAAGGTTGAGTAATAACCTTATTATTTATTACATAAAAAGAGGCTGTCTGAAAAGCAATTATACTTGTCATTTTGAACAAAGTGAAAAATACCAACACCTTGATATATAAGTGTTTAATTTCAAAGAGATTCTTCATTTACATTCAGAATGACACTTTTTAGACAGCCTCTTTTAGTTTAATTGAACATCTATAAATTGCAAACCATCATACTGCAATAAATATTCTTCATTTAAAGTTGGTGGTTTTGATTTATTGTTCACAGCACCTAACCCAACACCTGCAAATATAATTTTAGCGTTATTTTTTTGTGCATGATTTTTAAAAGTTTCCATCCAAATAACATCATAAGTTATTGGATTGTCAGAAATACCTATTGCTTTTACTAGAACAAAATAGCGTATATTATTCTTATCAACACAAACATATTGTGGATGCTTCTTTAATTTGCTATTAATGGCAATAAATTCATAACCTTTTGCTTGCAAATCTTTCCCTACAATATTCATTGCCAGATTATGTAATTCTTGTTTTGTAAGTGGTCTACTCATAATAAAAAGTTATAAAAAAATCCGATACAAAAATATCGGATTTTAATTCATATGTATGTATTTTTAGTTTATCCACCAAAATCATCAAATCTAATATTCTCATCTGGCATTCCAAAATCTTGACCCATTTTCTGAACAGCTTTATTCATTAATGGAGGTCCACAAAAATACAATTCAATATCTTCTGGAGCTTCGTGTTTAGATAAATACTCGTCTATTACCGCTTGGTGAACAAATCCCGTAAATCCATCGCCTTCAGTATCATTCACATCTTTTTTATTTACCCAGTTATCTTCTGGAGCAGGTTCAGATAGCACAACATAAAATTTAAAATTATCAAATTCATTTTCTAATTCATGGAAATGTTTTAAATAAAATAATTCGCGTTTAGAACGACCTCCATACCAATAGGTTACTTTCCTTTTAGTTTTTAAAGTTTTAAACAAGTGATATAAGTGTGAACGCATTGGAGCCATACCTGCACCTCCACCAACATACAACATTTCAGCATCAGATTCATTTATAAAGAATTCACCGTAAGGCCCAGAAATTACTACTTTGTCACCCGGTTTACGAGAAAAAATGTACGATGAAGCGATACCTGGATTTACATCCATCCAAGCATTTTTAGTTCTATCCCAAGGTGGTGTTGCTACACGAACATTTAGCATAATTTCTCTTCCTTCAGCAGGATAAGACGCCATTGAATAAGCACGTTCAACTGGTTCTTGGTTAACCATTTTAAGTGACCATAAACCAAATTTATCCCATTCTAATTTAAATTTATCAGGTGTTTCATGCTCTTCTGGATGAGCCGTAATATCAATATCAGAGAAATTTACTTCACAAGCTGGAATTTCAATTTGAATATATCCACCAGCTTTATAACCCATATCTTCAGGAATTTCAACAACAAATTCCTTAATAAAGGATGCTACATTATAATTTCTAACAACTGTACCTTCCCATTTTTTAATACCAAAAACTTCTTCAGGAATAGAAATATCCATATCCTGTTTAACTTTTACCTGACAGGCCAAACGAATACCGTCTTGCAATTGTTTTCTTGTAAAATTAGGTATTTCTGTAGGTAATGCTTCTCCTCCTCCAGAGTGTACATAGCATTCGCATTGAAGACAAGTTCCTCCTCCTCCACAAGCTGACGGCAGAAATATTTTTTCGTTACTCAACGTAGTTAATAGAGTGCTTCCTGAAGCTACTTCAATTTCTTTCTCTCCATTAATTTTAATTTTGACAGGTCCTGAAGGTGATAGTTTTTGTTTTACAAACAATAATAAAGCAACTAGCAATAGTGTTAAAACTAAAAATGCTACTACTGTTGCTACAATTGTACCTAAGGTATTTGCTGCTAATATAATCATTACTCTTTAATTTCTTTTTCGTTATTCGCTAAATTATTAGCATTTTTGGTTACTTCAAGTTGAGCTGTTTTTTCTTTAGTTTCTTTAATTTTCTCAATTTGAGTTGTTTCTTTTTTAACTTCCTTTTTATCACCTCCAGTTAACATTCCTCCAAAACTCATAAACCCAATAGCCATTAAACCAGTAATAATAAATGTAATTCCTAAACCTCTTAAAGGTGCTGGCACATTTGAATATCTAATTTTTTCACGAATAGCTGCAATTGCTAAAATGGCTAAGAACCAACCAATTCCTGAGCTCACACCGTAATTAAAAGCCAATCCAAAAGATTCAATTTCACGAGATTGCATAAACAATGAGCCTCCTAAAATTGCACAGTTTACGGCAATTAGTGGTAAAAATATTCCAAGTGAATTATATAAACCAGGAGCAAATTTTTCTACAATTATTTCTACCAATTGTACCATTGTAGCAATAGTTGCAATAAACATAATAAATGACAAGAAACTTAAATCAATATCTGCATATTCTTCCCCTAGCCATTTTAAAGCTCCTTCTTGTAAAATATATTGATCCAACAACCAGTTTAGAGGAACTGTAATAGCCATTACAAATATAACTGCCGCTCCTAATCCTACAGCTGTTGATACTTTTTTAGATACGGCTAGGTACGAACACATTCCTAAGAATGTTGCAAACACCATGTTATCTATAAATATTGCCTTAAAAAATAATTCTAAATGTTCCATACTACTTAATTATCTTCAATTAATGCTTCATTTCTTGAGCGTTGTACCCATATTATAATTCCTAACGTTATTAACGCCATTGGTGCTAACAGCATAAATCCATTATTTTCATAACCGTAAGCATACACTCCTGTTTTCTCAATAGAATCTCCTAATACTTTAAACCCTAATAATGTTCCTGATCCTAATAATTCTCTGAAAAATCCGACAATTACTAGAATTATACCATAACCTAATGCGTTTCCTATTCCATCTAAAAATGATCTCCAAGGTCCGTTTGCTAAAGCAAATGCTTCAAAACGCCCCATAATGATACAATTTGTAATAATTAACCCTACAAATACAGACAATGTTTTACTCAATTCATATGCGTATGCTTTCAATACTAAATCAACTATTATAACCAATGCAGCAACTACAATTAATTGAACAATAATTCTAATTTTGGGTGGTATAATATTTCTCAGTAATGAAATTACTACGTTCCCCATAGCGAGTACAAACAATACTGCTAATGCCATCACAATAGATGCTTTTAATTCAGCTGTAATTGCTAATGCTGAACAAATTCCTAAAACCTGAATAGTAATAGGGTTATTATCAGCTAGCGGGTCTGTTATTAATTTTGCGTCTTTTTTTGATAAAAGTCCCATAAAATTATTGCTTTAATGTTTTTAAATATGGTATATACATCGCTAAATCTTTTTTTAGCATTTCTGACAAACCATTTCCTGTTATGGTAGCTCCTGCAATTGCATCTACTTCAAAATCTGTTTTATCTAAATTTTTAGGGTCTGAATTTCCTTTAGATACAGAAATTCCTTTAAATAAATCTCCATCTAAAATATGTTCACCTTCAAAATCATCCATAAAAAATCGTTCTTTTATATTTGATCCTAAACCTGGTGTTTCACCCGCATGATCAAAATACACTCCTTGAACCACCAATTGATTATCTAATGCTACATAGCCCCAAATTGCATCCCATAACCCCTTACCTCTAACAGGAATAATATAATATTTTTGATTATCCTTATTTCCAATAAATAGTGGAAGTCTTCTTTTATAATTGGGGTCTTTTGCAGCAGCAGCTTCTTTTTTAAGATCTATTAAATAGGCTTTATCATCTTCTACAGCTTTATTTCCTGTAATTACTATTTGTTTGGTAATATATTTAGAAAACTCACTTGCTACTTTGTCTTTCGAAACAAAAACAACACTACTTTCATCGTTTTCATTGATACCCATTGCGTATAAAATATTTTGTTGTTTTTCTATACGTTTATTCTCAGCTATTTTATCTTTTAATGATGATGACACAAAAGCTAACAATGTTCCAACTATAAGTACCATCCCAGTTGCAAACAGTATTGTATATACGTTACTTTCAGTATTTTTAGCCATAGTTTTTTATTATAATTTTTTGTACTTTTAATCGTTTTAGCCTTCTTTTTATGTTCCCAAGAATCACATAATGATCAATGGTAGGTGCAAAAACGTTCATTAATAAAATTGCGAGCATTACACCTTCTGGATAAGCTGGATTGAAAACACGAATCATAATTGAAATAAATCCAATTAAAAATCCATAAATCCACTTTCCTTTATTTGTTTGCGAACCAGTTACAGGGTCAGTAGCCATAAATACAACTCCAAAAGCAAATCCTCCAATTATTAAATGTTCCCAATAAGGTGTGGTCATCAAGTCATAAAATTTACTTCCTTCTGTAATCCAGCCAGCAGTTACAACACCGTTAAATATAAGTCCCATAACAATTGCTCCAATTATTGCTGACAGCATAATTCTCCAGCTGGCTATTTTGGTAAACAATAAATATAGAGCTCCCAATAAAATTAAGAGTGTTGATGTTTCTCCAACTGATCCTGGAATAAATCCATAAAACATATCCCACGTTGAATATACTAAGTCTTTTCCTTGAGCTAAACCTCCTAAAATAGTTTCACCTGATATGGCATCTGGCGTTCCCTTTAATGCATTGGCTCCTGCTACCCAAACTTTATCACCACTCATCCATGTTGGATATGCAAAAAATAAGAATGCTCTAATAGTTAATGCTGGATTTAAAATATTCATTCCTGTTCCTCCAAAAACTTCTTTTCCTATAACTACACCAAAAACAATTGCTACTGCAAGCATCCAAAGAGGCGTATCAATAGGTATAATTAAGGGAACCAACATACCTGTTACAAAATAACCTTCTTCTACTTCATGTTTATTAATAGTTGCGAAAAACACTTCTATCCCTAACCCTACAACGTAAGAAACAAGTATAAGAGGTATTAATTTTACAGCACCAATGTAAAGGTTATCTAAATTCCAAAAATCACCACTAAAAAAGGACATTCCTTCAGGAAAACCATTAATTGCGGCATTGTGTTGAAATCCAACGTTAAACATCCCAAAAATTAATATTGGAATTAAAGGTATTATAACATTTGTCATAACACGTTTTAAATCATCAGCTCCTTTTATATGACCTCCCGAATGTGTTGTTTCATTAGGTGTATACACGAAAGTATGAAAGGCCGAATAAGCAGACAACCACTTTTTACCCTTTCCCTTTTCTTTTATATTATGTAATTTTTCTTTTAATCCCATAATTTTATCCTATTTCTTTTAACATTAAGTCTAAGCCTTTTCTAATAATTTCTTGATGAGGTTGTTTAGAAACGCACACAAATTCAGTTAAGGCAAAATCTTCAGGAGCAACTTCATACATTCCTAATTGTTCCATTTCATCTAAATCTTTATACATACAAGATTTTAATAATTGTATTGGATAAATATCAAGAGGAAAAACCTCTTCATAAATACCTGTAACAACAAATGCTCTATGCTCTCCATTGGTATTTGTATTTAAATCAAACTTTTTATTTGGGAATAACCATGAAAAAGTTAAAGCTCTTGAAGTTGAAATTTTATTGAAAATTGGCTTAATCCACCCAAAAAATTCATAGTCATTTCCTTCAGGAATTACTGTAACCATATTGTTGTAATACCCTAATACTCCTTTTATATCTTGTGCAATACCTGTTAATACATTTCCACTTATAATTCTATTGTCACCTTTTTTTAACTTTCCTCCAACGATAGAATTTATAGCTGCTCCTATTTTAGTTTTATAATACTTAGGCATTTCAACCGATGATCCTGCCAAAGCAATTATACGTTCAGCATTAAATTTACCCGTTAAAAGTAACTCTCCAATAATTACTAAATCTTGAGGTGTCACCGTCCAAACTACTTCTCCTTTATTTATAGGGTCAATTTTTGCAATTTGAGTTCCTACATTTCCTGAAGGATGTGGGCCTGAAACTTTATGCAAGGAAATATCATTTAACCCTGCAAATGGTGAATTTGAATTTTTACCAATAGAAACATGAACTTTCCCTGCTGTTAACTTGCTTAAAGCCGTAACAGCTGCTTGCAATTCCTTTTCTTTCCCTACCAATACGTAATCGTAATCGGCTGCCAAAGGAGCACTTGCATACGCCGAAATAAAAATTGCCTTAGGGTCTTTTTCAGTATTTGCAATTACATCATAAGGTCTCTGTTTAATAAATGGCCAGCACCCTGAAGCTAATAAATGACTTTTAATTTCTTCAGCTTTCATTGATTTCGGGTCTTTTGTACCAAAATCAAAAAAATGTTGTTCACTATCAGCTTGTATTTTAATGGCTAATAATTTTCTTTTTTCACCACGTATAATATCAACCACTTCACCACTTACCGGAGAAGGAAATTTCATTTCTTCGTTAGCTTTATTATAAAAAACTGGTTCTCCAGCTTTTATTTTAGCACCAACTTTTACTGATAATTTTGGAATAATACTGTGGAAATCTACAGGTTTTAATGTATAAACATTACTAGATACAGCGTTTTCGGTAACTTTCTCGGCTTCACCTTTTAGCTTTATATCTAAACCTTTTTTAATCTGAATGTCTTTTGACATATATTTAGTTTATTTAATAGTCTTAGAAAACGGAGCAAAAATAACAATTTCTAAGGTAAGATTTATGATTTTTATCATGTTTTTTGTTACATTTATTTGCTTGTGGTTACAAACCATAATTTTATTAATAAATAAAAGGAATTTAAATGAAATTCTTATTCTAAAATTTACAATCCTTGTTATTCATTATAAGTTTAATAAATTAACATTTACCAATCTAAAGGAGTCTTTTTCTATAGAAAATTGTATTGAGAACTGCTTTTAGGTCGAGTTATTTTTATCCTTCACATTAAAAGTTTATGTGTTTACCATAAGAAAAATGAGGTTTTACCTTACTTTCAGTTTTATTAGCCTTCTAATTTTAGTTTTAATACTTTTGCTCTTACCTTTTTGGTATTATTATTGTTAATTTAACTACTAAATAAACCTTAATTATTTTGAAAAAATATCTTCTATTTTTCTTTTATATCTATTTCGTTCAATTCGGTTATTCACAATCTGATTTTACGGAACCCGATTATATTAAAACTATTATTTTCAAACCAACCGCTACAAACAATTATGCACCTATAATTAGACTAGGAGAAAAATTAGTACTTACTTTTGACGACTTAAATGCCGATGAGCATAACTACACTTATAAAATTGAGCATTGTACTTTAGATTGGGAAATTTCTAATCTATCTGAGTTTGAATTTATAACTGGTTATGCCGAAGACAGAATTAGAGATTTTGAAAACTCAGTTAACACCTTACAACCTTATACAAACTATAGCTTAACAATTCCAAATGAAGCTACTAAAATTAAAATATCTGGGAATTATATATTGTCTGTGATAAATGAAGATGAACAAGTTGTTTTTAAAAGAAAGTTTGTAGTTTACGAACCTAAAGTTACTGTTGGAGTTTCCATTTATAAAAGTAGAGATATTTCAACAATTGACACCAAACAGTCTGTTGAATTTATTATTAATCACCCAAATTACAGAATTAACAATCCAAGTTTAGAAATTATACCTGTTATTCTTCAAAATAACAATTGGCAAACGGCAATTATTGGGTTAAAGCCTCAATTTTATAGAGGAACCCAACTACTGTATAAATACAATAAAGAAACTAGTTTTTGGGGAGGTAATGAATTTTTATTTTTCGATTCAAAATCAATCAGAAATTCAACTTTAAACATTGCTAAAGTTGAACTTGGCCAAGAATTATATCACACCTATTTATATACAAACGAAGGAAGAATTGGCAAGCCTTACACGTTATTTCCTGATATTAATGGAAACTTTATAATTAGAACACTTGATGGAAATAACAGCAATTTAGATGCCGATTATAGTTGGGTTCATTTTTCATTAGAAAGCTTTGAAAATTTAGAGGAAAAAGACATTTATGTTAGCGGAAATTACAATAATTGGCTGTTAAACAAAACCAACAAACTTCATTATAATACAAATTCAGGTTTATATGAAGCAACAATATTACTTAAACAAGGATTCTACAATTACCAATACGTTACCAAAACTAAAAAGGGTATTATTAGCAATCATGATATTGATGGTTCTTATTATCAAACTGAAAACGATTATACGGTTTTCGTTTATTATAAAAAGTTTGGAGATAGATATACAAAAGTAATTGGTATTGGTTATGGTAATTCTGAAAAAGTAAATAATTAATTTTTTGATTTTATAATTTTAGTATCTTTGACCTTTAAAAACAGTAAGTTACTATGGTACAACAAGTAACAAATGGAATTAAAATCTCAGTAATTTCTAATTTCGAAGGCACAAGCTATCGAAATTACAGGCTCTACTATGCCTTTAGTTATCAAATTACAATTGAAAACCAAAGCAATGAAACTGTTCAACTTTTAGGAAGACACTGGAAAATTTTCGATTCATTAAACAATACTGAAATTATTGAAGGATCTGGTGTTATTGGTGAGAAACCTATTTTAAAACCTACTGAAAAACACACTTATAAATCGAATTGTTTTTTAACCTCTCCCATTGGAGCTATGAAAGGATTTTACAACATGATAAATTTTAAAACCTCTAAAACATTTAAAGTTTATATTCCTACATTTCAATTAATGGTTTCTAATATTTACAATTAATTACCTAACAATAAAATGATTATAGGAAATTGAATGTTGATTTTTTATGGTGTACAACATCTTCGTACAACATTTTAATGGAGGCTCCTTCTTTTTTTACCGAAGTAATACTTACTGTTTCAACAGAAGAACGCTTCATTAAAACCGACTGTTTTTTGTCTCCTTTTTCCGAATGATGGAAACTTAAAATAGCGTTGGAAGTAAATTGATTTGTACGAACCCAATTCCCAAACCATTGTTTACGTTTTTCTTTTATTACATCTGAATACAATGTAGAAGATGACCAAACTTTTGGTTCATTCTTTAATTTGGTAAAATATATTTTTTCTTCATCCCAAATTAATTCATATAAATTTAATTGCTTATTATTCCAATCAACAATAACCATTGTAAAAGGCTCAATACCTTTTAAATTTAAACATTCAATATATTGAATAAAATTATCTTCTTTTAATATTTCTTTGGCAATTACACCTCTACTTTTCTTGTACTTTTTTTTCTTTACATGCTTTTTAAAAGCTCCATTTAACACACACACCAATCTATTTTTAGAACTTATACCAATCCAAGTTCCACCCGCAATTTTATCTTTTGGAAATACCATTTCTACACCATTTTCAATATAACTTTTTGGAGGTAATGTTTCCCTCAATCGTTGTTCATCTCTATTTGATGTTAAAATGAAATCGTTATTGGTTAAAGGAAGAAAAGTAACGGTACACATGCTATTAAAATTTGAATATTCAGTATTAGTTTAGAACAAAAAAAGTGAATCCAATTTTGTAACTTTGTCGAGCAAATTTAAGTAGAAAAACTTTTAAAAAATAATATAATGGCAACAGGATTTTATAAAGTACCAAAAGCAGTTAATGAGGCTGTAAAGTCGTACGCCTCTGGAACTCAAGAACGTAAAGATTTGTTAGATACATACAAAAAAATGTACAATGAACAAGTTGATATTCCATTCTATATTGGCGGGAAAGAATATAGGACAGGAAAAACAATAGATATTCATCCACCTCATGACCATAAACATACCGTTGGAAAATATCATACAGCAGAAAAAGAGCATCTTGAATTAGCTATAACAGAGGCCATAAAGGCTCGTAAAAAATGGGCGGCAACAAGTTGGGAACACCGAGCTGCTATTTTCTTGAAAGCTGCAGAATTATTAGCGGGTCCATTTAGAAACAAAATGAATGCTGCAACGATGATTGCACAATCTAAAAATGTAATGCAAGCTGAAATTGATGCTGCATGTGAATTGATAGACTTTTTCCGCTTTAATGTGGAGTTTATGACTGAAATATACAACAATCAACCACAATCATCACCTGGAATATGGAATCGTATGGAATATCGTCCACTCGAAGGTTTTGTATATGCAATTACTCCTTTTAACTTCACATCAATTGCAGGAAATTTACCTGCGGCTCCGGCATTAATGGGAAATGTTGTTATTTGGAAACCTGCAAGGTCTCAAGTATATTCAGCAAATGTGATTATGGAAATATTTAAAGCTGCTGGTTTACCTGATGGTGTTATTAATATGGTTACTGGCAACTCAAGCATGATTACTGATGTAATTTTAAATAATGCTGAATTTTCTGGAGTTCATTTCACAGGGTCAACACCTGTGTTCAACAGCTTTTGGGAAACTATTGGTAAAAATATGAATAACTACAAATCTTACCCAAGAATTGTAGGAGAAACTGGTGGTAAAGATTTTATTTGGGCTCATCCATCTGCAAATGCTCAGGAAATTGCCACAGCTATTTCAAGAGGTGCTTTTGAATACCAAGGACAAAAATGTTCAGCTGCATCACGTGCATACTTACCAAAAAGTTTATGGGGAGCAATTAAAAAAGCTGTTTTAAAAGATGTGAATTCATTTAAAATGGGCTCACCTGAAGATACTTCAAACTTTATAAATGCAGTAATTGATGATAGAGCTTTTACCAAGTTATCTGGCTATATTGATCAAGCTAAAAAAGATGCAGATGCTGAAATTATAGTAGGTGGAGGTTATGATGATTCTGTAGGATATTTTATTGAACCAACTATTATTGTAACAACAAACCCTCAATACAAAACTATGTGTACTGAATTGTTTGGACCAATTATTACTATATTTATTTATGAAGATGACCAATGGGAAGAAATTTTAGATGTTTTAGATAATACAAGTGAATATGCTTTAACTGGAGCCATTTTTAGTGGAGATCGTTACGTTATAGACATTGCTACTGATAAACTTGAAAATGCAGCTGGTAATTTTTATATCAATGACAAACCTACTGGAGCTGTTGTTGGTCAACAACCTTTTGGTGGAGCAAGAGGTTCAGGAACAAATGATAAGGCTGGGTCTGTGTGGAATTTATTACGTTGGGTTAGTAACCGTACCATAAAAGAAACTTTTGTACCTCCAACAGATTATAGATATCCTTTTTTAGAGGAATAATTTAAGTAACTTTTCAAATCAAAAAACTCGCCTTTCGGCGAGTTTTTATTTACTAATGTTTAAATATTCTATTATCCTTTTTGTAGCTTATCTGCGTTTGGCAGCAACCCTATTAATTCTTGAGGGTTATGAATTAAAACAGGTATGTGTTGCGGACAAATATAAAATTCACTCGTTTGATAATAAAATTTCGTTACAGGTGTTTCACTTGATGATTTTTTACAAACTAGACACTCTTTCTTTTGATCCATAATTTTATCTTTATTAAAAGACAAATTTACCTTAAAATACTTAATTGATTTCTGACATTTGTCATATCATCTTTTTTTCAAGGGAATATGCACTATCTTTTTAGTTTCATAGAATTCTTCTTCAAAATAATTGTCCAAATTATATTGTGTTGCTTTAGGGAAATTAGCCAACTCTTCCGTTAAATCACCTCCTTTTAAATATAAAATTCCATTTTTTAACTCGTGTTTCTGTTTTTTAGCAATTTTATTGCGAGTCCACTTTACAAAATTATCCATATTGGTTACAGCTCTACTCACTATAAAATCAAACTCACCTTTTACATTTTCAGCTCTAATAGCTTCTGTTTTAATATTTTTTAAACCAAGTGCGGTAACAACTTCATTTACAACTTTAATTTTTTTTCCAATTGAATCAACCAAATAAAATTTAGTTTCAGGAAATAATATTGCCAATGGAATCCCTGGAAAACCTCCTCCAGTACCTACATCTAAAACAAAAGTATTTGGTTGAAATGGTTGAACTTTTGCAATACCTAATGAATGTAATACATGGCGAACATATAACTCATCAATATCTTTTCTTGAAATTACATTAATTTGTGCGTTCCATTCTTTGTACAATTCTTCTAATTTTGAAAACTGTTCAATTTGAATTTCAGATAAATTTGGAAAGTATTTTGAAATTATTTTCATGTTTTTTAATTTTAACGTTACAAAATTAATCTTTCTGAAATTAAATTAACATCTTATAAAAAAATGTTATATTTTTCCCAAAATTTCTTTTTTGAAATTTAATTGGCATAATTTTGGCGTATATAATATATACCGTATTATAAAATAAAATCATGAGTAACAACACAATACATTTTTCAAGAGTTGATAAAGCAAAATTCTTCAGAACATTAAACAAACGAGTTAATACCTACTTTAAAGAAAATAAAATTAAACGAACAGGTAATTGGATACTATATACGAAAGCAATTATAATGTTTGCTGTATTTTTAATTCCTTTAATTTTAATATTAACTGTTTCTATGCCACAGTGGGCACTACTGGCATTAACGGTTATTATAGGAATAGGAATGGCTGGCGTTGGCATGAATGTAATGCACGATAGTAACCATGATTCCTTTTCTAGTAAAAAATGGGTAAATAAACTAATGGGAAGTAGTATTTACATTTTAGCTGGAAATGTTTACAATTGGAAAGTTCAACACAATGTATTACATCACACATTTACCAATATTCAAGGTTATGATGAAGATATTGATGCAGGGAGAATTATTCGTTTTTCAAAACATACGAAATGGTTAAAAATTCACAAGTTTCAAAAATATTATTCGTTTTTATTATACGGTTTGTTGACCATAAATTGGGCTATTACAACCGATTTTAAGCAAATGCATAAATACTTGAAGCGTAAACTTTCATATGGAAAATTTCCTAACCCAACAAAAGAGTGGACTGTTTTAATAATTACTAAAATAGTGTATTATTCTCTTTGGATTGTATTACCGCTAGTTGTTTTAGATATTGCTTGGTGGAAAGTATTAATTGGCTTTTTTGTGATGCATTATACTGCTGGAATAATTTTAAGTGTCATTTTTCAATTGGCTCATGTAGTACCAAGTACAGATATGCCTATACCAAACAAAGAAGGGAATTTAGAACATACTTGGGCTGTTCATCAACTATTTACAACATCTAATTTTGCTCCAAAAAATAAATTCATATCGTGGTATACAGGTGGATTAAACCATCAGGTTGAACATCATATTTTTCCTCATATTTCTCATATTCATTATGAAAAAATAGCAAAAATAGTTAAGGAAACTGCACAAGAATTTAACTTACCTTACAACGAATATAAAACTTTTAGAAAAGCAATTATTGAACATTTTAACCAACTAAAAATGCTAGGAGCAAAACCTACTTACGCATAATTTTATTTATTATGAGCAATCAACTCTCAAACAGAATTAACAGTTTACCTATTTCAGCAACTTTGGCAATGGCAGCTAAAGCTAGAGAATTAAAAACTGAAGGAAAAGACATCATCAGTTTAAGTTTAGGGGAACCCGATTTTAATACGCCCAATTTTATTAAAGAAGCTGCTATACAAGCTATTCATGATAATTATAGCTCTTATAGCCCTGTAGATGGTTATTTAGATTTAAAAAAAGCAATTTGTAAAAAATTTAAACGCGATAATAATTTAGAATACAACCCAAGCCAAATTGTAGTTTCAACAGGGGCAAAACAGTCTTTAGCGAACGTTGCAATGGTATTATTAAATCCGGGTGACGAAGTATTACTTCCTGCACCTTATTGGGTAAGTTATTCTGCTATATCTATTTTGGCTGAAGCTACCTATAAAGAAATTCCTTCAACTATTGAAACTAATTTTAAAATTACACCTCAACAGTTAGAAGCTGCAATTACACCTAAAACTAAATTAATTTTCTTTAATTCTCCCAATAATCCAAGTGGTTCAATTTATAATGAAGATGAATATAGGGCTTTAGCAAAAGTTTTAGAAAAATATCCATATATATATATTATTTCTGATGAAATTTATGAACATATAAATTATGGTGAACCTAGTTTTAGCTTTGCTGCTATTGAAAGTATGTATAACAGAACTATTACTGTAAACGGTGTGGCAAAAGCTTTTGCTATGACTGGCTGGAGAATAGGCTACATAGGCGCACCAGAATGGATTGCCAAAGCTTGTACTAAAATGCAAGGGCAAATTACTTCAGGGGCAAACAGTATTGCTCAAAGAGCAACTATAACAGCTTTAGAAGCTCCCGTTTCTAAAATTCAGTATATGGTTGATGAATTTCAAAATCGTAGAGATATGGTTTTAAATTTGTTAGGTAAAATTGAAGGTTTCAAATTAAATGTTCCTAGTGGTGCTTTTTATGTTTTTCCTAATATTTCTTATTTTTTAGGAAAAGAAATTAAAGGTTATAAAATTAATACTGCTGCAGACTTTTCTATGTTTTTATTAGAAAAAGCAAATGTTGCAACAGTAACAGGTGATGCCTTTGGGGCTCCTAATTGCATTAGAATATCGTATGCCGCATCAGAAACTCAATTAAGAGAAGCTATCAAAAGAATTAAAGAAGCTCTAAGTTAAAAATTAATCTGTTCTTTTATTTTATTATTTAGTAATACTTAAAATTTTGTATATTAGTGTTTATTAATTAACAAAAATCATGTATTATGTCAGTAATGAAAGTAATTGAGGTAATGGCAAGTTCTGACAAAAGTTGGGAAGATGCTACTAGAAAAGCAGTATCACATGCTGGAAAAAGTATCAATCATATTAAATCTGCATTTGTACAATCACAAAGCGTTGTTGTTAACGGTGGCAACGTTGAAGCATTCAGAGTAAATGTAAAAATTACTTTTGAAGTGAAATAATTTTAATTAAATCTATTTTAAGAGGCTGTCTGAAAAGCAATTATACTTGTCATTTTGAACAAAGTGAAAAATCTCAACATATTGATATATAAGTGTTTAATTTCAAGGAGATTCTTCATTTACATTCAGAATGACACTTTTTAGACAGCCTCTTTCTATTTTATATTTATACCTCATCTAAAAAACTAGTAATGCATCGTTTATTATTTATTATAATATTAGCTTCTTTTATTAGTTGCAAAAGTCAAATCGAAAAAAAAATGCCTGAACAATATAAGTATACCAACAATTTAATCCATGAAACTAGCCCTTACCTACTTCAACATGCTCATAATCCTGTTAATTGGTATGCTTGGAATAATGAAACTCTTGAACTTGCTAAAAAAGAAAATAAACTTATTATTATTTCAATAGGGTATTCCTCTTGTCACTGGTGCCATGTTATGGAGCATGAAAGCTTTGAAAATGAAGAAGTTGCTAAGGTTATGAATGAAAATTTTATAAGTATTAAAGTAGATAGAGAAGAGCGTCCAGATATAGATCAAGTTTATATGAATGCCGTACAATTAATGACTGGCAGAGGCGGTTGGCCTTTAAATTGTATTGCTCTGCCCGATGGAAGACCTATTTGGGGAGGTACCTATTTTCCTAAAGAGAATTGGATAAATGCACTAAATCAACTAGCCGACTTGTTTAAAAATACTCCTGAAAAAGCAATAGAATATGCAGAACAACTAACAGAAGGCATTAAAAAATCAGAATTAGTTTTCTTAAAAAAAACGCATACAGAAAATACGGTTTCAAATTTAAATTTAGCAGTAAAAACGTGGGAAGAAACTATGGATTTTGATTTAGGAGGAAGAAAAGGAGCCATAAAATTTCCAATGCCTAACAATTATGAATTTTTATTGCGATATGCCGTTCAAGCAGAAAATAATAAAATATTAAACTATGTTAATACAACGCTAACCAATATGGCGTATGGAGGTATTAACGACCAGGTTGGCGGAGGATTTGCTAGATACTCAACAGATGAAAAATGGCATATACCTCACTTTGAAAAAATGTTATATGATAATGGTCAGCTAGTCAGCTTATACTCAAAAGCTTTCCAAGCAACAAAAAATGAATTGTACGAAAGCACAGTTTATCATACGCTTAATTTTATTGAAAGAGAGCTTACAAGTAATGAAGGTGCTTTTTATTCTTCTTTAGATGCAGACAGTAACAATGCAAAAAACGAGTTAGAAGAAGGCGCTTACTATGTTTGGAAAAAGGAACATTTAAAAACTATTTTAGGTGATGATTTTAAATTATTTTCAGACTATTACAACATCAACAATTATGGTTTTTGGGAAAACAATAATTATGTACTTATAAGAAAAAGTAGTAATGCTGAGATTGCAAAAAAACACTCTATTTCAATTTCTAAATTAAAAGATAAAGTTACAACGTGGCAAAAATTACTTTTAAAAGAAAGAGGAAAAAGAGAAAAACCTAGATTAGACGATAAAACACTAACTTCATGGAATGCTCTTATGTTAAAGGGCTATATAGATGCCTACACTGTTTTTAATGAAAAACATTTTTTAGAGATTGCAGTTAAAAATGCTACATTTATTTACACCAAACAATTACAAGAAAACGGAAGTTTAAATCACAATTATAAAAATGGTAAAAGTACCATCAACGGCTATTTAGAAGATTATGCCACTGTAATTGATGCTTATATTGCATTATATGAAATTACTTTTAATGAATTGTGGTTAAACACGGCCAAACAATTAACCGATTATACATTTGATCATTTTTATGATGTAGAAAAGTCTATGTTTTATTTTACTTCAGATGAAGATACTAATTTAATTACTCGCAAAATGGAAATTGAGGATAATGTAATCCCTGCTTCAAACTCTATTATGGCGAAAAATCTATTCAAACTAAGTCATTACTACTCAAACAATTACTATTTAAAAGTGAGTAAACAAATGCTAGAAAACGTTAAGGAGAATACTCAACAATATGGATCTGGATATTCAAATTGGTTACAATTACTGGCAAATTATGTTGGAAATTATTATGAAGTTGCCATCTCTGGTAAAAATGCATTTGATAAAATAGTTGAACTAAACCAGAAGTACATTCCGAATAAATTAATTGCTGGTAGCACAAAAAAAAGTAACCTCCCATTAATGGAAGGTAGATACAACGAAAATGAAACACTTATTTATATTTGTGTTGATGGAGCGTGCCAACTCCCTGTTAACAACACTAAAGAAGCTTTAAATCAATTAAAAATTAAGTTTTAAGATTATGAAATATTTACAAATTTTCTTTGTTGCATTGGTTGCATTTGAACATCTTTATTTTATGATACTTGAAATGTTTTTTTGGGACAAACCTATAGGGTTAAAAACTTTTGGGTTAAAATTAGAAGATGCAAAAAAAACTAAAACACTAGCTAAAAACCAAGGGCTATACAATGGTTTTTTGGCTGCTGGACTTATTTGGGCTATTATAAGTGACAATAATTTTAAAGAAATAGCTCTTTTCTTCCTTATTTGTGTAACTATTGCAGGCATGTATGGAGCTTATACTACACAAAAAATAAAATTGTTTTTTGTGCAATCTATTCCTGCTTTAATTGGAATAACCTTAATCTTACTATATAAATAATAAATTATTAAGAACACTAAAAACTAGTATTAAATGTTGTGGTAAAACCTTCAGCTTCGCCAAAAGCAATTGAAGTGTGTTTTTTGATATTATTGAAAGTGTTATTAAATACACCCTAAAAAAAGTAGGGATTAGAATACCATATCCACATCAAGTAAAAATTAATTTATTTTTTTGACTTTAAAGCAATAAAATCTTTTAAATAAAAAGGTTCAAAATACGCAACATCCTCAATATCATTATTTTTATACTTTTTAAAAGAAAGCATTGACATTTCATTTGCTGAAGGTAATTTACCATCAATAAAAGTTATATTTTTATGATTTATAACTTCTTTACATTTTTCAACACCATCACCCACTAAATACACTTTTTGTTTTGTTAAAAAATTATGAAATGAATCTTCAGTAATTATTTCAGCCTTTACTTCTCTTATTTTTTTATTTTCCGAATCAAAAACACTACTGTAAACTTCCATTCGTCTTGCATCTAATAAAGGAACAATGCAACCTTCAGTAATTGAAACTGATAATGCCAATGTTTTTAAAGTATCAACCGATATTAACGGAATATCTAAGGCAAAACACAACCCTTTAGCTGCTGAAACCCCAATTCTTAAGCCCGTGTATGATCCAGGCCCTTTGCTAACTGCTACAGCTTTTAAGTCATACAATTCTATTTCACTTTTACTAATTACCTCTTCAATAAATTCATGCAATTTCTCAGCATGTGAATATTCTCCACTATTTAATTCTTTTAAAGCAATAGTTTCTCCGTTGTTTGCAATACTTACTGAACAATTTTTAGTTGCTGTTTCTATGTTTAATATATATGCCAATGTTTTTCTTTTTGATTGGCAAATATACTTAAATCAACAGGTATAAAACAAAAGAGGCTGTCTAAAAAGTGTCATTCTGAAAGTAAATGAAGAATCTCCTTGAAATTAAACACTTATATATCAAGATGTTGAGATTTTTCACTTTGTTCAAAATGACAAGTATAATTGCTTTTCAGACAGCCTCTTTTAATATTTATTTAAAGTTTTAATTAATCAATTAAAGATTTGCCTACGTAAAAATCTAAAACTTTTGTTCTAAACACAAAATCATATTTAGCATTAATTAATGATGATTGTGCATTTAAAAATCTATTTTTAACTTGCTCAAAATCAAAAGAAGTCATAACTCCTAAATTGTAACTCTCTTGTGAGTTTTTAAATGACAGTTCTTGTGATGCTACATTTTTCTCTGCAGCAACGTATGTTTTTAAAGCTGCCTTTGCATCCATAAATGCTCTTTCAATAATTTTCCTCAATTGAAGTTTTGTATCTTCTAAATTAAATTGACTTATTTCATGATTTATTTTAGCTGAATTCACATTTGATTTAACCCTAAATCCTGAAAAAATAGGGATGTTTAATGAAAGTGAAAAGCTATTATTTTTATTGTTATCTAATTGATAGAAAAATGCTTTGTTTGAAATTGATGCCAAATCTAAAAATGAAGCTGCTGAACCAAAATTATAATTGAAAGATAAAGTCGGCAAAAACCCAGATTTCGCAATATCTATTCCTTTTGAAGCACTTAAAACATTTAATTTAGCACTTTTTATCTCACTTCTATTTTCAAGGGCAATTTTATAAATTGGTAATGCTTCATCATACATTAATAATTCAGAAGGTGTATTAACAACCATATCTTCAATATCAAACCCCACATAATCAAGCTGTAGCGTTTGTGCTAAATCTAATAATGCTAAATCTAACGAATTTTGAGCTGTAACAACTTGTTGTTCATCATTTGCCAAATTTGCTTCTACTTCTAATAAGTTTGATTTAGGTTGAACACCTGCATCAACAAGTCTTAAAACTTGACTTACTTGTTTTTGACTAACTTCTATTTGAGACTTCGCAATTTTAAGATTTTCTTTGTTAAATAAAACATTTAAGTACGAATTAACAACTGTTAAGGAAATATCATCTTTTAATTTTTCTAAATCATATTTGCTGGCTTCTAATCCTATTCTTGATTGTTCAACCTGATTTATAATTCTAAAACCATTAAAAATTGTTATCCCTGCATTAATACCAACACTTGTTGAGTGACTTGTGGCGTTAACCCTTCTAAAAGTTACTCTGTCCTGTGCTGAACCAAAAGTTAACCTTTGAGATGTAGTTGCTGAAACTGTAGGATAAAAACCTGATTTCCTATTTACAATTTCTTCATTTTTTAATTCAATAGCTAATTCACTTCTTTTAACCGAAATATTATTTTCTAAAGCATAATTAACACATTCTTGTAGAGTCCATTTTTTATCTTGTGCATTCATAGTTATAAAAAATACAAATGCTAAGGCAGTAACAATTTTTGTTCTCATTTTATGAAGTGAGTTTTATTTATGATGTTGATTTTGTTATAAGACGACTAAATTTATTATTTGTTACACTCTTAGTCTCTTATAGAAATGTTAAATTTTATTCTTTCTTTTTCTTTTAAGAATAAAGTAAAATAGTGCACCAACTAAAAGGTATGGAAAAATCATTAAATAAAGTATGCCTGTATTTAGCCCTTCAGCTTCAGAAGCATTGCCACTTTCTACAACTGCCTTACACATGGCACATTGCGCATCAACAGAACTCGTAAAAATTATAAATATGATAACAAGTAACTTTTTCATTTTAATAATAGGGTGCTATCATTAGGTAAACAATTACTCCACTAATAGTTACATACAACCATAAAGGGAATGTAATTTTGGCTATTTGTTTATGAAGTCTAATGTTGTTTGTAATGGCTCTTACAAAAGTAATTAACACAAACGGAATCACTACAATTGACAATATTATATGCGAAATTAAAATGATGAAATATATGGTTTTTAAACTTCCTTCACCACCAAACTTCGTTGAATTAGAAGTCATATGATAAACAACGTAGAGAACTAAAAATAATATAGAAAACACAATTGCACTCTTCATTAACTTTTTGTGTAATTCAACTTTTTTATTTTTAATAGCCCAAAATGCTACAATTAACAATACTGCTGTAAATGCATTAATACTCGCATAAATTGGGGGTAAAAAAACGGGTAAAGAAACATTAATTTTAACACCAAATAAAACAGCAACTACCAAAGGAATTAGAATTGATAAAAGAATTATTCGTTTGTTATATTTTTTAATAGTTGTTTCCATTATTCATTTAAAAGTATTGCAATATCTTCTTTAATCATTTGAACCCCTTTAGGATCTAAACCATCATAAAATGCTATTGGGTTTCCAAATTCATCTAATCTCGAACGAATATTACCCTGTTTATCAACTAAAGCAAACATTCCAGAATGTTCAAAACCTCCTTCAGCATCACTATTTTCTCCTGCAAAAAGTGTAAACCCAGTATTAGCCAATTCATAAATTTTATCTTGATCTCCTGTCAAAAAATTCCAATTTTTTAATGTTGCGCCGTGAGATTTTGCATATTCTTTTAAAATTTGAGGTGTGTCATGTGTTGGATTAATACTAAAAGACGCAATTCCAAATTCGTTATTTCCATAAAATTCATTTTGAATTTTCACCATATTTTCATTCATTTTAGGACAAATTGTGGGGCAGGTTGTAAAGAAAAACTCTACAACATATACTTTGTCTTTATAAAATGAATTTGTAATTAATTTTCCATCTTGATTTGTAAATTTAAATGGGGGTACTTTTGCAATTGTAATTAATTGAGGTGGTTTTAATTTAGCTACAATTTTAGGAATGGCATAAATACCAAAAATTAAAATTATAAAAGCAATACCTATGTATGAATATTTTTTCATTCTTTATTGTGATTTTTCTCTTTTTCTTCGTTGTTCCTTTTCTGCAGTTTTTTTTAATTGGTAATAAATAATATCAATATCATCTTTTAGTTTATTTTTTAATGTGGAAACAGATCTCATATTGTAACCAAATAGTTCTCCACCTACCGTATCCTCGTCATCTTTTCTTCCTCGTAAACGCAGTTCCTTATCAATAATATACGCATATTCTGAATACCCGTTTTTATTTAATTTATAGGGTGTCTTTAAACTATTAAAAAGTAATTGCATATTCGTTGTATCAGCGTATATAAAATGCCATTTACTCAAATCTGTAAATACTGACAATTCATTAATTACATTTAAATACTCACTTTCTGTTGCTTTTGGCAGAATAGCTACCGCTTGAAAAAAAGGTTTTGGATAATATCTTTTGTAAACAATTTGATTTAAATTAAACAAGCTTGCTTTTGCTGTTTTAATATCACTGCCTAAAAAGCATACAATTGAAATTTTATTAGAAAACGAAACATCTTTCTCTGTTGATATTTCTTTAATATCCAAAACGTTTTCAGTTAGTATTGGTAAATTTGAATATTTATAAATTCCTTGTGACAAAAAAATATAAAAAACCAACGGTAACAAAAACAGACTAAAAAGGACTAAAAATTTCTTCATTTTTTTATAAAAAAGTAAAAGAGGCTGTATAAAAAGTGTCATTCTGAATGTAAATGAAGAATCTCCTTGAAATTAAACACCTATATATCAAGATGTTGAGATTTTTCACTTTGTTCAAAATGACAAGTATAATTGCTTTTCAGACAGCCTCTCCTCCTTCTATTTTTTAATTTTTTAGTAATTCCATTTTGTTAATGGCCCTAAAACATCATTAATATAACTACCTTCTATTAATATTAATGTTGCTAAATAGGCTATTAAAAATAATGCGGTCCAGACTACTGCTCTCCTTAAACTCTTTTTTTCATCAGCCATATGCATAAAAAACCATGTGATATAATATGCTTTTACTAATGTTAAAATTAAGAATATAATATTTAATATACTTGTTCCTAAAAAATGCGTTAAATGAAGTGATGCTGGTTTTATAATACCTAAAACAACTTCAACCATTGTTATTACAGAAAGTATTGCAAATACTTTCCAAATTAATTTTGTGTGCGATGTATGTTCTTGTGCGTGTTCCATTTTAATATTTTTTTGTGAATTAAACTAAGTAGAAGAATGTGAATACAAATACCCAAACTAAATCTACAAAGTGCCAATATAACCCTACTTTCTCAACCATTTCATAACTTCCTCTTCGCTCATAAGTTCCTACAATTACATTAAAAAATATAATTATGTTAATTAAAATTCCTGAAAAAACGTGAAATCCGTGAAATCCTGTAATAAAGAAAAAGAAGTCGGCAAACAATGTTTTACCATATTCATTAACCTCTAAGTTTGCACCTTTAACAATAGCCTTACCTTCAGCTAAATAGGCCATTGCATCTTTACGTGGAATTATTATTTTTTGTTTTGTTTCTGGGTTTATCTGTTCAGTTCTAATTGTTATTTCTGGATGTTCTTTAAATCCCTCAATAACTTCATTTATAGTAAAAGGAGGTAAAGAAGCTTCCTTTACATACCATATTCCATTGCTTTTAGTATGTTGTACTCTTTCGGAATTCAAAGGTTTAGAAAAACTTTCTAAAGTAACCTGATGCCCAGAAGCATTAACAAACTGAATAATTTTTCCATCTTTTAATTGCATAGCTCCATAAGATCCTTGAATGAATTGTTTCCATTCCCAAGCTTGTGAACCTAAAAATATGACACCACCAATAATGGTAAGTAGCATATAAAATGTTACTTTACCTTTTTTCATTTGATGACCTGCATCAACTGCTAACACCATGGTTACAGATGAAAAGATTAAGACAAAAGTCATTAATGCTACATAAAACATAGGGGCATTAACACCATGTAAAAAAGGAAAGTGAGTAAAAACTTCATCGGCAATTGGCCAAGAGTCTATAAATTTAAAACGCATTAAGCCATAAGCGGCCAAAAAGCCTGAGAATGTAAGTGCATCAGATAAAATGAAAAACCACATCATCATTTTACCATAGCTTGCATCTAATGGTTTTTTATTTCCTCCGCTCCAATTATTCCCATTAGAATCACTAGCAATAGTTGCTTCCATAAAAGTTTTATTTTGATTTTTAGTTATAGTTTTGCCAAAAATACATATTTTTTATTATCTAATAAAATAGAAAAAGAAAAATAGGTAAATCCACAGTATATCCACAAAATGCCAGAAAATAGCTCCTAATTCAAGGCCTAAGAAGTTTTTTGAAGAATATTTTTTTATTAAATGATTATAAATTACAATTACTAGCACAATAATTCCAGCTATTATATGCGCTAAATGCGCTAGGGTTATACCATAAATAAATGACGATTTCACGGTACTGTATTCACCGGCAAAAAACAATCCAGAATCAAATAGTTCTTTAAATCCTTCAAACTGAAAAAACACAAATCCAATACCTAACAGTAATGTTAATACTAAAAAAAGTGTTGTTAGTTGTCGATTATCTTTTCTAATAAAATTTTTTGCTAATAAAAAAGTAATACTACTTAATACAATTATAATAGTACTTATGTAAAAGGCATTAGGCAAATCAAATGATACCCAATCACTTCTTTTACGGCTAACTACGTACGCGCTTGTTAAGCCTGCAAACATCATAGTCATACTAATCATTGAAATCCAAAGCATTGGTTTGGCTGATTTTCTTCTGGCTTGTTTTAATTCTTGATCTAAAGTTTCTTTCATTTTAATGTAAAAATTTATCTACAACATATATTATTTGTATCAATGTAATATATAAAACACTTGATAACATTAGTTGCCTTGCTACTTTATTTGTTAACTTTTTATATAATTTTATAGCATAAAATAGCATTGTACTTCCTAAAAGTAATAAAATTACAGCTGTAATTGGGTAAATATAAAAACTTCCTGTTAATTTCAAAACTGGAATTACAGAAACAATTATTAAACAAAATGTATAAATAATAATTTGGACTACTGCTTTCTTGTTTTTTTGTCCCATTGGCATTAAGTTAAATCCTGCTTTTTTATATTCATCGTATTGCAACCAAGCTATTGCCCAAAAATGAGGAAATTGCCAAAAAAATTGAATTAAAAATAACATTCCAGGTTCAATAGAAAAACTATTTGTAGCTGCTACCCAACCTAACATAAAAGGTATGGCGCCAGGAATTGCCCCTATAAAAACTGCTAATGGTGTTATTGATTTTAGTGGTGTATAAACACTTGTGTATAAAAATATTGAAATAGCACCAAACAATGCACTTTTAGGATTTATACTATATAAAATTGATATTCCTAAAATAGTGAATGAAACAGCAATTACCATAGCCATTGAAACATGCATTCTACCAGTTGGCAATGGACGGTTTTTGGTACGTTTCATTAAAGCATCGGTATCTTTTTCAATAATTTGATTAAATGCATTTGAAGCTCCAACCATTAAATACCCTCCAATTGCTAATAAAATAAGAGTTGAAATTTGAATTTTTTCAACAGCCAACAAGTAGCCTGCTAATGACGAAAACACAACACTTAATGACAAACCAACTTTTGTAAGTTGCTTGAAATCGTTAAATACCATGGAAAAATTCACTTTTTGATGAACAAAATTTGACACTACCTTCATTAAATTAACTTATAAACTGTGCAAATATATTTTATTATTAGAGAATTACAACCTTATAGTAAGTTGATTGAGTAAATATTTTAAATAAATTTGAAAAAAGTCTTTGCATTTAACAGATTTGTATTAAATTTGCCCTCGCGTTTGAGAGATTAAATGTATGTTCTTTAAAATATGACTGCGAAAGTAGCTCAGGGGTAGAGCATCACCTTGCCAAGGTGGGGGTCGCGGGTTCAAATCCCGTCTTTCGCTCTATTTTTACATATACCAATGCTGAAGTGGTGGAATTGGTAGACACGCTGGACTTAAAATCCAGTGGGCTGTAAGGCCCGTACGGGTTCAAGTCCCGTCTTCAGTACTAAAACTCTTGTTAATCATCTGATTAACAAGAGTTTTTTAGCTTAACAAAACACCATGGCTTACGTTTATATTTTACATTCAGCTTCTACAAACCATTATTATACTGGCAGTTGTAAAAATTTGACTTCTCGTTTAAGGGAACACCGTACACACATATACACTAATAGTTTTACAGCCAGAGCATCAGATTGGAAGGTCTTTTTAGTTATTGAAAATTTAGAATATCTACAAAGTAGAAAAATTGAAAATCACAACAAAAGAATGAAAAGTAAAATCTTCATAGAAAATTTAAAAAAGTATCCAGAACTTATTCAAAAATTGAAAATAAAATACTCCTAAACGGGTTCATTCCGATAGCTATCGGAACCCGTCTTCAGTACTAAAACTCTTGTTAATCATCTGATTTTCAAGAGTTTTTTTGGCTTAACAAAACACCATGGCTTACGTTTATATTTTACATTCAGCTTCTACAAACCATTATTATACTGGCAGTTGTAAAAATTTGACTTCTCGTTTAAGGGAACACCGTACACACATATACACTAATAGTTTTACAGCCAGAGCATCAGATTGGAAGGTCTTTTTAGTTATTGAAAATTTAGAATATCTACAAAGTAGAAAAATTGAAAATCATATCAAAAGAATGAAAAGTAAAATCTTCATAGAAAATTTAAAAAAGTATCCAGAACTTATTCAAAAATTAAAAATAAAATACTCCTAAACGGGTTCATTCCGATAGCTATCGGAACCCGTCTTCAGTACTAAAAACTCTTGTTAATCATTTGATTTTCAAGAGTTTTTTAGTTTTTCTTTTATTTGTAATTATAAACTTCTTTTTACTAAATCTATTTATTTAATTTTTTATTTGTCTAATATGCATATTTTTAGAAATTTATTTAAAAATAATAGCACTTATTTACACAAAACATAACAATTATCATAAATTTTTGGAATTTATTTAAACAAGTTGTAAATTTACTCAGCTACTTATTAAAAATTTTAAAACAATTCTGAATTATTAACGGAATCACAAGTTGATACTATTTTATTAGATTGTTATGCGATTTTTTTCTCTCCTTTTATTTTTTGTGCTTAATGGTGTTTATGGACAAGAATTTGAAATAACTCACAAAGGACCATTAAAAGAAAATTGGGAGTTTTATAAATCAAAAACGACATATATTGATTATAGTACAATTTATCTTTGTGGTAGACAACCTAATGAGAATAAATATAATGATGCTAAAGTCAACATTTTGTTTATTGATTATACTCTATATGGAGGCATCATAGTAACTGCAAATAACCAAACAAATATTGAAAATGATTATGTAGATGATTATGTTCTAAAAGGAATAAATTATTATACAATTTATAGTAAACGAAAGGAAAATGAGACTGATTATAAATATTGGTTTTATATTGATATAGATGGTGATAATACTAAAGGAGTTGAAGTAGCTGCAATTATAAAAAAAACAGGTAAATCAACTTGTTCCTATGATAAGCTAGAAAAAATTTTATTTCAACATGTAAGAGAGTTACAGTTTTTACCTTTAAGTAATAACAATAAACAACCCACTTTAAACAATAACACACAAAATGACAAGAATTCTTCCGATGATAACAGCAACACTTGGACAGTCATTATCGGTGCCATAACTGCAGGGGCATTATTAGGAATACGAAATAGAAGAAAAAAAAGAAAAAGTCTAAAGAAGAAAAGAAACTCAAAAAAGAAAAAGAAGCTACCGATTACATTTTACAACTAAACCACAATAGTTTTAACTTAAAACCAAATGAAACCCAAAACTTAGTGGTTAAAGTGTGGAAAATTACTGAAAAAAGTAAATTTGTGGTAAATGCATCCATAAGGGTAAATAATCCGGAAAAGGCTTTAAAAATAATGCCTTATAGCAATATTGGAACACTTGACAGTCAATTAACATTAAAAGACAAACCTGCCAATAATAAATTTAATATTATGGTTACTGCCACTACCGGAGGAAATTCCTTTCAAAAAATAGTTTCCATAAGTATAGGTGGTGAAAAACAAATTTTAGTAAAAACAACACCAAATAACACTCGTATTTTACGACCTAATACCAAACAGGCTATTTCTTGTTATGCGAAAGTTGTTGATGAAAATGGAAAACTCCTTCCAAAAGAAACTAAAAATATAAAATTCAAACCACAAAGTGATTGGATTGATTTGTCTGACCCAGTAATAGATGGTGAATGGATTGCTATAAATATGGGAGCATCAGATCCAAATGCTATTGCTGCTGTATCGCATCCACCAAAATCGGTTATTTTATCTGTCATCATGGATAAAGTAGAACAAGGTGAAGAAATTTTACAAAATGATTTAGAAATACAACTCTTAGATTGTAAAATTGACACAAATATAGATACCATTTCTTTACCTGTTTCAAACGAGCTAACTGAAATAACATTTAACGCTTTTATTGAAGATTGTGATGGCAGTACCCCTTGGAAGTTTGAAGCATTGTACCTAACCAATGATAACAAACCAGATAAACCTCTCTCTAAAATTGAGTTAGCACAATTATCCAATACCAAAATACAAATTACAGTTACTGGCCCAATTTTATTCCCTTCTGAAAATGAGAAATACCTAATTAAAAAGCTAGTTATAAAAACTTGGCAAAAAGAAGAAAAACCGCTAGAACGCCATCTTAAAGTAATCGTATCAAAAGAAGGTTTATTTGTAGAAAGTGGAGCAACAAAAAACAACACTATAAAATTTACAGCTAAAGGTGAATATGTACATGAACTTGAATTTGGACTCTATGTTTATGATGAAGCAACCAATGATATTGTAGTTGATAAACTAGGACTTCAAAATTTAGATTTTGAACTAATAGATAAAGACTTAAAATTAAAAAATATTAACAGTGTATTGAAACCCAAACTGAATTTTGATAATTATGTTACAACAATTCCTCATGCCAGATATATTTTAGAAGTGCCCAACAAATTTCCAGGCTTTGGAGATTATTATAATTTACACTATCGTATAAAAGTACTGGATGCAAAATATAATGAAAGTTTAGAGTTTGAAAAAATAATCACATTAAAAATACAGGACTACGGTATTGGAGAAGCATTCCCAGATTGGCAAAAAGCGTATGATGAGTGTAAATATACTATTTTAGAATACGTACCTAATTCTGACAAACAACACCAGTTACTAAATATGCTCGAAAAGCATAAGTTTCAGTTTGATATAGAAGGTATGGTGGCATTTCGTAAAATGATTTGGAGAACTGCTAGAGACCTAATGCTTAATAAAAGAGATGGTTATTTAGCTTTAGCCAACTGGTATGATGCTGTTATTGACACTTTAGAATGGGTAGTTTGGATGGGAGACATTGCTTTTCAAATAGTTATATCAACTTATACAGGAGCTGCAGGTGGTTTTGCTGCAAGTGCTTTTAAGGAAACCTTTTTAACGGGAGTTAGATTAGTTATTGAAGGAAAATCTATAGATGATTTTGTGAATGAAGAAATTGAGTCTCTAAAACAAATGATGTATGGTGCAGCAAAAGGAAGTGTTATCAATACTCGAAATATTGAAAAAGTATACAAAGGTAATAAGCTAAAAGTATGGGCTATTTATGCAGTAGTTACTTTTTCTATGCAATACCACCGCTCTGGATCTATTCCACAAGCTGCAAAAGATACAGCAAAACAACTACGCGATGAAGCTATTATACGTTTTTTGCACGGGAAAGTCATGCAAGAAAGTGCGAAACTGAAACAAAAAACATTAAAAGACAAAGAAGCTAATTTTAAAGAAAAACAAGGAGATTCAACTGAACTCACAAAAAAAGGAACAAACGATTATGAAAACGTCTATAATCCGCCAGATGTAAGTGGTTATACAAGTGGTAGTTTGAAAACAATCCAAAGTGTAGCTAATAAGTTAAAGGTTAAAATAATTACCAGACCCACAAATGCCGCTGCTCGAAAATTATTAAAATCTGGTAAAGCCGTTGCAAAAAAAATGTTTGTTAAAAACAAAACCATTAATAAATTAGATACCTACATAGGTGCAAAAAAAGACGATATAGGTAAAGTTGGTAGTTTTAAGCCTAAATTGAATAGAGCCAAAATGAAAAATTTGTCTAAGAAACAAGTTGAAAAAATTGTAAAACGCTATAAACAAAGAAGTAGAGAATGGATAAATCAATCAGAACATCTTATACAAAATTCAGATAAACTATATGTAAAAAAAGGAGTAGTATATGATAAATTATCTGGAAAACCTTTTACGGGTGATATAGATATATTTGATATTAGAGGAGCGCATGGTGAATTACTTACTAAATCTCAATATGAAAAAGTAGTTAAAGAATTATTAAAATCAAATATAAGTAATGTGGAACATGGTGCACATGTGAAATGGGATTGGCAAAGCATTAAAGATTCTGGTGATAGAAAAATAGCAAAAGATATTTATGATAAAATAATTGGTGACCACACTAAAGTAGAAGGAAGTAAATCAATAGCTAAAAATATTAAAGACTATAAAAAAGAAGCTTTAGTTGAATTTGAACCTGGAAGTTCCAAAGGGGTAAAAATAAAAAGTGTATTACATAAAGGGTAATTATTACGTATGAAAACTACTAATTTCACAATAGAAAAAAGAAATAAATTAATTAATTTAATATTTCAACAAAGAATTATTGTCGCACAATTATCAAATGATTTAGACAAAACATCTGATGACGAAAAGCTACAAAATCATTTAATGCTCGAATATGAAAAAGCACTAAACGAACTTCAAACAGTTGAAAATGAATACACCCTAATTTTACCTAAAATAGAGTTATCACGTTGTCCATTTTCTAAGGAAATTTATACTTTATCTATTGACTCGTTTGGACTAAATGGTCCTTGGTGGGATGCCAATCAACCAATAAGAACTTTTGAGAAAGAAAGCAAAACTTTTTTTGCATTAACTGGCAGTGTTAATATTAAAGGAGAATTGCCAGATGCACCTTTCCCTATAAAACCCGGACCTGCTGTGCCTTGGGTTTCTCCTAGATTACTGTCTAACAAAAATATTACAGCCGTTTTATCTGCTATTAAAATTGACATATACAATGCCTACGTTGTTGTGTATTTTTCAAAGGATAAAACTATAGAAATAGAAAGAATAAACACTTGGGGCACTGATGGGTATATAGCTGAAGATATTGAAGGAATAGCTGTTTTAGGCAGTACTTTTGATGAAGAAGATGAATATGATTTTGATATTACCCCGTGGATAGAAAAAGGAAAATTAAAATGGATTTTCCCAAATGATGATGCATTAGAACTTCAAGATAGTGTTGATAATTGTCCTTATTTAGGTATTAAAGGTTACCAATACCCAGTACTTATTCAAAATAAAACAATAAAAAGTTGTATGCTTAAACTAGAATATGATGATGATGATGATGATGAAAGAAAATCTAAGAACTTTTGTACTAACTGTGGCGCTCCAGTAATTAAAGGAGCTAAATTTTGTGGAAATTGTGGAAATAAACTTAATTAATCTTAATAAATAAATTATGCCTTTTTGTACTAACTGTGGAGCATCAATTAATAACAAAACTAAATTTTGTCCAAATTGTGGATTTAAAATTGGAATAACGCCCAAAAATAGCAGTGAACCGTCCAAAAAGAAAATGGAAAAAGGAGTGGTAAAAAGCTTGAAAAATGAAACTTCAAACTATGTGAAATCAAAAATAAAGGAGACTGTTTCTCCAAAAACCCAAAAAGATAATTTATATACACACTCAGAAATCAAAACTGATGATATTCAAATTGATAACAACAATACTATTAATACGAAGAAAACAGCTAAAAACTTAATACTATTTTATGTTTTATTAAATATACTTTTATTTTCATTTGGGGAAGGTTCTGACGATATTATGGGAGTAAAATTCTTTTCTGTAATTATACTTGTTATTTATTTTATTAGACATCAAAAAGAAAAACCTCTTAATTGGCTACTTAAAATATTTATAGGATTACAAGCCATACTGCTATTCTCAATTTTCATAACTCAATCTCAATACCTTTTTGTTAATTTCATTTCATTTTTAACAACCTTATCACTTCTAGGATTATTTATTATCATACTCCTGTTATTATTTAAAGGAAATAAAACTCAATAATTATGAAAACTATATATTGTACAAATTGTGGTGAAGCTATAACTGAAGACACTAAATTTTGTCCCAGTTGCGGTAAAAAAACAAATAACAATCAAAAAGAAAATTTAGAAGAACCCAAAAACTCTTCTTTTAACCCTAATACCTCCTCATCAAATATTTTTTTAGAAATAAATAATAAAATTACCCTTCAAAATAGTGAAAGTAAGATTGTTAAACGTTCTTGGTATGCTGCTGGTTTCTTTTTATTAATTATTATTGTAGCTTTTATGGATTTGGATGCATTACCAATACACCCAGCAATTGTAATGATTTCTATTTTCTTTTTTATAATATCAATAGTTATTGGATATATGTTTAAAAGTAGAGAAAAAAAATTACAAACTTTAATAAACGGCGAAAATTTAGTGGCTGAATGGACTTTAACAAAGGAACAAAAAAAGAGCTACGTTAATTATTTATTTAAACAAGAATCTGGCAAAAACCTAATCATCCTTTTTTCAATAGGATTAATTGCTATTGTAGTTTTTGGAATATTTATTTTAGTTATTGATGAAGGAAAATTATTTATGTTTTTAGTACTTATAGGCTTAATATTATTTTTAGCCTCTTTTGCCTATGGAATGCCTTTTTATTACAAAATAAGAAATACTAAAGGTGATGGCAAAATATTAATTGGAGCAAAATACGCTTATATAAATGGTTATTTTCATAATTGGGATTTCCCTTTATCAGGTTTAAAAAAGATAAAAATTATTGAAGATCCTTTTTATGGCATTTACTTGGTTTATTATTATACGGATAGAACTTTAAAACATAGCGAAGAACTCTATATTCCTGCAAACAACACTATTGATTTACCTAAATTAATTACAACTTTAAAAAATTTAAATTAGTAAAATCACATCATAATTCTTTATAGTATTCAACCTGTTTTCAATTAAAAGTTGTAATTTTAATACTCATAATTTTTGATTCTTATGGACTTTAACTTACCCTTATTCGCAGGCATAATTGCTGCGGTTGCTCATGTTATTTCAGGCCCTGATCATTTGGCTGCTGTAACTCCTTTTGCAATTGAAAGCAAGAAAAAGGCTTGGAAAGTAGGTTTGTTTTGGGGAATAGGGCATTTGTTGGGAATGTTATCTATTGGTATTTTATTTTTACTTTTTAAAGAATTTATTCCTGTTGAAAAAATTTCAGCTCACAGTGAAAAATTTGTTGGCGTACTGTTAATTGGGTTAAGTATTTGGATCTTTTTTCAATTGTTTAGAAAAGAAAAAAATCACACACACACACATATTCATACTGAAAATAATGGTATTATTCACAAACATCCCCACCAACATTCTGAAGAAAAATCACACAATCATCAGCATATAAACTTAAAGCAAAACACAATGGCTTCCTTATCTTTTGGCTATGTTCATGGGTTAGCTGGTATTGCTCATTTTTTATTGTTTTTACCCGTTTTGGGGTTTACATCTAAACTAGAGTCTACCGAATACATTATTGGGTTTGGAATTGGAACCATACTTGCTATGGTTTCTTATGCAATTGTTATTGGGCATATTTCTCTTGCCTCAAAAAACAACCACAATATCAACTTTTTTAAAGGAATACGTTTTGCAAGCGGTTTATTTGCTTTAATTATTGGCGTTTATTGGATTTTAGTAAATTAACAAATTCTAGGTAATTGCTCTCCAACTAACGGACTCACAATTCGTTTACCTCCAATTGAACTTTCCATAACTACTTTTTTAGGGTGGTTATTTGTAACGAAGCCAATAATAGCCGCATTTTTTCCTTTTGAATGGTTTCTCATTAATTGTAAAACCTCAGAAGCAATTTCTTTACTAACTATTGTTAAAAAAACACCTTCATTGGCTACATAAAGCGGATCTAAACCAAGCATTTCACATGCGGCTGCAACTTGTTTTTCAATAGGAATATCAGTTTCTTTTATAAAAACACCTTTAGAAATATCATTGGCAATTTCATGCAATACTGTTCCTAGCCCACCACGTGTTGGGTCTCTAAACATTTTAATGTTATTGCCAAATTCATCTAACAAATCTTTTACCAAATAATTTAAATTGGTAGAATCACTTTTAATTGTAGTTTCAAATTCTAACCCTTCTCTGTCACTCATAATTGCCATTCCGTGTTGAGCAATAAAACTATTAACAATAATTACATCATTTTCTAATATATTTTGGATTGATATATTTGCTTTTGAATGCATTTCACCAAAACCCGTTGTATTTATAAAAATTTTATCGCCTTTCCCTCTTTCCACTACTTTAGTATCTCCAGTAATTATTAGTACACCACTTTCATCGGCTGCTTTTTTTATAGATTGAACAATTTTTATGAAATCTGACACTTTTAATCCTTCTTCAATAATAAAAGCTAACGACAAATATTTTGGTATTGCACCACACATTGCAACATCGTTTACAGTTCCGTGTACTGCTAAACTACCAATATCTCCTCCTTTAAAAAAAATTGGAGTTATCACAAAACTATCTGTTGAAATGGCAATTTTTTCATTAAATTCTACAATAGATCCATCATGTTTTTGATCTAAAAACGGATTGCTAAATGTTTTGAAAATTATTTTGTCTAATAAATTCCTGGTTAATTCACCTCCACTTCCGTGACCTAAATGAATAGTTTCAAATCCTATATCTACTATTTTTTCCATTTTTACTTTTTTATATTATTGAAAAATGATAATATGCTGCACAAGCCCCTTCTGAAGATACCATTGGTGCTCCTAGTGGATTTGAAGGGTTGCATGCTTTACCAAACTGAGCACACTCAGCAGGTTTTTTAATTCCTCTTAAAATTTCACCCGCAATACAAGAACTATTTTCAGGTACTTTTATATGACTGATATTAAACTTTGCTTCAGCATCGTAATTTTTGTATTTTGATTTAATTACATATCCACTATTAGGAATTTCTCCTATTCCACGCCATTCTCTAGTACCAATTTCAAAAACTTGATTTATCACATTTTTTGCAGCTACATTCCCTTCCTTTTTAACTACTCGCGCATATTGATTTTCTAATTCAAATCTATTTTCTTCTAATTGTTTTACCGCCATATAAATTCCCTGAACTAAATCTAAAGGTTCAAAACCTGTAACCACAATTGGTATTTTATATTTTGTTACCAATGGTTCATATTCTTCAGTTCCCATAATTGCACACACATGGCCAGCTCCTAAAAAAGCATCAATAGTACAAAACTCATCATCTAAAATAGCTTCCATAGCTGGCGGAACTAGCACATGAGATGCCAAAATAGAATAATTAGTAACACCTTCTTTTTCTGCATGTAAAACTGAAAGAGCATTTGCAGGAGCTGTGGTTTCAAAACCAACAGCAAAAAACACAACTTCTTTTGTTGGATTTTCTTTAGCAACAGCTACCGCTTCTAAAGGTGAATACAAAATACGTAAATCACCACCTAAAGCTTTAGCTTCCAGCAAACTTTTTTTACTCCCTGGAACTCGAATCATATCCCCAAAAGAGCAAACAATAACTCCTTTTTCAAGTAAATCAATGGCTTTATCAATTAAATTTAGCGGCGTTACACAAACTGGGCAACCTGGGCCATGAATCATTCTAACTTTCTCTGGTAGTAATTCTAAAATACCATTTTTAACTAAACCGTGTGTTTGTCCGCCACAAATTTCCATAATATTCCATTCATGTTTAGTAATATTATGAATTTCATCTAATACTTTTTTAGTCTCTTCTAAATTTCTATATTCCGCTAAATACTTCATCTATTATTTTTTAATATGAATATAATACATCAGTTGACCGAATGAAATATTTTCATCATTTGGCGATAAATCTTTATGAAAATACAATTTTATTTCTTTAGGAACTAATTCAATTAGCATATCTACCAATGTAGTGTTTTGAAAAACACCTCCGCTAAATGCTATATATTTATAATTGTTTGTTTTTGCCATTTCAATAATTGTATTTGCTAATGTGAACAAAAAATTTAAAATAATTTTTTGTTTAGATTTTCCTTTTTTAACATCAATAGCTATTTGTTTTATTATTTCTTTGGAAGAAATCCCTTTTTCTATAGAATTCAAATAACTTTTGCAGTTTTTTATATTATACCCCGTAACTAAATTTTCTAAAAGGATTGCTGCTTCACCTTCGTATGAATTATAATCTGTTATATTTAATAAAGAAGCTACCGCATCAAATAACCGTCCTACAGAAGAAGTTTTTAACCTATTTAACGTTTTTAAGGTTTTATACGTTTTTAATTCATTTGGTGTGAATTTAACACTCAAAATTCCATCCATTTCTGAAGTTGCTAAAGACAACAATGAAATACGTGGTTCTTTAGCCATTTTATCGCCTAACAACCAATCAAAATATTCTAGGTGATTGATTCTTTTTATTTTATTTTTTTCGTAATTAAAAAATTCTCCTCCCCAAATAGCCTTGTCATCACCATAACCGGTACCATCAAAAATAACACCTAATACCTTTTTTTTAAATAAATTATGGTCTCCTAAAATAGCTGTAAAATGTGCTTTATGATGTTGTATTTCAATTAATTTGGCCTTGTTTTTTTTCGCAAAATCTCTTCCAAATTCTGAACTGTGATATAATGGATGCTTATCTATCAAAATTACTTGAGGTTGTTGTTCAAAAATTTTGATATATGAATTTACCATTGCTATAAACCGATTATAAACATCGTAGTTTTCTAAATTCCCTAAATATTGACTGCTATAAATATACTGATTAGGATAAAAAGTAATACTGCTTTTTAAATCTGCACCCATTGCTATTATTTTTTCAGTAGATTTTAATTGAGCTCCAAAATAATTGGGGGCAAAACCTCGCGAGCGCCTAAACAAAACTGGTTGCTTAAATTTAAAGCTGAATTTTAACACAGAATCGTCTTGAGGTTGTGTTATTTTTAAATTATGGTGCAGAAAATAATCGGCTACATTTTTTAATTTCTCTATAGCATCTTCATTATTACTAATAATTGGAGAACCATGAATATTACCACTTGTAGCTATTATTGGAAAATCTAATTCATTTGCTAATAACTGTAAAATTCCTGTATATGGCAGCATTACGCCTAACTGATTTAATTTTGGAGCAATTTCATTTAATACCAAGTTTCCTTGGTAGTTTTCAGATGAAATAATGGTTATGGGGTGTTCTTTTGAAGTTAGAGACTTTACCTGCAACTCATTTAATTTTAATTCTTTTTGAAGTTTTTCTAAAGAAGGATACAATACCGCAAATGGTTTATTTGGACGGTTCTTTAACTTTCTTAGTTTTTGAATAACCTCTGAATCTTCAGCATTGCAACATAACAAATATCCACTTGTGTTTTTTATTGCAATTATTTTTCCATCTGTAAGAAACTGAGCTACTTTTTTAAAAGTAATTGATATATTTATCGTTATTTTTTTTGAATTAGTATCTTCTAAATGCAACTGAATTCCGCAGGTAGAACAGGTATTTGTTTGTGAATGAAATCTTCTATCTCCCGGATTGGTATATTCTTTTTCACAATCATCACACATTGTAAACATATCCATGCTTGTATGGTTTCTTTCAAAAGGAAAAGATTGTGTTATAGCCCAACGCGGCCCACAATTTACACAAGTAGTAAATGGGTAATTATACCTGCGATTTGTTGAATTATTAATTTCAGTTTTACACGCTTCACAAATTGCAAAATCAGGTGTTAGCGGTAAGTTAATATTCCCGTTTTTACTTGAAGGAATTATTTTAAAATTATCAAACTTAAAAAAATTAGTTGGCTTAATTTCACTTGCTAAAATATGTGAAACTGGAGGCGGATTTTTAAGTAATTCTTCATAAAATAGTTTAATGTTATCACGTGTTTGCGTTGCATAAATAACAACTCCATTTTCATCATTTGATACAGAGCCTTTTATTAAATGTTTTGTTGCTAGATTATACACAAAAGGTCTAAATCCAACACCTTGTACTTGTCCAGAAATATAAATTTTATAAGTTTTGAGCATAAAATTTACTTAAAAAATTATCCCTATAAATTTACAATTTTTTAATATAATTTATAGGGATAGGTAAATAAAAGAATGGTTAAAATTATTTTTCGATAGTTATTTTATTTAAAATGTTTAAAATTTTATTTACAACATGTTGAATACTATTTTCAACGTTATCTGTCAGGCTAATAGTCATAGGAATCATTTCTGTAATAGAGACTGTTACTAAAATTATTTTTGGTAATTGATTTTGAAACTCTAAGGCTTCAATCATATCTTTTAGCCCAACATCATGGGCACTTAATACTGTTGGGAAATCAGCTGCAAATTTAGGATAAATAACATCTATAGTTCCTGCAGGTTTATTATCCATTGTAGCATCAACAAAAATCACCAAGGGGTATTGTGATAGAATTGGCATTAAATCAAAACTTCCTGTACCACCGTCCATAATATCCACATTGTCAGGTAAATCAATTTTACTCAAAGCATGAATGGTGTGCACACCAACACCTTCATCTCCCATTAAATAATTACCAATACCTAGAACTAAAATGCTATCTTTTTTCTCACTATTTAAATAATTATGAGTTTGATAAAATAGCTTTTGCAGCTCCATTACATCATCTGAAATCATATCTATTATTTTTCTTTTTGAGTTTTTTTATTCTTTTTTTTCCATGTTATTTTTTCGGCTTTATCAATAATTTCAGATTCACTTTCTTTCAATCTTTCAGCGCGAACAAATTTAAACCCACTTATCATAGAGGAGGCTTCTCCTCTTGCTTCTACATAATCATGGAATAAAACTAAGTACACATGTATTACTACAAATGCCATAAATAACCAAGTAAGAATATGATGAATATAGCGTGTAACTATATCACCTCCAAACATAGTTGAAACCCATTTAAACATACTTGGAAACCACCAACTTGAGGTATCTGCAATAAGTGATAAACCAGTCATTACTTGTAATAAAAAAAACAATGCCATTATAAAATATGAGAAAGCCGCCAAGTAATTATGACCAATACTTATATTGTATAATTTGTGTTCTGTGTCTTTCATTAAAAAGATATCTACTTTTAACACATGAATAATGTTATGTATTCCTTTTTTAGTATATGGAATAAAATTACGCCAATTTGCAAATTGATTACCAGTAAATGCCCAATAAACTCTAAAAATTAAATTTGCAATTAAAATATATGCAGTAATAAAATGAATAGCTCTTATATAGCCAAACCAAAATGAATTTGTAGCTTCTACATTAGCATTGATAGCAGGTGGATCTGCAATAATAAATCCTGTAATTATCAAAATGGTTGTTGAAAATGCTGTTACCCAATGAAAAAAACGAACAGGTAATTCCCATACATAAACTCTTTTATAATTAAATGTTGTTGCCATTACTTATAATTTCAATTGTTAACTACTAAATACTACAAGACCCACCAATTTGAATTTGGCTAATGTGTTTACCATGCTCATCATACAAATGCACAGCGCAAGCTAAACAAGGATCAAATGAGTGAATGGTTCTCAAAATTTCAACAGGATTATTTGGATCTGCAATTGGCGTTCCTATTAAAGCAGATTCATATGCAGACATTTGTCCTTTTGGATCACGTGGTGAAGCGTTCCAAGTTGTTGGAACAACCATTTGATAATTATCTGTTTTTTTATCTTTAATCACAATCCAATGAGCCAAACCTCCTCTTGGAGCTTCCATATACCCAACTCCTTTAGCTTCTTTTGGCCAAGTTTTTGGATCCCATTTTTCCATATTTGCCATTCGAGTATCTCCATTTTTAATATTGGCAATAAGTTTATCATAGAATTCTAAGCCCCAATCAGCTAACAATTTAGACTCTAACCCTCTAGCAGCTGTTCTTCCAAGTGTTGAAAATAACGCAGTTACAGGAATATTTAGTGCTTTTAACGCGCCATCAACAACATTTTTAAATTCAGGAACTCCTGAAGCATACCCCACTAACATTCTTGCTAATGGGCCAACTTCCATAGGTTTCCCTTTCCATCTAGGAGTTTTTAGGAAACTATATTCCTTATCTACATCTAAATGTTCAAATGGAGGTTTTGGTCCTGTATAATTGATATCGGTTTCTCCTTCCCAAGGATGTAGCCCTTTATCTTTACCTTCAGTATAATTATACCAAGATTTATTTACAAATTCTTGAATTTCATTGGTGTTTTCTAAATCTACAGGATGTACTTTACTAATATCTCCATTTAATATAACACCTTGTGGCCATTTAAAACTCGCAGGATTTCTATAATTATCCGTTGGTAAATCTCCATAAGACAAATAGTTGTTAAATTTAGCATCGCCAATGGCACCCCAATCTTTATAAAAAGAAGCAATTGCTAACAAATCGGGAACATACACTTCGTTAATAAACGTATGAGCATCTTTTAATAATTGCCCAACATAAGCTAAACGCTCCATATTAAGCCCTCCTGCATCGTCTAAATTTATTGCACTACCCATACCCCCAACTAAGAAATGAGGATGCGGATTTTTACCGCCTAATATTGTGTGCACCTTTACAATTTCTTTTTGCCATTCTAAGGCTTCTAAATAATGAGCAACCGCTAATAAGTTTACTTCAGCTGGTAATTTCATTGCTTTATGTCCCCAATATCCTTTGGCGAAAATTCCTAACTGACCGCTATCAATAAATTTTTTAATTCGGGCTTTAACATCTGCAAAATAACCAGGAGAACTATTTGGCCATTTAGATATGCTTTGTGCTAATTCAGAAGTTGCTTTAGGGTCTGCATTTAAAACTTGTGTTACGTCAACCCAATCTAATGCGTGTAAATGATAAAAATGTACTACGTGATCTTGCATTGCATGTGCAATTGTCACAATATTTCTTGCTATTTCTGCATTAGGAGGAATAACAATATCCAACGCATTTTCAACAGCTCTTATAGAAGCTATTGCATGTACTGTAGTACAAACACCGCAAGTACGTTGCACAAAAGCCCAAACATCTCTTGGGTCTCTTCCTTGCACTATTTTTTCCATTCCTCTTATCATTGTTGAGGAAGTATATGCATTTACTACTTTTCCATCTTTTATTTCAGCTTCTACACGTAAATGCCCTTCTATTCTAGTAATTGGATCTATTACAATTCTATTTGCCATGATAAGTTTATTTTATGCTTTAATATTTTGTTCATTTTCTTCCCCGCATTTTTCAGCTTCTCTAATTTCCTTTTTCTTTGCTAAATTAGTTGCTACAGAATGTATAACCGCTCCACCTACTGCTGCCCCAATAACAATTTTACCAATTTTATCAGCAGTTGCTTCAATACCCATTCCAGGTAGATTCACTAATCTCTCTGTAAAAGGTGAGTTATCCCAGAAACTTGGCTCACTACAACCAATACAAGGATATCCTGATTTAATTGGAAAACTAACGCCATTATTCCATCCCATAGTTCCACAAGCATTGTAGGTTACAGGCCCTCTACATCCTAACTTATACAAACAATAGCCATCTTTGGCTTCTTGACTATCAAAGCTTTCGGCATATAAACCGGCATCAAAATTAGGTCTTCTATAACAGCTATCATGAACTCTTTTTCCATAAAATTGTTTTGGTCTTCCCATAGAATCTAGTTCAGGCAACGTTCCAAAGGTGGCATAATGCATAACAACCCCTGTCATAACTTCACCAATTGGTGGGCAACCTGGTATTCTGATAATTGGTTTGTCTTTAATAATTTCATCAACTGGAACAGAACCTGTTGGGTTTGGATATGCTGCTTGTACTCCTCCCCAAGATGAGCAGCTTCCAAAAGTGAGAATTGCTGCTGCTCCTGCGGCTGATTCTTTTAAAATATCTACAGCTGAACGACCTGCAATTGTACAATAAACACCGTCATCTTTTATAGGGATAGCTCCTTCTACTACCAAAATATAGTTTCCGTAATTTTCCTTCATAGATTCATGCTTGGCTTCTTCAGCATTGTGCCCCGAAGCAGCCATTAAAGTATCTGTATAGTCTAATGAAATATGGTCAAAAATTAAATCTGCCACCAAAGGGTGGTCAGAACGGATGAATGATTCAGAACAACCAGTACATTCTTGGAAATGCTCCCAAATAACTGGAATTCGTTTTTTTGTTTCCATTGCTTTCACAACTTGTCCAATCATAGATGATTCTAGCCCCATAAAGGCAGTCATATATGTTGCAAATTTGATAAAATCTCGACGTGAATAGCCTTTTTCTATTATACTTTGATAATAGGTTTTCTGCTTTTCTTTTTTGGTAGACATACGTGAAGTTTTTAATATTAAAAAAATCTTTTGTTTATTTTATATATTTATAAAAAATGAACAGTACTAAGTTATAAAATATTTTAACGCCATTTCACTTAATGCCCTAATTTAGAACGCTTTAAAATAAGATATCCTAATCTTAATTATATGATAATTATCATATAAATTTTTAAACTATTCTTTAGTTCATTTCTTATTAAATTTTGTAATTTTGAATTGGTCACAATTATTAATAGCATGCATGAATTATCTATAGTTATGGGAATTGTAAAAATTGCTGAAGATGAAACTGCAAAAATTAAAGAAAATACCGTAGCTAAAATTGAGCTTGAAATTGGGCAATTAGCTGGAGTAGAATTAGATGCCTTAAATTTTGTATGGGAGTCTGCTGTTAAGGATAGTGTTTTAGAACATGCGCTAAAAACCATTATTGAAATTCCTGGAAAAGCAATTTGCGCAGATTGTAATCGTGAATTTTATTTAAATAATATATTTGATAGCTGCCCTAATTGCAACAGCAACTTTAAAGGTATTATTCAAGGAAAAGAATTAAGAGTAAAATCATTAGAAGTAATTTAAAAGCTATAATTATGTGTGGAACTTGCGGCTGTGGATCTGATACTAATGGTCCAACAATTTTAAAACCTGGAGAACACAATCATTCTCACGATGTACTTCATCACAACCATGATAGTCATACTCATACCCACGAACATCATACTCATGAAGAGCATACACATACGCACAATCATTCTCATGACCACAAACATAAAGTATTAGAAATAGAGCAAGATATTTTACAAAACAATCAGGTTTTGGCTGCCAGAAATAGAGGTTATTTTGAAGCTAAAAATATTTTCACCTTAAATTTAGTAAGTTCTCCTGGATCTGGGAAGACTTCTATTCTTGAACGAACATTATCTGATTTAAAAGAAACAATTCCTTTTTATGTGATTGAAGGAGACCAACAAACATTAAATGATGCAAATAGAATTGATGCTATAAAAATTCCTGTAATACAAATTAATACAGGTAAGGGATGCCATTTAGAAAGTGATATAGTTTATGAAGCTGTTAAAAAATTAGAAATTAAAAATAACAGTATTTTAATGATTGAAAATGTAGGAAACTTAGTATGTCCTTCTATGTTTGATTTAGGAGAAAGCAAACGCATTGTTATTATTAGCACTACAGAAGGTGATGATAAACCTATTAAATATCCTGATATGTTTTATACTTCTGACATTTGTATTATTAATAAAATTGATTTACTTCCTTACTTAAATACTGATATTGAAAAGCTTAAAAGTTACGCATTACAAGTAAACCCTAAATTGCAATTTTTTGAAGTTTCAGCAACAACGGGTGAAGGTATGGAAGCATGGTATGGTTGGCTAAAAGAAAATATTTAAGCTGTATTTTCTTTTGCGTTAGCAATTGAAGCGCTTTAACTACGCTCAGGATAAATTTATCCTTTTTTGAAGCATAACGAAAAAAATATATAACAGAAAAATGCGACCTGAAAGGGAATCTGCCTATCCGGCAGATAGGCATTCAAAATAACAAATTAAAATTATTTTATAGATATGTGTTTATCAATTCCTGGAAAATTAATAGAAATTACAAACGAGTTAGACGAAGTTTTTAGGTTAGGAAAAGTCTCCTTTGACGGTATTATAAAAGACGTAAGTCTCACTTTAGTTCCTGAAGCTAAGGTAGGAGATTATGTTATGGTACACGTTGGTGCTGCAATTTCTGTAATTGATGAAGAAGAAGCTAAAAAAACTTTTGATATTTTAATGCAACTAGATGAATTGAAAGATTTAGATATCCCCGAAGATATTAAAAATCGAAATTCCAATTAAATAGATCTGTTTTCAAACCAAAAGAGAACCAAGTAGTATTTGATTTGTCAAAAATACCTGTTGGAGCATCTGGATTAAAATTTCTGAATGTTACTCCTCCAAACAACTTTAAATTAGTAGCTGGATTAACTAAGTAACCTAGTTGTAAATCACCAATAAAAATTGAAGCTGAATTTCCTTGACCTATGTTATTCCCATAATCTGAGGCTCTATTATCATTGTCTTCAAAAACATTTCCTCCATAACTAAAGGTATCTGTTGTATTACTATAATCAAATCCTTTTGTTCCAAAAATAATTTTAGCATTTGCAAACCAGCGATTTTTTGTATATCTCACAATACCTATGGTTTCTCTAAAATTTGCCCCCCATAAATGTGCTAAAGGTTGGTTGTTATGTCCGTAATTTAAATTAAGCTCATCATGAGAATATGTATAAGGTCTTACTGCATTGTATTCTGCTTGCAAATACAAGTTTTCAATATTAAATGCATTGTAAAATTTTACACCTAATTGAATACCGTTCTTATTTCCCCACCAACCATTACCACCTGTAATTTCAGAAACTCTAAATTCGTCTAATATGAATTGAGAATATAATGAGATATTTTTGAGTTTATATTTCAAACTTAATCCTAACAATGTATTCCCTGCTCTTGATCCTGTTGAAAATTCGGCTGCTGTGTAAAATATCAATGGATTTAGGTAATTTACATCAAAACCTCTGTTGTTTGTATCTTCCCAAATAACAGTTTCAAACAAACCTATATTCAGTTTTTTAGTAACATTCCAGCTTAAATAATGAACGGCCATAAACTTTTGCTTATAGGCTCCATCAACTGTTAATTCTGGTCTAACATCCTGCATCCACATCCAAAGGTTTGTATATTTTATTTTCCAAAAATTGGTGTTTATTTTGACAAAAGGATATGGTGAGGCTACATCAGATAAAAATAAAGAGCGATAACCATCTCCTATGAAATTTTTACCATTTCCAAACTGAAAATTAACTGTTTTATTGGGTGTATAAGATATGTATGCCTCTGCAACGGGATAATCGTACGCGTCAGATTTATATTCTTTAGCAATACCTCTTCCTGGTATAATTGCAGGATTACCACCTGCAGGTTTTATTGATTCAGCGTATTGATTCACATAATTCGCAAATCTTCCCTGACTTTCATAAAAACTTGCTGAAAAATTAAACTTCTTTCCTAAACCACCATTTATTTGAATAGATCTTGTGTTGTTAAAAGTATTTATTCCATAGTTGTCTTTACCTACTTGTACATCAACACCAGGATCAACTGTAAACCAAAAATCTTTTCCTTTTACAAAAGCCATATGTTCATTCAATAACTTTTTACCAAACCAAGTTGATTTTGGTTTTATTAATTTATCTTTTTGAGCGTCTAAATCAATATATTTTGTAACTTCTGAATATACGTATGGTTTCACTGCTGTATGTGAATTATCTGCCTTATCTAAATAAAAATTGTAAGAACTATATTCTGCATGCGTAAAAGGGATATTTAATTCACTTTTATGTTCTGGAAATAGGCTTTTTTTGTTCAACGTTTTTATAGGTTTTTTTGTTAATTGAACAATTTCTTTTTTAACTTCTTTTTTTTCTATTACTTCTTGAAAATTATTTTCTAACGGAATTATTAGTGGAAAAACAAACTGCATTTCAATGGGATGATTATTAAATTTTGCAGGCGTTATTTTTGGTAAGGTTTTAAAAACACGTTCAACTTCCTTTTTTAATTCTTTGTATGGAGAATTAATGTAAGTAACATGGAAATTACCTGAATTATCAACCAAAAAAACAATATTAATTGTCCCTTCAAAATTTTCTTGCTGTATGTTTTTTGGGATTTTAAATTCTTTTAAAATTGCCTTTTTAATTTGTGTTTTAAAGCATGTTGGTATTTTAGAAACATCTGTAGAGTTACATTCATTAAAAACAGGGTATTTTTCAATTTGAGAAAAAACTGAAATTGATAAAAAAATGAAGATGAAACTTAACAGTGCTTTTTTCATAGACCTTAATTCGGGATTTTCTTAACTTTATTGTCTTTTAAACTATATATTTCTTTACTTTCAATACAGGTTGCAAAGCCATTCTTATCAAATTCTAATCTATGTCCGTACTCACTTATCCAACCTATTTGTTTTGAAGGATTTCCCACAACTAAAGCATACGGTAATACTTCTTTTGTAACAACAGTACCCGCACCAACAAAGGCAAATTTACCAATATTATTTCCGCAAACAATAGTTGCATTAGCACCAATACTAGCTCCTTTTTTTACGATGGTTTTCAAATATTCACCTCTTCTAACAACTGCACTTCTTGGGTTTATTACATTCGTAAATACCATTGAAGGGCCTAAAAACACATCGTCTTCACAAATAACACCTGAATAGATGGAAACATTGTTTTGTACTTTCACATTTTTTCCTAAAACAACCTCAGGAGAAATAACAACATTTTGACCAATATTACAATTCTCTCCAATTTTAGAATTTGGCATAATATGGCTGAAATGCCAAATTTTAGTCCCGTTACCAATTACACATCCGTCATCAATTACAGCTGTTTTATGTGCAAAGTAACTTTTAGTATCCATGATGCTCAATTTAATTATTTTTGATTTAACTGTGTGTTAATTCAATGTAGTTAATTTAATACCGTTTCCCTTACTCTTAAATTTCTGTTGGATGCCAAGTAGTTTTCACTTCTTGTGTTTTTTCAATAAAATAAGGAGATTCACATAATTTATTTTCCCAATTACTTTTTTTATAAAAAATAGTTCTCTTTACGTTGTTACTAGCTAGTTCACTAATTTCTTTCAGTTCGTTTTCATCTTTTCCACAATATACGATGGCGTTAACGTCCATATGTGAAGCCATGTGACTTACTAATTCTGCTTTATTTCCTGTTAGAATGTTAACAACGCCTCCTGGAACATCAGATGAATTTAATACTTCAGCAAAAGAAATAGACGTTAAAGGTTTGCTTTCTGAAGCTAAAACAACAACTGTATTCCCTCCAACTATTGCAGGCGCAATTACAGACACTAATCCCAATAAACTTTGCTCTTCAGGAGCTATTATTGAAACTACCCCAACAGGTTCAAGGTTTGAAAAGTTAAAATGAGAACTTGATACTGGATTTACAGCACTAAATAATTGCTGATACTTATCGCTCCATCCTGCGTAATAAACCAACCTATCAATAGCTGTTTCAACTTCTTTTTGTGCTACTTTTCTTGCTTCACCTTGTGTAATTAACTCTAAAATAAACTGTTCTTTTCTACCTTCAAGTATTTCAGCAATACGATATAGTATTTGTCCTTTATTTAAGGCGGTAGCATTTGCCCAAGAATTTTGAGCTTTACGTGCAATAACAACTGCATTCCTAAAATCTTTACGAGAAGCTAAGCACATATTTGCAATTAAATTTCCACTACTATTATTAATTGTGTAATATCTACCTGATTCTGTACGAGGAAATTTACCTCCTATATATAATTTATATGTTTTATTAATATCTAATCTGCTCATATTCTGTAGTTAAAATAATTTTAATTTATATTTTACTCAAACTTCACGTATGGTTTCAATCCATGTAAGCCTCCTTCTCTTCCAAAACCACTTTCTTTGTAACCTCCAAAAGGAGAAGTTGCATCAAATTTGTTAAAGGTATTTCCCCAAACCACACCTGCATTTAGTTTTTGAGTTAAATGAAATATTTTTGACCCTTTCTCTGTCCAAACTCCTGCTGATAATCCGTAAGGAGTATTATTTGCTTTTTCAATAACTTCATCAATTGTTCTAAATGTTTGAACGGCTAAAACAGGACCAAAAATTTCTTCTTGAACAATACGATGTGATTGTGAAACATTTAAAAACAATGTTGGAGCACACCAATTTCCTTGCTTTGGAAATTCACATGTTGGTTGGTATATTTCCCCCCCTTCATTGATTCCTATTTTAATATAATTCTCAATTGTTTGCAATTGTTTTTTAGAATTAATAGCGCCTATATCTGTGTTTTTATCCAATGGATCTCCTACAATTAACGTTTCCATTCTTCTTTTAAGTTTTTCAATCACCAAATCAGCAACTGATTCTTGCACAAACAATCGTGATCCTGCACAACATACATGACCTTGGTTAAAAAATATAGCATTCACAATTCCTTCAACTGCTTGATCAATTGCAGCATCTTCAAAAATAATATTCGCTCCTTTACCTCCAAGTTCTAAGGTTAGTTTTTTATTTGTTCCTGCTGTTGCCTTTTGAATGTATTTTCCAACTCCTGTTGAACCCGTAAATGCTATTTTATTAACATCTGGATTGTTTACAATACTAGCACCAGTTTCTCCAGCACCTGTAACAATATTAACAACTCCTTTTGGAATACCACTCTCATGAATAATCTCCGCAAGTTTAAGTGCTGTTAATGATGTTGTTTCTGCTGGTTTTAAAACTACGGTATTACCCGTTGCTAAAGCTGGAGCTAATTTCCAGGCCGCCATTAACAATGGAAAATTCCAAGGAATAATTTGCCCAACAACTCCTAAAGGTTTTGGGTTTCTATTAGGAAATGCATATTCTAACTTATCTGCCCAACCCGCATAATAAAAAAAGTGATTTGCCGCTAAAGGAATATCAATATCTCTTGACTCTCTTATTGGTTTTCCTCCATCTAAACTTTCAATTACTGCAAATTCTCGTGCTCTTTCCTGAATTAATCGGGCAATTCTAAAAATATATTTACCTCTTTCTTTTCCGGTTAGAGCTGCCCAACCTTTAAAGGCTTTTCTAGCTGCTTTTACAGCTTTGTCAACATCTTCAGAAGAAGCTTCTGCTATACTTGCTATTTTTTTTCCGTTAGAAGGATTTATCGTATCAAAATAATTATTTTTAACGGGTTTTGTAAATTCTCCATCAATATATAATTCGTACTGTTTTTTAATTTGAATATGATCTGTACTTTCAGGAGCTTCATCGTAAGTCCACGAAGCTTTAAATATATTATTGTTTTTTTTAGCCATAATTAATCTTTTGAAAAGTAATTGATAGATTGATATATTCCCGTTTCTGCTTTTACTAACTGCATTAGAACATCATTTGCTAAACTGCTTGCTCCAAATCGAAAATAATTGTTATTCATCCATTTTTCTCCTAAAACCTCGTTCAACATTACCAAATATTGCAATGCAATTTTTGAAGTAGAAATTCCACCTGCAGGCTTCATGCCAATCATTTTTCCTGTTTTTAAGTAAAAATCTTTAATGGCATCTAGCATTACATATGTTACCGGCATAGTAGCTGCTGGTTGAATTTTTCCTGTTGAAGTTTTTATAAAATCAGCGCCCGCATACATGGCAATTTCACTTGCTTTTCGTACGTTCTCTAATGTATCTAACTCTCCTGTCTCTAAAATTACTTTTAAATGAGCCTTTCCGCATACTTCTTTAACTGCAGCAATTTCATCAAATACAAATTGGTAATTTCCTGAAAGAAATTCTCCTCTTGAAATTACCATATCTATTTCATCAGCTCCTTGATCTACTGCAAATTTTGTATCACTTAGTTTAACTTCTAGAGCTGACTGACCACTAGGGAAAGCGGTAGCTACAGATGCCACTTGAATATTACTTCCCTGCAGTGCCTTTTTTGCAACACCTACATAAGATGGGTACACGCAAATTGCTGCTACAGTGGGAATATTTTTTAACGAATCATGTGGATGCATTGCCTTATAGCAAAGTTGTTGCACCTTTCCTTTGGTATCTTTACCTTCAAGAGTTGTTAAATCAATCATACTTAACGCAAGCTTTAAACCTTCTGTTTTTGAAGATTTTTTAATACTACGAGTACAAAAACGTTTAACACGCTCATTAACACCTGTATTGTCATAAACAGGTAAATTATTTAAATTTGGAAACATTTATTTTATTTAATTTTCAAAATTACGAATTATTTTATTGTAACTATATAACAAAATAGCTACTATAAAATGTAATTTCATGTGTTTTTTATGTTTGCAAATTTATACTAATTAAGTTAAATAGTAAATATTATTCGACTCTAAAAACAATTGGAAGCCCATATCTAACACCTACAGCTCTACCTCTTTGTTTCCCTGGTTCCATTTTTGGTAATAACTTAATTACTCTTATGGCTTCTTCTTTTAATTTTTTATGAGGAGCTCTTGCCTGTATGTTGGCAATATTTCCGTTTTTATCAATTTGAAACATTACAAAAATTCTTTGAATACTTCCTGATGATAATCCTAAATCTGATGCCAATTCTGAATTGAAATTTTCGGAAACAAATTTAGACATCTGTGCAGAAAAACATGCTCTAAGTTTTTTATTATCGCCTTTGCACCCTGGAAATATTGGGACATTCTCTATAACCATAAATGGCACATCTTCAACAATAGTTTCTTCTTCTTCAACCGACTTAATTTGTTTATTTGGATCAACGATAATTGCTTCAGATTCATCTGTTTCAGTAGACTCAATAATTGTTTCTTCTACGTCTATTTTATCTTCAACTTTTAATATTTTATCGGGTATAACCATTTTAGCAGCTGGCTTAACTTTGACTTCAATTTTTTTAATATCAATTGTTTCTTCTGTATCGTCAATTTCAACAATATCCCCAGTTAATCCTTTAATTGATTTTGGATAGGTTTTCATATTCATAAATTCATAAACAATAAAAAGTGACAATACTAAACCTAATTGAATTAAAATTTTACTATAATTTTCTAAAGCCGCGTCTGGATATTTTTTTATTTCCATGATTACCTTGCTTTTGGTTCAACAAGAAATACTTCTAAAAAGAACTGTTATAACAGTATAATTTATAATGCAAGAAATTGAAAAATAACAAGAGTATTGTATCAATACCTTGCAAGATGTTCATCGTATTAAATTTACGAAATTTTTGAACAAAATGCAATAAACAGGCAAAAAAAGACTCATTTAAGCGGATGAGTCTTTTTAAATAACTTATAAAATTTTATTGCTATTCTACTTTAAATGCAATTGGCAAGCTGTACTTTACACTAACAGGAATTTTACGCTGCATTCCTGGTTCCATTTTAGGCAATAACTTTACAATTCTAATAGCTTCTTCCTTTAACTTTTTATGAGGTGCTCGAGCCTGTATATTTGTAATATCTCCATTTCTATCAATTTTAAATAGTACAAAAATACGTTTTACTCCAGGTGTTAAACCAAGTTCAGATGCTAACCCTGAATTAAAATTTCTATATATATGTTTTGTGATTTTTTCTTGTAAACAAGCCCTTAACTGATCCTTATCTCCTTTACAACCTGGATAAACTGGAACGTCTTCAATAATTGCAAAAGGCACATCTTCAAGAACCTCATCAGTATTACCTGAATCAACATCAATAAACCCTAAGTCATCAATAGGTTCGCTTGTATCAATATCTTTAAGTGTTGTTTCTATAAAATCGGAGTCATCATCCTTCTTTTGAATATCAATTAAAATTACTTTTTTAGGAAGTGGTTGTTTAATTTTGGGTTCAATCTCATATATAATATTTGACTCTGGATTAAAAGCGTCTTCTCTACCAGTATCGCTTAAAATAGCTATTTCTTTTTCAAAAGTTTTGTTTTGTATTAATACATATACGACAAGTAAAGATAAAACAAGTCCTAATTGTACAAATAATTTACTGTAATTTTCTAAATTTGCATTTGGGTGTTTTTTTGTATTCATAATTTTATCCGTTTTATTTCATCCTTTTTAAGAGCATGTTATTTGAAATTAATTGTTTTGAGTGGTATTAAGATTTTTAGTTTTTAACAACTCTTATCAAGGACAAATGTTAAAATTATGTTAATGCAATAAACAGGCCAAAAAAAAAGCTCAACCAAATGGTTGAGCTTTTTAATTATAATTTTCTAATATTTATTCTACTTTAAATGCAATTGGCAAACTATATTTTACTCCTACAGGTCTTCCTCGTTGTTTTCCAGGAATCATTTTAGGTAGTAATTTTATAACTCTAATTGCTTCAGCTTGTAATCTTTTATGAGGTGCACGCGCCATTACATTGGTAATATTTCCATTTTTATCAATTTTAAACATCACAAAAATACGCTTAACCCCTGGTGACAAACCTAAATCTGACGCTAAATCAGAATTAAATTTCCTATTTACATGCTTTGTTATTTTTTCTTGCAAACAGGCTCTTAATTTTGCTTTATTTCCTTTACAGCCAGGATAAACAGGAACATCTTCAATAATTGCAAAAGGCACATCTTCCATTACATCTTCATCTTCTTCAACATCAACTATTTCTTCAACTTCAACAGCGTCATCTTCATCAGTTTCAGTAGACTCTATAACTGTTTCTTCAACTTCTTTTTCATCCTCTACAATTTCAATCTTATCAGGAGTTGGTGGTGGTGGTGCTTTTTGTTCTGGTGGAGGTGGTGGTGCAATTTCAATTGTTTGTTCATCATCTTCAGCGTTTAAAACAACTGGACCAAGATCACCAATTACTCTATCATACGTCTTTTTTTCAATGGCTAAATATACCACTAATAGTGCTAAAACTAAACCTAATTGCATAAACAACTTGCTGTAGTTTTCTAGATTTGCTTTTGGACTTTTTTTAACTTCCATTTATAAAATAATTTAAATAGTGTGCTAATTTAATAATTTTAATATATTATACAAGTATATTTTTTATTTCATTCTATTTTCTTTTAAAAAATAGGCTAAAAAATATAAAAGAGAGACCAATACCTATAAAATTGGCTAAAACATCTAATAAATCTGCCTGCCTATAATTGGTTATGGTTCCTTGCAAAACTTCAATAACTATGCCATAAATAAAAACAAACAGCAAAATCAATAAACTAAATTTTAGTTTATTGGCTTTAAACTTATAGGCCAGCAACCAATTTAATGTTAGCAAACAATAAGCAGATATGTGCACAAGTTTATCTGAAATTTGTACTTGTGTTACTTCTAATTTAGGGATTGAAATTAGACTACCTATTGTAATTACAATTGTTAAAAGTAGTGCACTGTAAAAATATAATTTACGCTCCAATTAATTTTTTATAATCTTCAGCTGATAATAACGCTTCAACTTGAGAAGTATCAGAAATAGCTATTTTAATCATCCATCCTTCTCCATAAGGATCTGTATTCACTTTTTCTGGTTCATCTTCTAAAGCTTCATTAAAATCTGTTACTTCACCTGTTAAAGGCATTAACAAATCTGATACTGTTTTTACGGCTTCAACAGAGCCAAACACTTCATCTTTTTCAACTGTTTCATCAACAGTATCAACATCTACATAAACAATGTCTCCTAATTCAGATTGCGCAAAATGCGTAATACCTACTGTTGCTGTATCTCCTTCAATTTTTATCCATTCATGGTCTTTTGTATACTTTAATTCTTCTGGAATATTCATTTTTATTAAATTTAATTTGTTAATTAATTTCCTAATATATATCTAATACTTAACCCAGAACTCACAGATTGTCTAGGGAAAGTAGTTGAAATTGCGTATCTAGATGAACTTTGATCAAAATAGAAAGATGCTATTAAATTTTTACTTACTGCATAATCGGCAAAAAGTTTAAGAGATAGTAAACGTTGCCCTCCTGTTACTTGATTATTATCTTGATCTATTGCTCTAATAACTGTTATGTTGTCTCTTAAAGATAAATCGGCTCTTACATTCAGATCCCCTTTTAATCTAGTTACTTCTCCTCCAAATTTTAATTTCATTTTTAAATCTTTAATTCTATAACCTAATCCTATAACATATTCTGTTCCCTTAATTTGAGTAATAGTATTATTATTAAAATTTAACGTTAATCCTCTATCTTTATTTATTCTACCGCTGAAAGATAATGAATTTTTCATTTTCATATCTACTTTTAGTAATGGAGAAAATTCTTCAATCAAATTTACATTTGTAAAAAGTGTTTTATTGAAGTAATTCCCCACAATATCCGTTTCAGCATACGGATTATTTACATTATATTCTAAATTATTACTAAAATTTGTAATTGAATACAGTGAATTATAACTGTGTGAAATTGAAAAACTTCTAAAACGTTTTTTAAACCATTTCATTCTCATAAACCCTTTATAATTTAATCTCCACCCTGGAATTGGAACGCTTTTAAATGTATTTAAACTTATTTTTGAAGCATCCTTACCTGAGTATGCTGCCATAAATGCAGGGAGCATAACTTGCTGGCTAGTTTCTCCAAACCCATTTATTGGTTGCCCTGTATTTAATGCTAAACGCTGAGCAATGATTGCTCTGTTAGTTTTGAATTTTTCAAAATTTACATTATTGTTACTAAAAGATGTTTTTAACATATTATAGCTGATGCTGAAATTCCCAAATTCTGTAATGGGAGCATTTGTATCTAATATATTGTCTACCACATCTAATTGTTGTGATGTTTTTGTGGTATACGTTCTATTACCTCTAAACTCTAAATCGAAATTTTTAAACGGTTCAACAGTAATAATACCATCTAATTTATTAAAATGGGTTTTGCTATATGTTCTATTGAAATAAGGGTCATTAATATTACGTGATAGCAACCAACCATTTTCAATTGCTCGTTGTCTAATATCTATTTGGCTACCAAAAACAAACCCAAATGTTGGTGCTAAACTTCCACTAAAATTATCACGTCCTAAGAATCCTATTTCTGGTAAATATCCCGGTAAATAAGTACCATTGTTTTCAGAGTAATTAATACGCGCTTTTTTAATGGATGTTAAAAGGTTATAAAACCCTTGTCCTATTTTACCTCCAATTGTTTTTTTCTTTTTTGTTTTAAAATTTCTTGGTATAATTGGTGTTTTAGAGCTTCCTTTTTTGGATGAAGAATTCTTTTTATTAAACAATTTGTTTAAACTTAAAATTTTATAAAATTTATTAAAATCAATATTTGCTCCTAAGGTATGTGTGTTTTTATTTTGAATTACATTCCCAATTTGATTGACATAGGATTGTGATGCTGATTGCCAATCAAAATCTGCAGTATATACATAGTTTGCTTTTACAAAATTTAAAAATGGAATTTTATTTAAAGGAATTTCATACGTTCCATTTAGTGTTTGATGATAATGATTTGGCCTTCCAAGTGTAAAGAAATTATCCATTAACTGTATATCGTCTGAAGCTTTAAAATCATCATAGATATAATTATTGGTTGCTCGAAAATTAAATTGTAACGATTTTGTTAGGTTATACCCAATATTGTAATCCCAATCAAACATAAAAAAACGTTGCTTCAACACTGGTAATTCTGGCAATCCTTCTATTAAACTTCGTGATAATTGCTCACTGTATCTTCTAATAATACTTGAGTTAATTGAAATAGTTGATGGTAATAAATTTACATTTAAATCTTTTATAAATTTTAAATACCTACTATTTAAAGATTTCCAATTTTTAAATGGCTCAATACTCATAGGTCCAAAACTATAATTATAATTTGCAGAAGCTCTCACGTTTTGATCAACAAATTTTTGAATATTATAGTTTTTGCGATAGATTTCATTAAATGCGTATGAAACAGATACATTTTCTATATTATAAAAACGTTGTTTTTTGGTTGAGTTTGGATTGAATTCTTTTCTAACATTTATTAAGCTAATACTTCTTCTTTTAGTATAATCTCTTGCTTTATTGCTATTTGGGTTGATATTTTTTGCTTCCTCAAATAATACATCTTGATATTGAGGGTCGTATTTTGGGTCTTTAAATTGTTCAGAAATACTATAATTTAATGGCAACTTAATTCCCCATGTTTTTGGTAGTAGTTTTCCTAGATTTACATTGGTAACTATATCATATAATTTTGTATCTTCTTGGCTGCGTTCATTTACACGTTGCTCTATACCTCCAAAACCTTTTGTTTCCATTCTTCCTGTAATAGAGACATCTGCAAAATCTGCAAAGTTTGCATCAGCACTTACAACTGCAGCCCATCCGCCCTGATTATCAAATTCAGAAACACGCATTTCGTTAAACCAAATTTCAGCACTTTGATTCACATTTGTTACGTTTTTAACGCCTAACATAATGGTTCTAATATTTGATAAATTTGGATTTCCTTTTACTCTAATATCATACCCTTCTAAACCTTCTATTGGGGAAGGTGTTCCAATAGCAGGATAAAGTACATTTGGTGCAATACCTTCGTCAAATCTTAACAGTTTTAACTTCCCTAAATACTCTAACAATGCATTTAAATTATTTTCTTCAGGCCATATTTCAAGGGGTGAAATTACGCCATAATCTGAAATTGTAAGCAGTTTTTCAAGCTGATAATAATTATCATTTAAATCACTTCCTATTCTAATTATAGCTTTTACTTCGTTATCTTGAACCTGTGGCTTAGTTTGTATTCCTTCAGCATGTAAAAACAATTTTAATTTTTTATACATCCTTAAATCAACATTTACATTTTTAAATATTGCTCTAGTTTCATTAGGTTCTAAGTCTGTTACTTTAATGGTTACTGATTGCTCATTTTGTTTTTGCAAGGTGGTACTTCCTCTTAAAATCTCTCGCTGAATTCCTGGAGGTAAGGTATAAGGTATTGGTGATCTTTTTTCGTTTTCTTGAATATTAACTACTCCTACTTCAAAATTTTGTAATTGTGGTGTGGTTAAGTTTTGTGGTGGTGTAATTGCTTCATCTAACGTTTTGGTATAACGTCTCCAGTCTCCTCTAACTAATTGTAATTCACCAAAACGTAAAACAATTGGCATCTTAAATTTTGTTAAGAAAATTCTCATAAACCGAATTGAATTGAAACCTGTTATATCATTAATAACTTCATCTGGTGTAGCAACCTGTATTCTAAATTGCAACCATCTATATTGTTTTTCACTACCGTCTTCAAGCTTCACTGTTACCGTTTTTTCATCAACAATATTATTGCGCCCTACAACTAAATCATTTTTGTTTAAAGATACTTTATATTGATAGTAACTTTCTACTGAATTCATTGTTTGATCTTTATCAATATCTTCTGTATCAGGAAATGTGGTTGCAGAAGTTGGATAATTTTCTGGAGATAAATTATTTGTTGGTGAGTTTCCCTGTGTATTATTGTACTTTTTATATCGTGTTATAATTGAGGCATCCGTATTGTCATATTCTGAACTTCTAAAATAAGAGTAGTTATCATTTGCTGGATCAAGCCCAAAACTAGTTCCAAACAATTGTATTTCTTCCTCATCATTTAGACCATCATAACCAATATCTTGATTCAACCGCTCATTATCATTATCACTAAAAGCATATAATAGAGACTGACTTGTTGGTATTTTACCCCAAATAGTTGGATCTGTATTTGTTGTACTTAAAGGATTTTCAGGTAATCCATTTTCATACATTTTTCTTCCGTCTTTTAAAACGTCTTCAGAAATATTTCCAAGATTAAAATACAAATCTCCCACTTGGTTTTCAGGGTCATTTGGATTAACTCCAACGGGTAGTCCTTCTTCATTCGTAATTGAATAATGATCATACGGATTCATTAACCAAAACTGAATGTATTCTACATTTGATCGTTCAAAATCTGTTGTTGTTAATGCTCTAGTAATACCGGCCCACCTATCTTCAGGGTTTGTAAATTTACCATCTCCTCCTACATTATTAGTGTCGTAATTATAACTTCCTCTTTCATTAGGAAAGTATGCCAAATCAAAGGTTCTAACTATAGTTGTTTGAGTTAAATCTAAATCTTGTTCAGGAAACAACTCTTCAAACCTTATTCTTCTAACCTCTGCACGTGAAAGTTCAGCATTGTCAATATTTCCAGGTTTTAATGATGTTCCTCCATAAAATAATGGGTCAATAATATACCAAGCTAATCGAGCTCTTTTATACCCATAAGACAAATCTATTTCATTCCCTCCTAAATCAAATTGTGTTTGATATTGGGGGGTGCTTGCCAAATGCCATTGTTGAACAGATTTAATTTCTAGTGGAATTTGAGAACCCTCAAAATCATCTACATAAGAAGTTGCTTCTCCATCTAGGCTAATCCTTTTCGGTGAACCTGGCTTTAAATAAGCAAAATCTCCTCTAATTGAAAAATTTGAAATAACATCTGTATCAATATTAGGCAACTTATTCACCCATTTTGTGAATTTTGGCACTTCCGTTCCAAAGTTCGCATTTAACCCAAAAATAGTATTGTTAATTGGCTCTTGGTTAAACAATGCTTTTTGAGTTATTGGCCTCTCATTTAAATTTAAAATTGTTGCTCCTGCAATAAATTTATTTGAAAATTTATGTTCAATATCAATCCCCGTAAACCGTTTCGTTTGTAAATTAAATGTAGCATTATTTTCAACTGAAACTTGAATTGGCGCATTGGATGCTTCTAAACTTGGGTTTACAATTTGCACTCTACCCATTTGATAATCTACAACGTAATCAACCCCTTCAACTAATTCTCTTCCTCCTGTGGTAACTCTAACTGAGCCCTGTGGAACATTAAAAGCCCCTAAAGGAATACCATTTTCATTTTCAGATTTGTGATATCCTTTTATTAAGTATTTATCTTTTTGTTGAAAGTTGTTTTTAGCTTCAGATTGAGTCATTTCATACAACTCATTAAAAACATATATTTCATCTGCTGGGTCGGTTAACTTTGATTGCAAGTCTTTTCCGAAGGGTTCTACCGTAGGGAAAATAATATATCCTTTTTCTGAATTTACCGTTGCGCCTTCAACATAATCAAAATAGCCATCACCTTCGGGTGTGTAAAATTGGCTTTGGTCTAACCTATCAATATCAAATAAATTCAATAATGTTCTATCTGAAATATTTGGTGTTTGTGCATTTTGTAATACATTTATTGAAACTCCTGTAGCATCATCAGCATATAATAATTCTAATCTAAAACCTTCTGGTTGCATTCTATAAGTTTGTAAAGAATAAACATTCTTCATCATCAAATCCCATAATGGTATTTGTGTACTTATTATTTCACTTCTCAATAATTTAACAACAATATTATCTGGTGCTATAATTCCATCACTTATAAATTCACCTACTCTATATACTTTAGAATCTCCACTTACTGTATATTCATAAGCTACAGCAAGCACATCAGAATCTGTTAATCTCCTATTTAATGAAATAATTCCTAATTGTGGTTGTAATGTAAATTCATCTGGACGTAACTTAATCGCATTTTCCAACACAGAATAATCACGTCCTTGCTGCATTGAGAATGATGATAATCCACTACTTACTGTAGCAATTTTTCGAACTGCATTTGTTGTAGTTAAAATTGACGAAATATCATTTGACTCGTTAGACGGTAATAGTGCTCCTGGAACTGGAGTTACATTTGCAGGTCCAATATTTACAGGGTTTCCTTCTCCAATATCAGCAAGAGCCACAATATTTCTAATATCTGTTGTGGAAGCTCTTCTATTCGTAATCCAAACTTCAATTCTTGTGATATTAATAGCGCTATTTATTAATGGAAAATCTTTTAAAGCATTGTTATAATTATCTCTAAAATACTGTGCTAAAAAGAAATGACGATTTTGGTCATAATCAGTTGTATGCAACTCAAATTCCTGAATTGTTGAACCTCCTTGTGCAGCTACTGAACGTGTTTGTGATTTTTGTTCTGCAAATACACCTGTAATAGTTGTTTTCCCAAATTGTAATTGTGTTTTAACACCAAACAAACTTTGTGCTCCTACAATTAATGAATTTTTTAAAGGCATACTTACATTTCCCACTTCTATTTTTTGAAGTATATCATCTTCTGTAGGAGTGTATTCTAATTTTACCTGATTTTGGAAGTTAAAAGTTGATTGAGTATCATATTGTGCTCCTACTTTTAATCTTGTACCTACGTTGGCTAAAATACTTGCACTAATTTCTTGGTTAAAATCAAATGTGAAACTACTTCGGTTTCGCTCAGATAATTGGGGGTTATCAACCTTTTGATATAACATCCCTAATTTAATTAACACAGATCCTTGTGCGTTTACTTCTATTTTATCTCCTCCAAAAACGGACTGAAAAAAATCTGATTTTACATAATAAGTTGGTAGTAAATTTTTTTGTGCATTTTCACTTCCAATTCTTTTACTATTTGTAGCACTAATTTTTTCTTTGTAATATTCAAGCATATCTTTTTTAAGCTTGAATTTTTTATACTCCTCTTGTGTCATGTAAATTGGACGTTTCACTAAATAACCTCCAATTCTTTCAATAATCATATATTTTCCTAATTCAGCATCATAAATAACTTCAGATTTTGATGGATCTGCTAAATACAGGCTCCCAGATTGGTTGCTTTTAAAGGGGTATTTTAATTTTAGTGAGTCGCTAATTTTGGTGACTTTTGTAGTGTCTATAGGTCTAACAACCTGGGGTATTTGAGCCTTCACTGTTGATTGAATAAACAACAATAAAAAAAATAATACAGCTATTTTGAAAATAAATTCGCTCTTTTTCAAATCTTATAAATTTTTAAGCGCTTTTTTTATTAAAATTTCAACACTTGATATTTTATTTTCTAATAAAATTTTATCCAATACTTTTTCTGATTGTTTTTTATTGAATCCTAAAACCTCTAAAGCAGATAACGCTTCATTTTTATTCGTATTGTTTTCAGCGAAAGAAACTTCATCAATAATAAAAGTTTTTAAAATTTTATCTTTCAAATCTAGTAAAACACGCTGTGCTGTTTTTACTCCAATACCTTTAACTGATTGAATAGCCCCTACATTTCCAGAGCCAATAGCTTGTTGAATTTCATCTGTAGTCATTGAGGATAACATTGTACGTGCTATGCTAGGGCCAACTCCAGAAACAGAGATAAGCAATCTAAAAATTTCACGTTCAGTTTTACTAATAAAACCATAAAGTGTATGCGAATCTTCTTTTACTGAAAGATGGGTATATAATAAAATAGCCTCATTTTTGGGTAAAAGAGAAAAAGTATTTAAAGAAATATTTAGCCAATAGCCAATGCCATTTGCTTCAATTATAACATAGGTTGGGTTTTTTTCAACTAACTTACCTCTTATATGGGTTATCATATTTTATATTTTCTAATAACACCAAATGTAATAAAATTATTATTGCTTTTTACTGTTTTCTTGAGCGTCTACCACAGCCACACAAACCATATTTACAATTTCATCTACACTAGATCCTAAATGTAAAATATGTGCTGGTTTTTTTAACCCCATAACAACTGGGCCTATTGATTCTACATTATTTAATCTCTTGATTAGCTTGTAGCTAATATTTGCTGAATTTAAGTTTGGGAAAATTAATCCATTTACTTTTTTATTAAGTAATTTGGTGAAAGGAAATTTTTCATCTCTTAATTCTCTACTCAATGCAAAATCTGCTTGAATTTCACCATCAATAATAATTTCAGGATAGTGTTTATGAAGGTAATCTACGGCATTTGAAGCTTTTGTTGCTGATTTTGATTGTGCGGAACCAAAATTTGAATATGATAACATCGCTAAATTAGGTTCAACACCAAAAATTTTCATTACTTCAGCTGTCATTCTTGCAATTTGAACCAATTCTTCTTGAGTTGGATTTATATTGAAAGCTGTGTCAGAGAAAAACATGGGTCCTCGCTCAGTCATCATAATATTAGTTGCAGCAACTCTAAGTACTCCTTCTGCTTTTCCTATCAATTCAATTATTGGTTTTGCAACAGTAGGGTAACTGCGTGAATAACCTGTAACTAGCGAGTCTGCTTCTCCTTCATTTACCATCATTGCTGCAAAATAATTACGCTCTCGCATCCATTTTTGTGCATCTAACAATGAAATCCCTTTGCGTTTTCTCTTTTCCCAGTATACTTTAGCGAAACGATTTCTCCTTTCTTTTTCTTCAGCAGATTTTGGGTCTATTATTTTAACATCTCCTTCAAAATTAATCTCAGCCATTAATTCTTTGATAATTTTTTTATCACCTAATAAAATTGGAATTCCAATTCCATCTTCATAAACAATATGTGCCGCTTTTAAAACATCAAAGTGATCTGCTTCAGCAAAAACAACAGTTTTAGGGTTTGATTTAGCACGTGAAGTAAGCATCCTCATTAATTTATTCCCTGTTCCTAATCTTTCTGCTAACTCTTCTTCATAAGCTTCCCAATCTTTTATTGGCTCTTTTGCCACACCTGATTCCATTGCTGCTTTTGCAACCGCTGGAGGAACTTTAGTTATAAGTCTATTATCAAATGGTGTAGGTATAATATATTCTCTTCCAAATTGGATATTGGTTTTCCCGTAGGTTATATTTACATGTTCTGGTACTGTTTCTTTCGCTAAATCAGCCAATGCATGAACAGCCGCAATTTTCATTTCTTCATTAATTGCTGTTGCTTTAACATCTAAAGCTCCTCTAAAAATAAATGGAAATCCTAATACATTATTTACCTGGTTAGGATTATCTGATCTTCCGGTAGCCATAATAATATCTTTTCTTGTTTCTACAGCTAATTTATATTCAATCTCAGGAGTTGGATTTGCCATTGCAAAAACTATTGGATCTTTTGCCATAGTTAATAGCATTTTTGGCGTTACAAGATTTCCTTTTGATAAACCAATAAATACATCTGACCCATCCATTGCCTCTTCCAATGTGTAAATATCTCTAGCTGTTGCAAATTCGGCTTTTTGACTACTTAGATTTTTAATGTCTTTTCTAATTACTCCTTTGCTATCACACATAACAATATTTTCTCTTTTTACACCAATTGCTATATATAAACGTGAACAAGAAATTGCTGCTGCACCAGCACCACTTACTACAATTTTAACTTTTGAAATATCTTTTTTTGCAATTTCAACTGCGTTTTTTAAGGCAGCAGCTGAGATTATTGCTGTTCCGTGCTGATCGTCATGCATTACAGGAATATCTAATTCCTCTTTTAATCTACGTTCAATTTCAAAAGCTTCTGGAGCTTTGATATCTTCTAAATTAATTCCTCCAAAAGTTGGTGAAATATTTTTAACCGTTTCTACAAATTTATCTACATCAGTAGTGTCAACTTCAATATCAAAAACGTCAATTCCAGCAAATATTTTAAATAATAATCCTTTACCTTCCATGACTGGTTTTCCAGCTAATGCTCCAATATTTCCCAATCCTAAAACTGCTGTTCCATTTGAAATAACAGCCACTAAGTTTCCTTTTGAAGTATATTTATAAGCATTATTCGGGTCCTTCTCAATTTCTAAACAAGGTATAGCAACGCCCGGCGTATAAGCCAATGATAAATCTTTTTGGGTTGCGTGTTTTTTGGTTGGAATTACTTGAATTTTACCTGGAGATGGTTTTGCATGATACAATAACGCTTCTCTTCTTAATTTAGAATCACTCATAATAGTTATAATTTCGTATAAAATACTGAGTACAAAGTTAACTATAATTAAAAGAAACAAAAGCTAACATTTATCATATTATTAAAAACAAATGTTACATTAATATGTGAAACAGTTATACAAAAAAGACATATTAAGTTTTAAACGAGGCTGTCTGAAAAGCAATTATACTTGTCATTTTGAATAAAGTGAAAAATCTCAACATCTTGATATATAAGTGTTTAATTTCAAGAAGATTCTTCATTTACATTCAGAATGACACTTTTTAGACAGCCTCATTCTTTTTTATTCTCATCAATATAGTAAACAGATTCATCTGGTTTGAAGGCTCTATTTTAGAACTAATTAATCTTTTTCTTTATAAAACATAAACGTCAATTGAAAAAAGTAATTTAATTAACCTCTATTAAATTGTTGTTAACACAAATTTTTAAAGGTTGCCCATCTATCAATTTAATTTCAATTGTATTTGTCTCAAGATTACAATTTAAAACTCTATTTTTAAAATTTATTCTAAAATTTAAGCTTTCCCAGTTTTTTGGTAAATTAGGTCTAAAACTCAATTCCCCATTAATTACGCGCATACCTGCAAAACCAAATACAATAGACATCCAAGAACCTCCCATACAGGCAGTATGAATACCATTTTCAGTATTGTGATGTAAATTATCGATATCTAATCTTGATGTATTCATAAAATAATCATATGCTTCTTTATATTTGCCAATTCTATTTGCCATAATACTAAAAATACAGGTTGACAGGGAAGAGTCATGAGTTGTAATTTTTTCATAATAATTGTAATCATTCTTTATAAATTCTAATTCTGTTTCTCCTTCAAGTAAGAAATGCCCTAATATTGTATCTGCTTGTTTGCAAACTTGGTGTCTGTATAAAGTTAAAGGGTGATAATTTAATAATAATGGATAGTTTTCTTTTGGAGTATTTTCAAAATCCCATACTTTTTTATTGAAAAAACTATCATCTTGTGGGTGTAATTTTCTCTCCTTGTCAAAAGGCAAGTACATTTTATTTCCTGCTTTTTCAAAATTAATTAATTCCTCTTCATTGAATTTTATTTTATTGGAAATTTTTTCCAACTCACCCTTGTGAGTTTCTTTAATGCTATTCCAAATAGCCCCTATTTTATCAAAAAGATTTTTGGTAAGTACATTAGTATAGTAATTATTATTTACAATACAAGTATACTCATCTGGGCCAGTTACGGCATCAATACAAAATTTACCATCATTCCTAAAATGACCTATGTGATACATTAATCTGGCCATTTCAGCTAACATTTCCATACCTTTTTCTATCATGAAACCAATATCTTCGGTTACCTCAAAATATTGAATTATTGAATATGCTATATCTACATTAATATGATATTGTGCAGTTCCGGCTGGAAAAAAAGGAGAGCATTCGTTACCTGAAATTGTTCTCCAAGGGTAAAGCGCCCCAGTGGTATGCCCCATTTGTTTTGCTCTTTTACGGGCATAATCTAAAATTGTATACCTATAGTTTAATAAGTTTTTTGCCAAATTTGGATTGGTGAATAGGAAAAAAGGGAAAATATAAATTTCTGTATCCCAAAAATAATGCCCTTCATATCCTTCTCCCGAAAGTCCTTTTGCCGAAATATTACTCCACTGGTCTTTCCCTGTAGATTGCAATAAATGAAATATATTAAAACGAATAGCTTGTTGCATTTTCTCATCGCCATTAATTTCAATGTTAGATGATTTCCAAAAATCATTTAAATATTCCTCTTGTAAAAAAGCAAAATGATTAAAATCGTACGTTAAAACACTGTTTAAAATTTCAACATTTTTAGATATTTCATTTTTATATCTAATTGTATCTGTATAAACAGCATATTTTGTGAAAATATTTTTTTTTCCTTGAAGCAAACTTCCTTTAATAAAATGATTGCTGTTTTTTTGTTCTGTTAAAATTGATTCTATAAATTCTTTAGGGTATTTATGTGCAATTCCTGAAACAACAATTAAATTAGAGTTTTTTGTTTTTGCTTCTATAAACGAACAATTGTTTTCTTGCTTTACATTTATAACTTTAAGAGCCTTTGCATTTGCAGAACCAACTCGTGGATCTTCTTCAACAATAATATTACTTACATCGCCATCTATTTTAGAAACAATTTCAATTACACCATCAAAATTTAGTGCTTCAACCTCCATTTGAATTAAAAAAAGTTCTTTTTGAATGAATGATATTAACCTTTTAAACTCTATATGAATTTCATTTCCTTTTGGAGACCTCCAATGTACCTTCCTTGTTGCTATGCCTTTTTTAAAATTCAACTCTCTTTCAAATGACAAGACTTCTCCTTTATCTAATGAAAACTCTTCTTCATTAATTCTGATTTTTATTCCCTGAGTATCAATAACATTTAAAATACTTTCGCTATTATTAGGGAAACCATGTAGTTTTTCTCCATAAATGATTTCTTCTTTTTCATAAAAACCATTTATATATGTTCCTCTAACGGTTAAAATTTCTTTATTTAATCCTTCTTCGAAACTTCCTCTTACTCCTAAATAGCCATTTGCTACACTAAAAAGAGTTTCTTTTAGTTGATACGATTCTTTATAATTACTATCTTTTAAAATCCAACTATTCATTTGTCTAAATATTTTGTATTATTTCTAATTTTAAAAAATTTGTACTTTCTAAAACAACCTCTGCCTTTCCTAAAACCTCTTTAGAACCTATACCTATGGCTTTCATTCCAGCCTTATGAGCAGCTTCAATTCCAGATGAAGCATCTTCAATTACTATACACTCATTAGGAGTTAGCCCTAGTTCTTTAGCTACATATAGAAATAAATCTGGAGCTGGTTTAGCCTTTTTAACTGAGTTTCCATCTCCAATTACATTAAAAAAAGGAGTTGCTTCTAACCTTTCCAATACTGATAAAGCATTTTTACTTGCAGAACCCAATCCTATTTTAATATTAGATGCCTGTAATTCTTGTAAAAATTTCTTTATTCTAGGTAAATAATCTTTTTGAGTAATTTTTTTAAGATATTGTAAATAATAATTATTTTTACGCTCCAAACAATCTTTCTGTTTTGTTTTAGAAAAAGTTGTATTGTTATGTTTTAGAATTCTATCAAGTGATTTTGCACGTGAGACTCCTTTTAATTTTTCATTTAGCAGCTTATCAAAATTTAGTCGTTCTTCATTACTTAATTGTTTCCATGATAAATAATGAAATTCTGCGGTATCAGTAATTACACCGTCCAAATCAAATATTATTCCTTTAATCATGCTATGAATGTTTAATAAATATTAGCTTTTGATTTATTTGTTAACCTGTACAGAACCATTATTGAAACTAATAATAAAGCCATTGGAATTAATGTGTAGAAAAATGCTGATTTAGCACCAAAATTTTTAAATAACCACCCTATAAAAGTTGATCCTGAAGTGCCTCCAAGTGCTGAAAAAACAACTATTAAGCCTGTCATTGGGCTATGTAATTTTTTAGGTAAAGCACTTAAAACTGATGAATTTAATAATGGATAAATTGGAGCTATAAATACTCCTACAATAGGGAAAGCATATCCTATTAACGGAATATCTTTGATTGAATTAATCACACTAACCTCAGCTTCAATAGTTTTTGGCAAGACAAAAATTACCATTAACATTGCTACTACAATGCAAAATGATAAAATGTAAAACCATGAAATGTATTTAGATACTATACCCGCACCAATTCTACCAACTGCTAAAGACAACGCAAAAATACTTGCCATCATAATACTAACATTTGAAGGGAGCTGCAAAACACGATTGTAAAATGTAGGTAACCAAGTCATAATGCCTTGCTCAACCATTACAAATAAAAATGCACTGCAAATAAAAATTATTACCAATATTTTTGAACAAAGCATTATCATTTGCTTTATATCATCCAATAGATTTACACCTGGTATTTCATTCCCTTCATCAAACTTTGTAAAATATAACAATACAAATGAAATAAAAGTTAATCCTGCTAATAACCAATAAACTCGTAGCCATGCATCTGGATCTTCATTTGAATTAAACGCAGGGAATAAAAAATAAGCTAAGGCAATTCCAATCATAAAAACCCCTTCAATAGAACTCATAAAGCTGTTGTGTTCTTTAGGGCTATCTGTTAAAAGGCCTATAACTGAGTACACGGAAACTTTAATTAATGCAAAGGAAATTCCAACAGATGCAAATAATATTTTGGCTGTCCAAAAAGAATTACCAAAATACATATAAACACAAGCGAACATAGATAACGTTAATGCTATTAACATAGATTTTTTATATCCAATTCTTGGTAAAAATGATGCTACAACAAACGACACTATTGCTATTGGCAAATCCTTAAACCACTCTAAAACACTTGCTTGAACCTCGTTAACGCCATAATTTTCTAAAGATTTTAAAATTACAATTCCAACGCTATTTAATAAAATAGCAAAAACAAAGTAATTTAAATATAATGATATTTTTATTCCAATATTCTTCATTTAAAACAAGTTAATTATTGATTTTAAAAATCTGTTGTGCATTTTAAATAATATTAATTCTAATATAGTTAATGTTTCTCCCAAAAATAAACTTGTATATGTGTTGAGCTTCAGTTAATGTAATGATTTTGGGGATATTCTAATTCTAAACAGGCTCTAAATGTTGATTTTTTTTATATTTTTTTCAATAATTACAACATGTTCTTTTGTGATTTAATACACTTATAAACAACGCTTTATGTATAAAATAATTCACTAATTACTTATAGTAATAACTACTTTTTTTATTAAATTATAATACACAACGGGTTTTAGAAATAAAAATTTACTGCATTTATAAATTTCATAATGTAAATGCAGTAAATAGTTTTTTTAGAAATTAATTGCAACAGACAATCTTACCGATCTCCCTAAAATTGATCTTCCTAAAAATACTGCTCCATTTGCTGGTGCTCCTCCATCTCCTTCAGTAAGACCTATTGTATTAAATAGGTTTGCTGCATCTAAAGCAAATCTCAAATTATTAACTTTATAAGACGCTCCTGCATTTACAACTCCAAATTCTGGTAATTCAAATGTATTTCCTATATCGTTATATTTTTTACCAAAATATGAGTATTTTGCATATACATTAAATTTGTCTGAGATGTTATAATCTGGTCTAAAATTAAAATATACTTTTGAAATTCTCCTAGCTAAATTACCATTAAGTGACGCCTGAGACCCCTCATAACCACTATACTCAGGATTTTGAATTGTTCCATTAAAATTTAAATTAAATTTACCCATTTTCAAAATAGCTTCTAACTCTAATCCAATGTTATTCACATTAGCAAACTTTCTTTCAGAAACTCCTCCCTCTCTTATATCTTGATAGGTAACATTATCCAATTTCATATAAAATGCATTCGCAAATAAAGCTAATTTTTCTGAAGAATATTTAAACCCAAGCTCAGATTGATTAACTTTAGTTGGTTCTAATTCTGCAAGAGCTGCATTACCTTGCCCACTTTCAACTGCAACATAAAAAGCTTCTTCAATTGGAGATCTAAACCCGTGGCTATATCTCACATAAGACGCTACATTATCACTAAATTTATAATTTGCTGCAGCAGTATATGACAATTCACTTACATCATAATCCCAATAAACGTAGTTTCCTGTTAAAATATTTACTCCATTATCAGCATTGTTATTTGGTAAAACTCCTATATCATTTCCCCAAGTACCGTGATCTCCTGATCCCGCATATTTGTCGCTATCGTAACGAAACCCAATATTTAAAGTTAAATCTTCGCTTGCATCTATTTCAGCATCAACATAAATAGCATTTAATGTCCCTTTAATTTCAGACTCTCTTTGCAACCAAGAGATTCCTGAAATACCACGATATGTGTATTCTATATTTGAATTAGTATCTACTAAATTCACCAATCTACCTTCATCTTCAACACTTGCTAAAAAGCTACTCCAATTCCAATTTTGTTTTGATTTCCAATTCGAATAATAATATCCTACATTTAGGTTTACTTTGTCTAGGTTAAAATTAAATGCCAAGTTATTGGCAAAATTATCCATCTTCTTTCTGATATTCCAAAAATCAGCTCTTTTTAAGTTAGTATTAGCATTTAAAGTTGCTCCTCCGTTATTATATGTAAATAAAGCATCACTAGGGTTAATACCTAAACCTGTTGCGTAATCTGCTTGACTTGTTACTCCACCCATCCAAGCTGCAGCAAATATTGCATTATAATCTAAATCAATATTGGTTGATTTAAAGCTATTTTTTACAGAAACAATGTCAGATAATTCATATTTAAATTCACCACCTACTGCAGTTGTTTTAGGGTGAATACCGTCTTCTAAGTCTGCTTTAAAAAATCCTCCTCCTCCTTGAGGTATATTAATATTAGCCATTTCTCGGTTAGCAAAAGTCCCATAATTAGCATCAAATCCTGAAAATTCTTTTACTTTATTTCCATCTTTTACAAATGGTGTAGATTGGTAAAAAATTGTTCTGTCATTTAAGTTTTTATAATTAATACGTGCATACCCTTTGTCAAATTTGTATGTTACATTTAGCTTAACCTGACCTCCATTGTTTGCTTTGTATCCTGGATCTCTAATACCATCATCAACTCTATAGAATCCACCAACATTAAAAAATAATTTATCTTCAACAATGGCTCCTCCTAAGTTGAAATCTGTTCTAAATAACCCGTAATCACCAACAGTTAATTTAGTGGTTCCTTCAAACTCATTTTGCCCTGTTTTAGATATAAAATTGATAATACCACCTGGTGCTCCTGATGCATAAATAGATGCTGACCCCCCTTTAATCGCCTCTAATCTTTTTACAGTTGCATCTACTCTTTGAAAATTATCAATATTTGCAAACTGTAATGCTCCATCTTCAAAAATTGGTAATCCGTCTTCTTGAAATTGTACATACTCATAGGCACCTGCAGTTGGAATTCCACGAGCAAATAAATTATTCCCTGTTTCTCCTCCAGAGGTTTCAACTAAAAACCCTGGTATTGATTGCAAAAGATCTGCAGTACTTTGAGGTGATCTTTCTTCAATTTGTTTTGCGCTCATTGTAGTAACAGCAATGCTTGATTCTAGTTTTGTTTTAGGATTTGATGATCCTGTAACAATTACTTCATCAAGAGATAATAAATCTTCTTGCAAAATAAAATTTTGAATCTCATTTTCACCATCCAGCGTAATCTGATGACTTACAGATTTATAACCTACAAATGATGCAGTAACAACGTATGTCCCATTTGAAACACCTGTTATTTCATATTTCCCATTAAAATTAGAAGATGCTCCTTGACTCGCTCCTTCAATAATAATACTTACCCCAGGCAAAGGTTGATTTAAAGCATCAGTAATTATCCCTGATATCGTACCTGTCTGTTGTCCTATTGCATTAGTAATAGCAAATAAAGCAAAGACTGTTAAACATAAAAATTTTTTCATCTTTTATTAATTTAGTTTAAATAATTTGATTTACTTTTTAAAAGTAGTCACATTTCACACAGCTCATTCTCGTTTTTTTTACGAAATCGATTGCGAAAACTACGAAATCGATTGCGAAAACTTTTTTACTATTTTAAAATTATAAAGATTTAAACAAGTATTAAATTTTCAATTATAAAAAGTTAATAAATTATCCTAATTTAGAGCAATTATTTTTTTTAGATGAAGCCAATTACCTTAAAAGACATTGCGTTAAAATTAAATATTTCAGTAACAACGGTTTCTAAAGCATTACAAGGCCGAAGAGATGTTAGCAAATCAACACGCCAATCAGTTGTTGATTTAGCTGAAGAAATGAATTATGTCCCAAATTCAGTAGCTGTTAACTTAAGAACACAGCAAACTAAAACTATTGGGGTTATTATTCCAACTGTTGTTCATCAATTTTTTTCCAAAGTAATTGATGGTGTAATTGAGGAAGCGGAGAAGCAAGGATACTTAGTAATAACATTACAATCAAATGAAAATTTTGAGTTTGAAAAAAAACAGTTACAATTATTAATGCAAAAAAGAGTTGATGGAATTCTAATTTCCCTCTCTAATGAAACTCAGCATTGTAATCATTTAAATGAAATAATCAAAAATGAAATTCCTATAGTTCTTTTTGATAAAATTTATAAGCTCGCCAATTGCTCTAAAGTGTATATTGATGATCAACAAGCGGCGTATAATGCGGTCACTAGTTTAATTAAAAAAGGATACAAACGAATTGCACATTTTAGAGGTTCATTAACACCTCAAAACTCAATTGATCGATTTTTAGGTTATAAAAGGGCACTTACAGATAACGATATTGAATTTGATGCTTCACTTGTATATTTATGTAATAACAATGATGATTTCAATGATGGTTATAACAATGCTAATAAATTATTAATAGAACAAAATAATGTTGATGCTATTTTTGCTATTACTGATCTTATTGCCGTAGGGATACTCAAATGTTTTAATGAAAAAGGAATTAAAATCCCTAAAGATATTGCAGTATTTGGGTTTAGTGACTGGTTTATGGCATCTGTAGTTACCCCTTCTTTGTCTTCTGTAAAACAACCTAGTTTTGAAATGGGTAGAAAAGCTACTGAAATTTTAATTGATGAAATTAAAAACCTCAATAAGAATATTTCATATTCATTTCAAAATGTAGTTTTACCTACAACTTTAGCTATTAGAGATTCTATTTAATTATTATTGAAGTTTTCGAAAATAAAGATTAAAAACAGACTTAAAATAATTCACTTTTAAATATTTATGCATTTTCAACTTTTTAAAAAGTCTCTATTAAAATCAATTAAAAAAAATCCCGCTGCAGCGGGATTTAAGTTCTTATTTCTCCTTATCAATATAGTAAACAGATTCATCTGGTTTGAAGGCTCTATTAAACCACAATGGTCTTCGTTCTCCATTTGGTCCTGGTGCAGGGCGCGTCATTGCTAACCATTCTTTATATACTTCATGAGATTTATTAGTATCAACAAAAATATCTCCATATTTTTCGTCCTTTCCAGGTTTTTCAATTCGTACTCGTTGATGCCAAGTGTGCATACCACTAATTGGATCTGGATGTACGGCATGTGTAATGTTTTGATGTACACCACCATCTTTCCAAAAAATACGTTTCGAATCTTTGTCGCTCGATTCAAATGGTTTAATCCCTGAAATGGTATTCATTTTCCAAACTCCCTTACCATCAGTTTCAATATTTACGGTATTGGTTGCCCAACGATTTCCTGTTTTGTCTTGGGATCTTCTCCAACGTCCAATATGATGTGAACAGGCAACTACACCTGGTTTCATACTTTGCGTTACCCAAACTTTATCAATAAAATAACCAATATCGGTATTTAACTTCACCAAATCACCTGTTTGGAATCCCCATTTCTTAGCATCATCTGGGTGCATCCAAATTGGGTTTCTATTGGAAATTTCAACCAACCATTTTGCATTTCCAGAGCGTGAATGAATTAATGTTGGTAATCTAAATGTAGGAACCAACACATATTCTCCTTTTGACTTATCCAATACATCATTATGAATATGACTTTTAATATACGTTGGTGTAGCATACTCCGGCCATTTCCAATCTACCATAGTTTGTGAATAAAACTCGTTTTTACGAGATGGCGTTGGGAAACCTACACAAGGTTTGCCTTTTATCATGACCCCAATAGGTTTGCCATTTTTTGAAATTACATCATTAGTTGGGTCTACTTTAGTTCCTTTTAGTTGTTCTTCACTTAATAAATTTTCATTCATTTTATAAGACTCTCCTTTTTCAATTTCATAAGCACCGTACTTTTTCATGTATTCTAATGCTGCAAATTGTCCAGTAAATCCGTCTGCTTTTGCAGTTTCATTCAACCCTTTAATTCTTTCAAAAATATATTGGTAATATTCATCTATTGTAATTTTTTCTCCTGGTCTGTACGGAGATTCAAATGTTTTACGAATTCCCATACTTCCATCAGGATCAATTCTCCAAGATAATTCTATAAAAAATTCATCTTCTTCCCAAACTTCACCCGGATTTGCTTCATAGGTTAATTTTACTGGTTTGCCATTTCTACGTGCAGCCTCTCTTAATACTGGCTGACGGAATGCTACCCAAGTTCCGCCATGTGTTGCGTAACTATTTAAATCGTGACGCTCTGATGCCAATCCCATTGGCAACACAAAATCTGCATAAAAAGCAGTTTCGTTCCAAGTTGGAGTTAACGCAGCATGGAGTCCAAATTTTGTTTCATCAGAAAACATTTCCATCCAAGTAAATCCATCAGGATATGTCCAAACTGGATTAAATACTCGTGAAAAATACACATCCATTTTACCTCTTCCTTCTTTTAAGAAATGTGGTAATAACTGACTCATTTCAAAAAATGCTAATGGATATTCTTTTGGGAAATGTAATTCATTCCATTTTTTCTGAGGTGCTGGCGGATTTGGTTGTGTTGGCTTGAATTTGTTCCAAGAATTTGGAGATGTTCCTCCCTTGGCACCAACTGCTCCAGTTAAAACAGTTAGAAAATGTAAACAACGAGCTACTGCCCAACCTCCTAGGTTTGAAGCGCCTGCTGCTCGCCAGTTATGAGATGCAAAACGTTCACCTGCTTCCCCAATTTTATGCGCTATTTCAACAATCATTTCAGCTTTAACACCCGATTCTTTCTCTGCATATTCAGGAGTAAATTCTTTATACTCTTCTATCATTTCAGCAATATAATTCTCAAAAGTTATTTCTTTATCTGAATGTCTTGCTTGTAAATATTCTTTCCAGTTAGTCCAATTTTCCAGATATTCTCTATTGTACAATCCTTCTTCCAAAATAATTAAAGCCATGGCTAATAAAACAGCAGCTTCAGTTCCTGGATAAGAAGGCAACCAATAATCGGACATACTCGCAGTGTTTGATAAACGAGGATCCATGGTTGCTAATTTGGCTCCCTTCATTTTGCCTTCAATAATACGTTGTGCATGCGGATTGAAATAATGTCCAGACTCTAAATGTGCAGAAATCAATAATATAAATTTTGCTTCAGCGTGATCTGGTGATGGTCTGTCATACCCATACCATAAATTATATCCAAAACGAGCTCCTGAAGAACAAATATTGGTATGTGAGTTATGCCCATCAATTCCCCAACCTTGTAAAATCCAGTTCATAAATTTTTCATTTCCTGGTCTTCCTACGTGGTAGGCAATTTCATTGTGACGATCTTCAAGAATTGCTTTTCTTATACGAGCCGCAATAGTATCTAAAACTTCATCCCAAGAAACACGTTCCCACTCACCGTCTCCTCGCTTTCCCTTTCTCTTTAAAGGAAATAAAATTCTATCTGGATCTGTAACTTGATTTATGGTAGCAGGTCCTTTTGCACAATTTCTTCCTCTACTTCCGGGGTGATACGGATTTCCTTCAAACTTTTTAACTTCTTGTGTTTCTTTATCTATAAAAGCTGTTAAACCACAAGCACTTTCACAGTTAAAACACGTTGTTGGTATAATTTGATAGGTCTTTTTTTCTTTTCTAGGCCATACTTTTGGATTGTATTCAACCCAATTATCCCATTTTTCTGGTGGTGGGAAATTTTCATATAGTTGCGCAACCTCCTCATCTGAAAATTGACGCATATCGCCATCAAATTCTTGATAACCCTCTTTGTGCAGATTTGGAATAATTCCTAATTTTTCTGCTATATTTTCTATAAACGATGGTTTTTTATAACCCATAATTTTAAATTTTAAATTAAGCTAATGGAATTCTCTGAGGCGCTTCCACCCAAATTTTTTCAGTGATTAAAATTCCTATTAATACACATATTCCTGAAACAACTGTTAACAGTCCTCCATTTCCAAAAAATAACAATGCTAATGGAATGATATTGCCTATTAAAACTGTAACCATCCAAAATAGATTTTTATATCTCCCTTTGGTAATCATTTTAACAACTGTTTTTGCAGCTGTTGTAGGATGCGTAATTGTTAATTCAGTTACCAATGTAAATAGGTTAACAACTAGCGCAATAATCATGGTGTTTTTTAAGATGCTCATCCATTCTTCATTTCCAAATACTAAAGAAGCAATCACAAAAATTGCAACTCCTGCCATAATGCTGTGCACTAACATGTGTAATGGTAATGTTGGACTTTGCCAAAAATCGCGCCCTTTTGCTTGCGCAAATAAGAATGCTGTATAAATAGCTAATAATACTGCAAAAACAGCTGTTACCCATAGTAAAACAGTTTCTCCAACATGTACTTCAAAGAATGTCATGGCTCCCCAAACGGTTACTAACAATCCAAAAACTGTAATTGTGTAACCTCCTTTTACTAACCAAGAATTCCATTGTGGACGTAATAAAACGTTTAAGAAACGATCTGGCCTGTCTAAATCCATTACCAAGAATAATCCCGTTAAAGCTAAGAATGTTAATGAAATTCCTGCTGACCATAATTTAGCTGTTGAAGATACTTCATAACCCAACATAATTGCTAAAAATGGAATTAAAAATGCGCCTGCTGCAATTGCTTTTGTAAACACATACGCTGAAACTTCCCAACCCCATAAAATACCTTTATCTGGCGTATCATAAACTCTACGAGCTTTCCCAGTTAGTACATCAATATAATTTGGATTTTTACTTTCTTTCTTTTGATAAGCTGCCTGAATATCATTATCTATAGTCATTTGTAATAAATCTACATCATTATTGGTATGCATCATTTTTTCAGCCGCTTTTGCAAAATGCCCAACACCACGTGCTTGTGAATTCCACAAACCTGGCCCAGATTTATCTGTTGCTTCAGGAACTAAAGAAGCGTCATCAGCATCAATATAAAATAAATTTGGCTTGGTGCCTTTTTCTGGCTTACGAACTTTCACTGCTTGACGTGCCAATAATTGAGAGATTTCAGTAGCAGGATTATCCATGTCTCCAGCAATAATTGCATGTTCTGGGCAAACCGACACACAAGCGGGCTCTCTACCTACATCAACTCTATGTGCACAATAATTACATTTTGCAGCAGTATTAGTGTTTGGGTCAATATATAACGCATCATACGGACAAGCTTGCATACAAGATTTGCAACCAATACAACGGTTATTATCAAAATCTACAATACCATCATCACGTGTATATAATGCTTCAACTGGACAAATTTCCACACAAGGTGCATCTGTACAATGGTTACATCTCATTACTGAAAAAATTCGACGTGTATCTGGAAATTCTCCTTTTTCTACTTGTTTAACATACGTTCTGTTAACGCCAACTGCAACATCATGTTCTGACTTACAAGCTGTTGTACAAGCATGACAACCAATACATTTCCGATTGTCAATTATAAAACCATACTTCATATTTTATTAAAATAATTTAGTGTTAACAAATTTAACTATTGACAATGTTAGTATTGTGACAAATATCACATAATATATTATTTAGAATCAATTTAAATTACACACCTGATTTATTAACTAGAAATAATTTACTTTTGCTCTAAATTAATGTATAATAATGAATATTACTGTTTTATTTTTTGGTATTACTACTGACCTTGTTGGAGAAAGTTTATTACATTATAACTTACAGGGAAAATCTAGTGTTAAAGAATTAAAAGAGACTTTAAAATTAAAGTATTCTACTTTAAAAAACATACACGAATATGCCATTGCAGTTAATGAAGAGTATGTTAATGATGAATTTTTAATTAAGGATGGTGACATCGTAGCTATTATTCCGCCTGTAAGTGGTGGCTAATTTTTTAAGTGTTTTTTATCTATATAAAATGTACCAAATGGAATAACAGATGCTATTAAAACTGTCCAAGTAGTTTTAGCTTCCCATTTTAATTCGTATTTCAGCATAATTGCAAATACAACATACACTAAAAATAATATTCCGTGCGGCATTCCAAGCATTTTAACAAAAGAATCGTTTCCTGCAAAATATTTGATTGGAGTTGCAATAAATAACAACAATAAAAATGATATCCCTTCTAAAAAGCTAATAATTCTAAATATACTTTTCATTCTGATTTTCTTAAAATTAAAGATTTTACGAAAATAGACTTTAGATTTGTTAAATTTGCTAAATATTAGTTAAATATCAATGATCCAAAAAACTTCTATAAAAATAACAGCTGAAAAATTAAATTTACAAAACTGTATCACTTTTGTTGAAGACGATACTTGTGGTGGAATTGTTACTTTTGTTGGAACCGTAAGAAATGTAACACAAAACAAAACGGTTACTTTATTAGATTTTAGTAGCTATGAACCAATGGCATTGAAAGAAATGCAAAAAATTGCCGATACCATATTGGAAAAGTACCCAATTCATAAAGTTGCTATTCATCATGCTATTGGCAAATTGCAAATTGGAGCTATTCCTGTAATTATTGTTGTTTCATCCGCTCATAGAAAAGCGGCCTTTGAAGCTTGTGAATACGCCATTGACACCTTAAAAGAAACCGTTCCTATTTGGAAAAAAGAACATTTTGAAGATGGTGAAGTTTGGGTGAACTCACACCCTTAAATAATTTCCATTTTTTGTAACAAAAAAGAGGCGTTCATATTTTTACAAATTCCTTCTTTAAGTTTATAATCAAAACTTAATTCATCATTTATAATTTCAGCGTCAAAATAATAGTTCTTAACTTGCGGTAAATCTCCTTCAATTTCACACAAACTTAAATCGTGTGTAGCTATTATCCCAGTTGACTTAGAACTTACCAATTTTTGTACAAATTTTCTAGACCCAATTGCCTTATCTGTACTATTGGTTCCTTTTAATATTTCATCTAAAATAATAAAATATTCTTCTGTTTTAATTTCATCAACAATAAATTTTAATCGTTTTAATTCAGAAAAGAAATAAGATTCATTATCTGCCAAAGAATCTGACGTGCGCATACTTGTAATTAACTTTATAGGAGCATATTTAAATTCCTCAGCACACACTGGCAATCCCATATTTCCCATAACTATAGCAAGTGAAACCGTTCTTAAAAAGGTGCTTTTACCTGCCATATTTGCGCCAGTAATAATAAAAAATTGTTGGTTTTCAATTGAAAAATCATTATCAACTCTTTGAGATTCCTTTAATAAAGGATGTCCCAAATTTTTTGAAGTGATTACTTGTTTATTTTTATCAATTTTAGGGAAAACATACCTTGGATGATTATAGGCGAAATTTGCTAAAGAATTTTGAGCATCAAAAAAAGCAATAATAGTAAACCAATTTTCTACTTTACCTCTATAAATATGTATCCATTTTTCAACGTTGTAAACTTGTTGCAAATCACGTAATAAAAAAGCATTTCCAAAAACAGCTACAATTAAATTATTTCGCTGATCAAACGCATTTAGAACTTTAGAAAATTTAGCAAATATGGTAGATGCTTTTTCCAATTCGGTTTGAATCTCTTCCTGTTTCTCTTTTAAAATTTGTGAAGAAAAAGAAGCTGTTTCAATTTCGTTCAATAATTTATGATACTGCTTAAAAGTGTCTTTTGCATTGCTGGCATCACTGTATAATTCATTTACTCTCTTGTGATAAGCTCCAGAAATTCCTAAACCAATAAAAAACCAAAGTAGCAAAATTTGTTCTGCAATAATTTGCATACCAACAAGGGCAATTAACACCATTGAAACAACTGAAAATATTGTTGGTAAAAAAGCGATAACTTTTGGAAAAACCGATTTATAATTATGCATCCAATTTATAATTTCTTTCGCTGGATGTTCAACTTTTACCAAGCTGGCAAGTGCAGAAAATTGCTGCCTCCATTTCGGTTTTTGACTTAATTCTTTAATGGCATTTTGTCTTTCAACAATACTTGAAATATCATTATTAGTTAATCTTTTAACAAACTCTTGTTCTCCTTCATTTGTAACTGTTCTGTTGCAATATTGAAAAAAAGACCCTTTCCCAAACAAATCAATATCATAACTAAAAGGATGTGTTGAATCCATAAATTTAGCTCCACTTTGTAATGAAAAATAGTCTCTTTTTAAAACTTTTATTTCTGTGTTGTTTATTTCAAGAAGTGCTTTGTTAAGATTGTTTTTGTATTGTAAATTGGTATGCCTATTTATTAAATAGGCAAACAAAATAATCCATAAAACAATAATTAAAATTACAATTTTAATAGTTCCAAAAAAGAAATAAATGCCAAAAACAGCACTTAAAAAAATAAAGAGACGCAATAAACTAGAAACTGCTAATTTCTTTTTTATGGTTTTTAATTCTTGCTCAAAAAAAACTTTTTGAGTTGTATAAAATTTAGATGGATTGTGCATTTAATATTTTGTTATACCTCCAGACAGACTTAAAACCGAGAGTGATGGATATTTTTCCTTTATTTTTAAAGTAACTGCATAACTTGTAATTCCTTTTGCACAAATTATTACATACTTCTTTTTAAAATTGGGTTTAAAATTTTCTATATCGAAAGTTTTATATGGAATTTGTTGATGAACATTGAAAGGAATTGTTTCATCAAAATTATTTAATATACTAACTATTTCAATGGCTGAATTTGAAATAGTTTTTTTAATTCTGAAGCAGTAATTAACAATGTACTATCTTGAAAAGTACATTTAGAGTCTAAATATGTTGAGTTTTTAAAAATTTCTTCAATATTTAGCTGCTTGTTTCTCTTTAGTTTTATTTTAAATTGAGAGTTATTAAGCGTATTGTAAATTAACAATTGATTGGTTAATAGTTTCCCTTTTTTTGTAATTAATTTAATCACTTCATTTGTTTGAAACAAGGCAATTAAACCTACAATTGGATTTAGAGTTCCTGCTTCTTCACAATTTGGAATATCTGTTGCTATTTTAGGAAAGGCATCTCGTAAATTACATGTATATTCTTCGTCTTCACCTAACACATTAAACGTAGCAACATAACCATCAAATTTGTACAATGAACCGTACACTAAAGGTTTTTTAGCTAAAACACAAGCATCGTTTATCAAATATTTTATTGGTAAACTATCTGTTCCATCAACTACAATATCGTATTTTAAAATTAAATCTAAAATTGAATCTTTATCAATAGCCTTGTTTGTATGCGTAACTTTCGTAAAAGGAGTTCTCGTTTTTATTTCATTTGCCAGAATTTCAACTTTTGGTTTACCAACATTTTCGATTTTATAAAAAACCTGACGATGTAAATTTGAAATTGAAACAGTATCAAAATCAACTAAATGTAATTCTCCAACCCCACTAGTTGCTAAATAAATTGCAACTGGATTTCCTAAGCCTCCACAACCAATTATTAATACTTTGGCTTTTTGCAAAAGTTCTTGCCCTTCTTTACCTATTTCAGACAATGTGGTTTGGCGTTTAAAATATTCCTCTTTATTGAAGTCCATTATCTATTTATTTTAGCGTAACCCATTTCATTTAAATAGTATTTCTCTTCTTTTATTGTATAGTACTTATCTAACTTTTTAAGATACTGAAAATACTGAATATCTCCAAAGCCATAAACAGTTTCTTTTTGTTGCCAAAGTAATAAATTACTAACAATTTCTTTTGTTGAAAGTGAACTAGAATTTATAATTTCTAAAATTTTATTTTCAATTTGATTTAAACCGTTTTCGCTTGGAAATCGCAATAAATGTTGATTGATAGCTAATTGTAAATACTTAAATTTTGAACTTTGGTTGAAATCAAAGCTCTTTAATTTTTCTTTATTATTTTCAACGTATAACTCCCAACTTTCTTTGGCAAATTCTAAATTAGTTTTACTTAATGAAATTTTATGATTATATAAAATTGTAAGCTCTTCTGGAGAATAATTTGGCAAAGACTGCAATTGTACTTTGTCTTTCTCTTTTTCTGTACAAATTAAATAATAATTTGTTTTTTTTACATAATTATCTAATAAATAAGTACACAAAGCCAACAAATTAACTTGGCAAAACAAATCATATTCAAACCATAAAACTACGTTATCATAATCTGACACATCTTCTAATTGTATAATTTCTTTAATGGTTTTATCGTAATATTCTAATCGTTCTACAGCAAACTCATTTTTAAAATAAGTATATCTTTTAGTCCAAAACTCATCGCTCCCAACTTCTTTATGTAAAGAACCATCACATAATAATTCTCGCCAAACAACAACATCACCTTTAATTCCAGATTTTTCTAAAATTTGAGCAGTGCTATCATCATTTAATACATGAATTGTTTTACTCATTTATTTCTTTGTGGGCTGCTTTAAATTCTTCAGGAGTATTTATATTTCTAATAAAATCATCGTCAACCTCCACAATTTCAACATCAGAATTTATCAATACTTTTCTTGGGCAAGAATAACCTTGTGCTAAATAATTCAACAATAATGTATAACTTTTTGGTTCCCAAATGGTAATTAAAGGCTCTGGAAATTGTTTGTTTTTTCCTTTAATTGTAGTGGCAGCTTTTGAAGGATTTCTATGTTTTAATAACAATTGAATTACAGCATCATTTACAAATGGTAAATCGGTTGCAATTACCAGCCAAGCAACATTCGGGTTTTCTTGAAAAGATGAACAAATAGCTCCAAATGGACCTAAACCTACAAACTTATCGGTAATTTTATTCTCAATACCAATTTGTTGTTCTTCTCTAACAGATAAAAATGTTTTCAAGTTGTTTTTCTCTAGCAAATCAATGGCTACATCTCGCTGATTTTTACCGTAGAAATTTAACATTCCTTTATCCGTTCCCATTCGGGTACTTTTCCCTCCAGCCAAAACCAACCCTTGAATTGGCGCAATTTTTTCTTTTATTAAATTTTCTATGTGCTTTGAAATTTTATCAATTTCATTGATATTATAACAATGTAAGTTTTTAATTTGAGGATGCTTCTCTTCTAGAAAGTCGAAAAACGCAACATCATCGGTTAATTTAATAACAAACTGAATATTATTTAATTGGTCTAATCTTTTTAAAACCGAAGCCTCTTTATCTTTATCTAAAATTAAAATTTGCTTGGCTCCTTGGTAATGGTTTCCATTAATAAAAACAACATCAAATTGTGAGAATTGAATACGTTGATTGAATTTATTGACTTCAAAATTTGTTGAAATAGCAGCCGTTCCTTTTGAATGAAATGTAAACGTTTCTAAATTATTTAATTGAATATCTTTAGAATGAGAAGCATCAAAATAAGCTAACTTATAGTTCAATAAATTTTTAGAAACTTGATGTGCTAAATTTGAAATAATACCACATTTTGTACCAACAAAAGCTATTTCATTTGGTCCAAAATTATCGTTATCTCTTAGTATTAATTTGGTATGTTTTTGATGTTTACCCATTTTTAATATCACTTTTACCTCCTGATTTTTCAACCAATTTCACTTCTTTAATGACCATTTTTTGAGAAATTGATTTACACATGTCATATACGGTTAATGCTGCAATACTTGCGCCTGTAAGCGCTTCCATTTCAACACCCGTTTTCCCTTCAATTGCAACAGTGCATAAAATTTCTATATGTTTGTTGTCTATAATTTCAATATCAATATCAACGCCGTTAATTAATAAGGGGTGACACATTGGAATTAACTCAGAAGTTTTTTTAACAGCTTGTATACCTGCAATAATAGCGGTTTGAAAAACAGGGCCTTTTTTGGTGGTTAATTCCTTGTTTTCAAAATGAGCAATAATTTCAGCACCCAAAAACATGGTTGCTTTTGCAATTGCTTTACGTTTGGTAATTTTTTTATCACCAACATTTACCATTTTGGGGTGGTTATTTTTATTTATATGAGAAAATTGTTTCACAATTTTAAAGTTTTTAGTGTTGTATTTTTAGTGCTTAGTTAGATTTTTCTGAGATGTTTTGACAATTGCGGTTAACATTCCAATAAGTTCTTCAATATTAGCTCCAATTGAAGTTCCACTTCTCAATAATTGATTGGATAAAATATATTCATTTTCGCTTAATAATTTCTTATAAAGCTTAGTTGTTTTTAATGAAAATTGAAAACTTTTTTCTTTAATAATACTTTCACTCATAACTTAACACTCAAAATTAAAAACTCCGATACAAAAATATTGAAAATACTTCTCCTTTTGTAAAATTACTTAATTGTTGGGTTAATTTTATTTTGTACAATGTATATTTTATTTCTACCTAAAGTTATAACCTTCTCTTGTTCTAATTTTTTTAAGGCTCTTGAGACTGTTTCTCTAGATACTTTCAAATCACGAGCAATATCAAAATGTTTTATGTTTATTGTTGTGTTATTTTTTATTAAACTTGTGTATTGCAAATACTTTAATAATCTATTTTCCAAACATGTAAAAGCAATGTCGTCAATTTTTTCAATTAGATAAGATGTCTGTTGCTGATTTAATTGAAAATAAAAAGATCTCCAAGAGTTATATTTTAAAAACCATGAATTTACAACTTTTGCGGGTATAGCTATATATACAATATCACTTTGCGCTTCTAATCTTATTTCACTTATTTTATTTTCTAAAGCATAAGTAATAGCAATTGCACTGAGTTGATTCTTCGCTAAAAAATGTAAAAAAATTCCATTTCCTTTCCCATCTCTATGCATTACCTTAACTACACCTGAAACAATTAAAGGAATGAAGTCAATTTTTCTTCTTATCTCTAAAATTATTTTTTCTGATTCTGCTTTTTTTAAAATCCCATTATTGCCAATTTCTTGCAGTAATTTTTCTTCAAAAATAGTTGAAAAATTGGCCGTAATAATTTCTTTTAGTTTCATAGACAGAAACCTTGTTAATGAGGTAGTTTTTCTTTAAATAATCCATATAGAAATGCACCTAAAGTTGCTCCAAAAATTACAACTAAAATTGACACAACTCCCTTACCTATCAATACAAACATTGGCCCTGGACAAGCGCCTGCTAATGCCCAACCCAAACCAAATAAAATACCTCCTAAAAGATTTCGATATAATCCACTTTTTTTTGGTGCTACATAAACATCATTTCCTTCAAATGTTTTTACCATTTTTTTTCGAAAAAGAAACATACTTATCATACCCAAAACAATTGCAGAACCAATAATTCCGTACATATGAAAAGATTGAAATTTAAACATTTCATAAATTCGATACCATGAAATTATTTCTGCTTTGGTCATTACTATTCCGAAAAGAATTCCTACTAAAAAAAATTTTATATACTTCATCTTTCTAAAATATTAATGGTAAAATAAACCAAGTCATTGTTAATCCTCCTATAAAAAATCCAATGACAGATATTAATGAAGGAAGTTCTAAATTACTCAAGCCAACTATCGCATGCCCTGAAGTACAACCTCCGGCCCAACGTGCACCAAAGCCAACCATAACACCTGCAATTATAAGTGTAAAAAACCCTTTAATTGTAAGCATTGTATCTATACTAAAAATTTCGTCAGGCAAATAAGAACTCCCTGCATTGGCAATACCTATAGCCGCCAAATCTTTAACAGTTTGCGGATTTAACGCTACAACATCACTAGTTGACAACCATTGAGATGCTATAAACCCTCCTGCAATAGAACCGGCAATAAATATTAAATTCCATGAGTTTTGTTTCCAATCAATTTTAAAATAATCAATAAATTTCCCTGCTCCACCAATAGAGCATAAAGTTTCTAAATTTGAAGATACGCCAAAACGTTTACCAAAATAAAATAGTAAAAACATGACGATTGAAATAACGGGACCTGCAACATACCAAGCCCAAGGTTGGGTAATAAATTCCATAATTAAGTTAGTTAGTTTCTCCAAATATCATAAAATAAATTGCTTATAACAAATATTAGAAATTTTAAAACTCTAATATTTCTATTTTATTTCGGTGTAATTTTATTTTTCCTTCGTTTTCTAGTTGTTTTAACAGTCTTGAAATCACAACCCTAGATGTATGTAAATCGTACGCAATATCTTGATGTGTGGTATGCAAAGATGTGTCCCTCATTATTTGAGCCTTGTCTGTTAAATATTTATACAACCGCTCATCCATTCTCATAAATGCCAGGGTATCTATAGTTTCCATCATTTCATTGAGTCGAATATTATAACTATCAATAACAAAATTTCTCCAAGATTTATATTTTACCAACCATTCATCTAGCTTCTCTTTTGGAAGAAAAATAAGTTCTGATTCTTTTTCTGCAATAGCCCTAATACCACATTTTCCATTTGATATTGCACTTGCAAATGAGCTTGCACACGTATCCCCTCGTTCTAAAAAATACAATAAAATTTCTTCCCCATTTTTATCTTCTCTTACTATTTTAATAGCTCCTTCTAATAATAAAGGTACACCTGTCATTTTATCTCCTAAATCAACTAGCAGTTCATTTTCCCTGAGTTTTTTATACGTTCCTACTTGCACTATTTCATCAATTAGTTCATCTTCAAAAACAAACGAATAATAGTTTTTTAGCTTTTCTCTCATTTTTTTAAATAATATAAAATTTTAGTTGTAGCTCCTGTTCTTTCAACTACATAATTTAAGGCTTGTTTACCTGCTTTTTTCCTTTTTTGTTCTTCTTGAAAAAACTTTTTTAAAAGTACGTATAATTTTTTAGAATTATTAACTGAAAAACATGCCTTTTTATTTACCAAGTCAATCACCTCTAAAAATTTATTATAATTGGGGCCTATTAGTATTGGAACTCCAAATGTTGCAGGTTCTAAAACATTATGCACACCTGTATTTGTAAAACCTCCTCCTACGTAAGCTATATTAGCATAACTGTATATTTTAGTAAGTATCCCTACCGTATCAATTATAAAAACCTGAAAATTTTGAAGTTTTTTATCCTTTTTGTCAGAAAATAGAATTACTTTTTTTGAAATGGATGCTTTTAATTCTTCTATATTTTTGGCGTTAATATTGTGTGGTGCTATTATAAATTTTTCATTTTCTGAAGCTAAATTGTTGATATATTCAACTAATATTTTTTCATCATCTTCCCAAGTACTTCCAGCAACCAAAGTATAGGTGTTGTTTTTAAATTCTTCAATAAATTGAAGTTGATTATTTTGTTGTGTTATTTCAAAAACCCTATCAAAACGTGTATCACCACTTACTGTAACATTTGAAAAACCAATACTTTTTAATAATGTTTCTGAATTTTCATCTTGTACAAAAAAATGATTAAATGCCTGTAAAGTTTTTCGCATCCAGTTGCCATACCATTTAAAAAAAGGTTGATTTTTTCTAAAAATTCCTGAAACTAATATTGTTTTTATATTTCTTTTTTTTAATTCCCTCAATATATTTGGCCAAAATTCATATTTTACAAATACGGCTAATTTTGGATGTACAATATCTAAGAATTTTTTTGCATTTAATTTTGTATCTAATGGCAAGTAACAAACTACATCGGCCTCTTTATAATTTTTTCTAACTTCATATCCAGAAGGTGAAAAAAAGGTTAAAACTAATTTGTGAGTTGGGTTTTCCTCTCTTAATTTTTCAATTATTGGCCTTCCTTGCTCAAACTCGCCCAATGATGCACAATGAAACCAAATTACTTCATCATTTTTAGAAATAACTTTTTTTAGTTTAGAAAAAGTTATTTTCCGACCATCAACAAACAACTTCACTTTTTTATTGAAAAGTGCTATAATTTGTAGAAACAAGCGGGCAATAAAAATAAGTATGTTATATAAAAAGTACATAAAAACACAAAGGTACAAAATAAGCCTATAAAAAAACTCCCAAACTTAACAAGTTTGGGAGTTTTAAATTTATAAAAATTTGTTTCTTAAGCTTCAAAAGGCTCAATAGAAACATATGATCTATTATCTTTCTTTTTTTGGAATTTCACCACACCATCAACTTTCGCATGCAATGTGTGATCTTTTCCCATATATACGTTATCACCAGGGTGGTGCTGAGTTCCTCTTTGACGGATAATAATATTACCTGCTATTGCAGCTTGACCACCAAATATTTTTACTCCTAGTCGTTTCGATTCTGATTCTCTACCATTCTTCGAACTACCTACTCCTTTTTTATGTGCCATGATATTATGGTTTTAAAATTGAAATTTTTATTTAGTTAATGCCTCAATTAATTCAGCTTTCTTTAAAGAAGTGTATCCTGTAATACCTTTTTCTTTAGCTAATGCTTTTAATTCAGTAACCGTTTTTGAACTTAAATCCTCTGAAATTGTTTCTTTAGATTCTTTTGTTGGTTCTTCTTTTTGTACAGGTGCTTTTTTAGCAACTTCTTTTTTATTTGCTCCACTAGCAATAATACTTTCAATTTGAATTTCAGTTAAAGCTTGGCGATGACCATTCTTTTTCCTATATCCTTTTCTACGTTTCTTTTTAAAAACGATTACTTTATCACCTTTTAAGTGACCTAAAATTTTAGCCGTTACTTCGGCTCCTTTTATAGCTGGGGCGCCAACTGTTACTGTACCTTTACTGTCTAAAAGAAGAACTTTATTGAAAGAAACTGTAGTTCCTTCTTCTTTTTGTAAGCGTTGTACATAAACCTTTTGGTCTTTTGCTACTTTAAACTGCTGCCCTGCTATCTCTACAATTGCATACATACGTATAGTTTTATTCGCTTTATTAATAATTCTTTACCTTTTAATTAAGGCGGGTGCAAATATATAATTTTTTCTTGATTTCAACAAAACAAATCAAACCCAAAAAAAATCCATCCTTTTATTAAGGATTGCTAACTATCTTAAGTTTTTGTTAATTCTTAATGTTTTTTAAAGTAGATGTTAAAAAAACAATATCTTTATCTCTAGTATTAGTACTTCAGAATGGTTTTTTTATTTAAAAAACATTTCTTCTGTAAAAATTGTAACATCTATTCAAAAATAGCGTCTTATACGCAATATTAATTAATTTAAAACCTATAAACAACTATGAGAAAAATTTATTTCTTAAGCCTTTTAGGGCTACTTTTAAGCATTAATACATTTGCTCAAAAGGTAGACTTTGAAGAGTATGACTTAAGCAACGGTTTGCATGTAATTTTATATCAAGATAATTCTGCTCCCGTAGTAACCACTTCTGTTATGTACCATGTAGGTGCAAAAGATGAAAACCCTGAAAGAACAGGTTTTGCTCACTTTTTTGAACATCTATTATTTGAAGGCACTGAAAATATTAAAAGAGGTGATTGGTTTAAAATAGTATCTTCTAATGGAGGAACAAACAATGCCAATACAACTCAAGATAGAACTTATTATTATGAAGTTTTTCCTTCAAACAATTTAAAACTTGGTTTATGGATGGAATCTGAAAGAATGTTACATCCTATTATAAACCAAATAGGTGTAGATACTCAAAATGAAGTTGTAAAAGAAGAAAAGAGAATGCGTTATGATAATTCTCCATACGGACAATGGACGCCTCAAGTTTTTAAAAATCTATTTAAAAAACACCCTTATCGCTGGACAACAATTGGGTCTATGGATGATTTAGATGCCTCTACTTTAGAAGAATTTAGAGCTTTTAACAAAAAATTCTACACCCCTAATAATGCTGTATTAGTAGTTGCAGGAGATTTTGAAAAAGCTTCTACAAAAAAATTAATTAAAGACTATTTTGAAAGTATTCCTAGAGGAAAAGAAATAACACGTACTGTAATAAAAGAAGACCCTATTACTGAAGAACTTAATGTAACATTTGAAGATTCTAATATTCAAATACCTGCTGTTTTTACAGTGTATAGAACACCTGCTATGACTACGAGAGATTCTCGAGTGTTAGATATGATTTCGACAATCTTAAGCGGAGGTAAAAGTTCACGATTGTATAAAAAATTAGTTGACGATGAGAAAAAAGCAATGCAAATTGCTGCATTTAACTACTCTTTAGAAGATTATGGAGCCTATGTTGTATTGGCACTTCCTTTAGGGGAAAATACACTTGATGATTTAGTAAATGAGATGGATGAAGAAATTGTAAAACTTCAAACAGAATTAATTTCAGACAAAGAACTTCAAAAATTAAGAAATAAATTTGAAAATAAATTTGTAAACTCAAACTCAAGTATTGAGGGTATTGCAAATTCACTGGCAAAATATTATATGCTTTATGATAATGTGAATTTAATTAATACTGAAATTGAAATTTACAATTCTATTACCAAAGAAGAAATAAGAAAAATTGCTAAAAAGTATTTAAATCCTAATCAACGATTAGTACTAGATTATTTACCTAAAACTGCTAAAGAATAAAACCTATGCAACGTATGAAAACAAAAATTTTATCTATCATAACACTATTTTTATTGACATTTTCAATGTCGGCTCAAATAGACCGATCAATACAACCAAAACCAGGACCATCTCCTAAAATTAATATTGGACAGCCTAAAACCTTTGAATTAAAAAATGGGCTAAAAGTTTTAGTAGTTGAAAACCATGTATTGCCTCGTGTATCAGCAACTTTAACTATTGACAATAATTTAATTTTTGAAGGTGATAAGGCTGGCGTATCAAGCTTAACAGGTAGCTTAATGGGGTCTGGAACAAAAAATATTCGTAAAGATGATTTTAATGAAGAGGTTGATTACTTAGGTGCAAATATCTCATTTTCAAGTCAAGGTGCTTATATGCGATCTTTATCTAAATATTTTCCAAGAGTTTTAGAATTAATGGCAGATGCAGCCCAAAATCCGGTTTTTACACAAGAGGAGTTTGATAAAGAAGTGAACCTTTTGCTTGACGGAATTAAATCTGGTGAAAAAAGTGTAGCCAACATTGCCAACAGAGTGCAAAGTGCATTAGCTTATGGTAAAAATCATCCTTACGGTGAATTTACATCAAAAAAAACTGTTCAAAATATAAAATTAGCAGATGTTCAAAATTTCTACACTACTTATTTTAAACCCAACAATGCATATTTAGTAATTGTTGGTGATGTTAATTTTAAAGAGGTAAAGAAATTAATTAAAAAACACTTTAACAATTGGGAAAAAGGTGAATTGCCATCTTACACAATTCCAACGGTAAAAAATGTTGCTAAAACAGAAATTGATTTTATTAATATGCCCAATGCTGTACAATCTAATATAGCTGTTTTAAACACTGCAAATTTAAAAATGAGTAATCCTGATTTTTTTGCTGTAAAACTTGCAAACAAAATTTTAGGTGGAGGTGGAGAAGGCAGACTCTTCTTAAATTTACGAGAAGATAAGGGTTATACTTATGGTGCCTATTCAAACATAAGGAGTAACGAAAAAACAGCTACTGTATTTAAGGCTTCTGCTCAAGTACGTAATATGGTAACTGATAGTTCAGCTGTTGAGTTTATAAAAGAAATTAAAAAATTTAGAGACAGTCTTGTTTCTGAAGAAGAATTAAAAAATGCTAAGGCCGCTTACATTGGTAGTTTTGTTAGAAATGTTGAAAAACCTGAAACAGTAGCTAGTTATGCTCTAAATATTAAAATAAATAATTTACCAGAAGATTTTTATGAATTGTATTTAACTAAAATTAATGCTGTAACCGTTGAAGATATACAACGTGTTGCACAAAAATATTTTAGTGCAGATAATGCTCGAATAATTATTGTTGGTAAAGCTTTAGATGTATTACCAAACCTTGAAAAATTACCTTACCCTATTAAATATTTTGACAAGGAAGCAAACCCTACTTCAAAACCTGAGATGACAAAGCCAATTCCTGCTGGTGTTACAAAACAAACTGTAATTGATAGTTATTTTGAAGCTATTGGAGGGCAAGAGAAAGTAAATACAATAAAAACGGTATTTAATACCTCTGAAGCAAGTATGCAAGGTATGACCTTGCTATTAGAATCAAAATCAATGGTTCCAAATAAGCAATCAGTTATTATGTCTGGTATGGGTATGATTATGTCTAAAATGAAGTTTGATGGAGAAAAAGGCTATTCAGAACAACAAGGGCGTAGAATGGATTTAGCAGGTAAAGAATTAGAAAAAGTAAAATCCAATACTGTACCATTTCCAGAAACTGGTTACGCTATAGATGAGAAAGTTTCATTAGAAAAAATTGAACCAATAGACGGAAATGATACTTATGTATTAAAAGTAGGTGATGATATTTCTATTTATTACGATGTAGCTTCAGGGTTAAAAATAAAACAAGCAACTAAAATTAAAATTGGTGAAAAAACAATGTACCAAACTTTTGATTTCTCAGATTATAAAGACGTTGATGGTATTAAATTTCCTCATTTAATTAAAATGACAATGGGACCTCAACAGTTTGAATTTATTGTTAAAGAAATATTAATTAACAAAGATGTTGCTAACAGCGATTTTGAATAAATAATATAAAAGAATACTTTTAAAACGCCTCAATTTGTATGAGGCGTTTTTTATTTAGATTTATTAACTAAATAAACTCCTATAAGAATAATAAACCCTGAAATAAATTGTAAAAACAAGATTTTTTCTCCATCTAAAACACCCCAAGTTATTGCAACAATTGGAATTAAATACGTTACAGATGAAGAAAACACAGGGGAAGAAATTTGAACCAATTTATTAAACATAATTTTGGCTAATGCAGTTCCAAAAACTGCTAAAATCAACATATAAAATAATGAGGTTGTACTAGTTTCTGTAAATTCGAATGTTTCAAAAAATCCAGTAAACAATAGTACCGCTATAGCAGGAATTATTAATAATACAAAATTCCCTACAGCAATACTTACAGCATCTAAATCATACAAATATTTTTTTAAAATGTTTACATTTAATGCGTAACCAATGGATGCAATGAGTATAAATATAGCATAAAAATAATCTTGATTTGGATGAAGTTCAGCACTTTTGAGAATTAACATCAATGTTCCTACTAACCCAATAAAAATACCGATAACTTGATTTTTTCCAAAGTTAAATCCAAAAAACAAAACTCCTAAAATTAAGGTATTTAAAGGCGTTAATGAATTCAAAACGGCAGTAATTGAACTGTCAATTTTTTCAATAGCATACGCGAATAAAAAGACGGGAAAAAAGCTACCTAATAAAGCATTTAACGATAAATAATACCAATGCTTTTTTTTTATTCTTGAAAAACTCTTAAACCCAATAAGCAATAAAAAAATGGCCGTAAATAAAATTCTAAATACTCCTACTTGAATTGGAGTTAAACCAATCAAAGCTTTTTTCATTAAAATAAAAGAACTCCCCCAGATAATTGAAAGGGAAAATAAATAAATCCACCTTAATTTTTTATCGTCCATTTTTGAAGCAAAATGCAAAAATCGGATAAAAATTCGGATTTAAAGTATAAATTTATAAATTCGCAAAACTATTTACTTAATTTTTAATTATGAAAAAAATAATTCCCATTCTAATACTAACATTCCTTTTTATTTCTTGCAGCGAAAACAAAAAAGAAACTACGGCTAAAAAGACCGAAGTTAAAAAAACCGAAGTTGCTGCAAATTACAAAAGTATTGAAGTTGACATTGAAGGTATGACATGTGAAATTGGTTGTGCTAGAACCATACAATCAAAATTATCAAAAGTTGACGGCGTTACCTATTCAAAAGTAAATTTTGAAGCAAAAAAAGGAATATTTACCTATGATTCCAATAAATTAAGCGAGCAAGATATTACGAATAAAATAAGTGGAATTGGTGGTGGAGACCTTTATTCAGTTACAAAAACAACTGAAATTAAAGAAGTTATTAAAAAAAATAAATAATTTCATTATTTCTACGCTAAAATTATTGTTTCTTTGTATCATCAAATTTTAATCAAAATCAATCTAAAATGAAACAAATCAAATTTTTAATTGCAATTGCATTGGTAAGTGTTATTGCTATTTCTTGTAAAGAAACTAAGAAAGAAGATGTTAAAGACGCTGTAAAAACAGAAGTTGAAGCTGCAAAAGAAACTGTAAAAGATGCTGTTGATGCAACTAAAGAAGGAGCTGAAGACATGAAAGAAAGTGTTGAAAAAGCTGTTGATAGTTTAAAAGCTACTGCTGAAGACGCTGCAAAAAGTGTTAAAGAAGGTGCTGAAGCTGTAAAAGATGCCGTAAAACACTAAGACAATTTTATATAGGTCTAAATAAAAACTCCAATTGATAAATTGGGGTTTTTTTATGCTCTATTCTTTCTTAGTGAATAGTATAAAAATAATAAACTCATAAAATACAATAACCCCACCAATTGATGAGCTACACCTAGAAAGAGAGGGATTTTTCCATGAACATTTAATACTGTAAAAATTCCTAATATTACTTGAACCACCACTAAAACAAAAGTGAATTTAAGCCATTTTTTTGAAGTTATTTCAATTTTATCTTTTAATTTGAAATACATATAAATAGTTGAAAAAACTAAAATATAAGCTAGCATTCTATGCGTAAACTGAATAAATGCTGGAGCAAACAAATAAGTGTCGTAATTAATAAAATTATTCCAATTCCAATTTGAAGAACTCAACAAAACACTTGGAATAAACTCTCCATTCATATCAGGCCAAGAGGGGTAATACAACCCTGCCTTCATCCCAGACATCAATCCTGCAAAAATTAGTTGAATAAAAGTAATACCTATTGTAATTAAAACAACTTTATTAGCAACTATAATTTTAAGGCTTTTAAACCTGTATACATCTGCCACTGTTTTAACCATTGCTGTAATTACTAACACCGCTAAAATAAAATGAACAGTTAATTTATATGCATTTACCCAAGGCCTGTTTACCAAACCACTTTGTACCATAATCCAACCAGCCGAAGCAGTTAATATTGTAAGAAAAATAACCAGTCCTAAACGCTTTATTAAATAAAAATCGAGTTGCTTTTTAACAACAAAGAAAATAAAAGGAATTAAAAATATAAATCCGAGTGACCTAACCCAAAGTCTGTGAAAGTACTCCCAAAAATAAATAAATTTGAACTCATGAATTGTAAATGTTGAGTTTAATTTATGAAACTGAGGTGTTTGTTTATACAAATCAAATGCATTTAGCCATTGCTCAGGAGTTAATGGAGGTATAACTCCCGTAATTATATCCCAACGTGTAATAGAAAGCCCCGACCCTGTTAAACGAGTAATTCCGCCCAAAATAACCTGGCCAATTAGCATAATTAACCCTACTAGTAACCAATTTCTAATTGTTTTTGAGTATTTAAAATTGTTTTTTAACATTTATTTCCATTCTAAAGTTTCAACTAAATGCACCATATCTTTTTGAATATATTTAACAGCTGGTATTATTGAATCATAATTAGGTTTTACATAAAAATACAAAGCTCCTGAAAGCACATGCTTTACACTATCTGTAGCTCTAAATTGAATATTTGTAGCAACATTACCTTCAATATTATACAATTCTCCAAAAACTTTTTTGTCAAAATTTTCGTATGGAACTGAATTAATTACGTCTGCTTTTATAGTGTGTTCAAATGTTAGTTTCTCAACCTCTTTTAAAATTTCTTCTAAATTATTTTCAACAGCTCTATATGTAATATATATAGTAGCTTTAAGTTTTGGGTATTCAATACTTGCCCAACAATTCTTTTTAAATTTTATTGTGGCTAAATTGGAAATTTCAAAACTATATGGACAGTTTGATTTAATTTTTTTATATGTTGGTTTATGGTATTGTAGTTTTAAATATGGTTTTGGTTTTGGTAATACTTCCTCTCCACAAGAAAATATAAAAAAGGCAATAATTAAGAGTGCATAAATTTTCTTCATTCTACTATTTTAATTAGTTCTATGAATTGTAACCTTTACTTGTTTTATTCGCTTCTTATCCATAGATTCAACCTTAAACGAATAATTACCAATTTTTATTATTTCATTTTTTTTAGGAAATTTTCCATGAACTTCTAAAATTAAACCCGCTAAAGTTTCTGATTCTCCTTTATTTTCATCAAAAAAATCTGTATTTTCAATTTCTAATATTTTGTAAAAATCTTTTAAATTAGTTTTTCCTTCAAATAAATAGTTGTTTTTATCCAACTTTGAATATGTAGCATCGTCATCATCAAACTCATCACTTATATCACCTACAATTTCTTCAATTACATCTTCTAAAGTTATTATTCCACTTGTTCCTCCATATTCATCAACAACAATTGCTAAATGACTTTTTATTTCCTGAAATTCTTTTAATAAATCATCAAGTTTTTTATTCTCAGGCACAAAATACGGTTCTCTAAGTAGTTTTAGCCAATTAAAATTTTTCACATTTAAATATGGTAATAAATCTTTTGCATATAAAACGCCTATAATATCATCTATGTTTTCGTTAAAAACGGGGTTTCTAGAATAACCATTATCTACTATTTTGTCTAAAACATCTTTGTATGGCTCTGAGCTAGAAAGTGCAAAAATATCTATTCTAGGTGTCATAATTTGACTTGTTTCAGTATTGCCAAAATTTACGATTCCTTCTAATATTTTTTGTTCATCTTTTGTTGTTGCTTCATTTGAGGTTAACTCTAATGCTTGAGATAACTTTTCAACTGATAAGTTAGATTTCTTTTTTCCAAGTTTTCTTTCAATAACATTTGTTAAACGCATCATTGGTAAACTAACTATTGAAAGTATTGAATTTAATATTTTAAGTGGAAAAGCCATAAATGAAGCAAATTTCAACGAATTTCTTGTCGCATAAATTTTAGGCAATACTTCACCAAATAATAAAATTAAAAATGTTACTAAAACTACCTCTAAAATAAATTTGAAAATAATTGAAGCTATATTTTTAAAAATAAACTCTCCTATATAAGCAAAAATTAAAACAATTAAAATATTTATAAAATTGTTTGATATTAAAATAGTTGCTAGTAGTTTTTGAGGGTTTTTAAGCAGCGACACTACTGTTTTTTGGCTTATTGATTTTGATTCAGAAGCCTTGTCTAAATCAGTTTTAGAGAGTGAAAAAAAGGCGACTTCAGCACCAGAAATTAAAGCAGAGAGTAATAGTAACAGTAAAAAAATTACACTACTTATGGGTAACCAGTAACTTATAGTTTCTGGTAATAAAATGAGTAAAATCGAGGGTTCAGGATCCAAATTAATTTTAATTTAATTAAACTTAGAATGGTAAATCATCATGGTTATCTGTAGACTGTTCTTGTACAGTTGGCTTGTCAATTGTGTTTTTTTGAGGCGTGTTTAATTCACTTTTGGTGGTTAGAAATGTCATGTCAATTACATGAATTTCTGTGGTATATCTTTTCGCTCCATCATCTCCTTCCCATTGTCTTGTTTTTATTCTACCTTCACAATATATTTTATCACCTTTATTTAAATATTTTTCGCAAATTTCGGCTAGCTTATTTCTAACCACAATATTATGCCATTCTGTGGTAGTTACTCTTTCTCCTGTTTGCTTATTTGTATACGTTTCATTTGTTGCTAAAGGAAATCGTCCAATTGAATTTCCTCCTTCAAAATAATGCATCTTTACCTCGTCTCCTAAATGTCCTATAAGGATTACTTTATTAACTGTACCTGCCATAATTTTAATTCATTTACACATCAAAAGTACTAAAAAAAATAGTTGGTTTTGTATTGGTTTAAAAAATTATGTATTAAAGTTGAAACTGGATATTTTTTAACGGTTTTCCAATGAACTGTATAATCTGTTAAAATTTGAGTTTTTACAATCCAAAATTTAGTATAAATATGTTGGTGAGATAATTTATGTATTACCACACTATCATTAAAAAGCTTTACGGTTATATTACCTGTTTTAAACAATGTATTAAATTCTTGTTGTTCAATAAGTTGCTTTTCATCAATTAAGCTTTCTGTTTCAATTAAAGGAAACTCATACAAATTTTTCCAAATACCTTTTTCTCGTTTTACAATTTTGGTGTTGTTATCTTCTGTCTCAATAACAATATAATTGAAATATCTCTTTTTTATTTTTATCTTGTTTTCTTTTACAGGAAGCTCATTAACTCTTTTTTCTGACAATGCAACACAGCTATCATTCAATGGACAATTGCTACAAATTGGGTTTTTAGGTTTGCACATAAGTGCTCCAAACTCCATAATTGCCTGATTGTGTGTACCTGAGTTTTTAGTATCTAATAATTGTTGAGCTAGCTGTTTAAACTCTTTAATTCCTTTAGTTGTATTAGTAGGAGTGTGAATTCCAAAATAACGAGCTAATACTCTATAAACATTACCATCTACAACCGCTGTTGCTTTGTTAAAACAAATTGAAGCTACAGCTGAAGCAGTATAATCACCAACTCCCTTTAATTTAATTAGTTCATTGTAGGTTTTTGGAAATTCTCCATAAAGTTCATTCATTATATATTTAGCTGAAAAATGTAAATTCCTTGCTCTTGAATAATATCCTAATCCTTGCCAAAGTTTTAATATTTGTTCTTCTGAAGCTAAAGCCAGATCATTTACGGTGGGAAAATTTTCAATAAATTTATAATAGTATTCCGTTCCTTGATCAACTCTAGTTTGTTGTAAAATAATTTCAGACAACCAAATTTTGTATGGGTTAATGGTAGAACGCCAAGGTAAATTTCGCTTATTCTGTAAATACCACGATATTAGCTGATTAGAAAAATTCATTACATTTTTTATAAAATACAATAATACAAGTTTTAATTGATTAAATTTTAGTGAATTAACTTTTTGAAATTGATTTATATATCCTATATTTGCCGTCTTAATTTTATAATAACTCATATTAACAATATTAAAAATGACGAAAGCAGAAATCGTATCAAGTATCTCAGATAAATCTGGAATTGAAAAAGCAGATGTTTTAGCAACTGTTGAAGCGTTTATGGAAGAAGTAAAAACATCTTTAGAAAAAGGTGACAATGTTTATTTAAGAGGATTTGGTAGTTTTATTATTAAAACAAGGGCTGAAAAAACTGGAAGAAACATTTCAAAAAATACAACTATTAAAATTCCTGCTCACAATATTCCAGCTTTTAAACCTGCAAAAGTTTTTGTAGAAAGTATCAAAAGCAATGTGAGTGTATAAATAGACACATTTTATTTATTAACATAAAAATATTATTTTATTATGCCAAGTGGTAAAAAAAGAAAAAGAGCTAAGATCTCTACTCACAAACGTAAAAAAAGAGCAAGAGCAAATAGACATAAAAAGAATAAGTAGGGCTAACTTACTTATTCTTTAAATTTTAAGTTCATTGAAATAAATATTTACATTAATTTGTAAATATTGTTGGGTATAAAATCCTGTAAAAATTAATTATAAATCGTTCAAATCGAAGTGATTTGGACATAAAACAATACAGAGTGAAAACAGAATTAATTATAAGATCAAACTCCTCTGATATTGATTTTGCCTTATTAAAAGATGGTAGATTAACAGCACTAAATAATGAAACAAATGGAAATAAATTCTCTGTAGGAGATATTTTTTTAGCTAGAATAGGTAAAGTATTATCTGGGTTAAATGCTTCATTTGTTAATGTTGGTTATGAAAAAGATGGTTTTTTACATTATCATGATTTAGGAGCACAATTACTGTCATTAAATAAATTTATAAAAGGTGTTAGCACAGGTAAAATTAAAGATTACACTTTAAAGAATTTTCAACTAGAAAAGGATATTGACAAAAATGGAAGTATTATTGACGTATTAAAAACAGGTCAAACTTCTTTAGTTCAAATTGTAAAAGAACCAATTTCTACAAAAGGACCACGTATGAACTCTGAAATATCAATTGCAGGGAGATATATGGTTTTAGTTCCTTTTTCTGAAAGAGTTTCAGTTTCTCAAAAAATTACTAACTTAGAAGAAAAAGAACGATTAAAAAGATTGGTAAAAAGTATTAAGCCAAAAGGTTTTGGCGTAATTATTAGAACTGTTGCAGAAAATAAAAAAGTAGCAGAACTCGATAGAGACATACAAAACTCCCTAGAACGATGGGTAGTGATGTGTAAAAAAATTAGATCAGTAAAATCACAACAAACACCTGTAAAAGTGTTGAGTGAGTTAAATAGAGTTTCTTCAATATTAAGAGATTTTTTTAATGATTCTTTTACAAGCATTGTAACAAATGACGAAATATTATTTCTAGAAATTAAAGAATATTTACGAGAAATAGCTCCTGAAAAAGAGTCTATCGTAAGTTTATACAACTCTAAAGTTCCTATTTTTGAAAAATTTGGAATTGAACGTCAAATAAAAACAGCATTTGGTCGTACCGTTTCAATGAGTAAAGGAGCTTATTTGGTAATTGAGCATACTGAAGCACTTCATGTAATTGATGTTAATAGCGGAAATCGTTCTAATAAGGCGACTTCACAAGCTGACACAGCGCTTGAAGTTAATTTAATTGCTGCTTCAGAAATTGCACGTCAATTACAATTGAGAGATATGGGTGGTATTATTGTTGTTGACTTTATTGATATGCACACAGCTGAACATAGACAAAAATTATATGATCACTTAAAAGCTGAAATGGCATTTGATAGAACTAAACATAAAATATTACCTCCAAGTAAGTTTGGACTTGTTCAAATTACAAGGCAAAGAGTGAGGCCTGAGTTAGTTATTAAAACTCAAGAGCCTAACCCTAGTGGTTCAGGAGAAGTAGAAGCTCCAATTGTTTTATTAGATAAAATTGAAGCTGAACTTGATAAACTTATTGTTTTAAAAGATCACAAAAAGATAATACTAAACGTACATCCTTTTATTGCGGCTTACTTAAAGAAAGGAATTCCATCTATTCAACATAGATGGTTTACAAAATACAAAAAGTGGATTAAAATTTTACCAAGAGATGCTTACCAATATTTAAAATTTAATTTCACCAATAAAAATGGTGAAGTACTTAAATAATTAAATAAGGCATTTACAATATCTAAAAGTCCTACATAAAAAATGTAGGGCTTTTTTTTAAAACCAAAACCCAACATTAAAATACCAAAATTTTGTATTATGATCTGGTGACCAAGCATAATTTATTTCCATTGGTCCAAAAAAAGTATCTAATCCATAACCAACCATATATCCTGATTTGGTGTTTTCAAAAATCTTTCCTTGATTAAATAAATCACGTTCTACCCTCGCATAATTAGCTGTAACCGAAAAATAATTTTTTGGTAAAAATTCATATCTCAATATAAATGTAGATTTTAAAAATGAATTTGCACTTAATTCGGCAAAATCGTAACCATAAAAAGGAATAAATGTATTTATAAAATTTTCGCCATATCCACCTATATTATAATCTAACACTCTATTATTATTTTCACCAATTGTAATACCAGCTTCAGAAATGAAATGTAAGGTTAGCTTGTTAAAAAATGTGTGAGCAACACCTAATTTGCCATTTAATTGAGAAAAAGACACGAAATTATTTTTATAATCTGATGAAGTTAAATACCCTTTAAAATCAATATCTAGATAAAACCCTCTTTTTTGAAAATATTTTTTATCGTACGTATCTATTTTTAAATAAGCTAACATATTCAAATAGTTAGATTTATCAAAATACAGCCTGTCCCTATTATTTATAATACCTCCATTATCTGAAGGAAAAACTGTTTCTGTATAAGCTCTTATATTTTTATACTCAAAACCAACACCTAAAGCAAATTTTCGGTTAAATACTGTTTGAAAATAAATTTGATTTGTAAAATCTTCATACTCCAAGTTAATCTTATTAACATCAACATTTGAGTCGTAAATATTGGTGTTATCAAAATTAACACTTGCATTAAAATTATTATACCTTGCTTTTATTCCAAAACTCCAATAAAAACCATTATCAATAAAGTAATTAATGTTGTACCGTAAATTATCTCCTAATATAAAATCTGTAGATAAAACGTCATTTTTATAAAATATATGCTTTGTTTTAGTGTTTATTAGAATCCCCGTTTTGTAAAGATCATCAAAGTGAATTCCTAGTTGTAAAAAAGTTGATATTGCATTCTCCTTAACTTTAAATTTTACAATACTTCCTTCTTTCTCATTAATTATTCTATATTGAATATTTTCAAAATTACCTGTAGCAGACAGGTTGTTTACACTTTCTATTAATTTTTGATAATCTGTAGTATCCTTTTTTCTTATATTTAATTTGCCCAATATATAGGCTCTTGTATAATGTTTATTTCCTTCAATTTCAATTTTTTGAATATGAAATTTTTGAATATGTCTCGTATTTATTTTTTTAACTTCTTTTTTAATTTGTAGACTTGCAATATTTTTCAATTGTTCAATTTTTTCTCTTGCTGCCATTTGACCCGCATACATAATTTCATGTATTTTATCAAAAGAAACAACATTAAAATTTTTCACTTTTGGTTTTATTAAAATATCCACACTATTATGTTTAGATTTATTTGCCTGATGTATTTGAAAACCAACTATTTGATTTAATATTTTAACAGCAGAATCTAATTCTTCTTTTGTTTCTAAACCGCTTTGAATATCAACTCCAATAATAATATCTGCACCCATTGCCTTAACTTCATCAACTGGGAAATTATTAACTATTCCTCCATCGGTTAATAATTTTCCATCTATTTCAACAGGAGCTAATAATGTTGGGAAAGAACCACTAGCCTTAACTGCTTCTGGTAAAAAACCTTTAGTTAAAACCTCCTGTTTTCCAGTTTCTAAGTTTGTAGCAATACACAAAAATGGTATTGGCAATTTGTTAAAATCACTTATATTATTTACATGCTGAGTTAATTTAGTTAGTAAATTAAGTACACTCTGCCCTTCTGATAATGCTCTTGGAATTCCTACTTTTTTATTTTTAATTGGTAAAGATAATGCGTATTTTTCACCGCTTTCTTTTTCATAAAATGGTTTTGATTTACGCGGTAAATCGTCTAACAAAATTTTTTCAAAATTTATAGACCTAATAATTGAATCTAATTGATTTCCATTATATCCTGAAGCATAAAGTGCTCCAATTATGGCTCCCATACTTGTTCCTCCAACATAATCAACTCTCACTCCTGCTTCTTCCAAAACTTTTATAACTGCCACATGGGCAAATCCTTTTGCTCCTCCACCACTTAGCACTAAACCTACTTTTAAGTCCTTTTGCTCTTGTTTCTTTTGTGAATAAACAAACGAAATAGATAACATTAAAATAGCTATTAAGAGTTTTCTCATTTTATTATTTTTGAAAGTGTTCTTTTATTTTTTTAGCGCGATTTGCTCCTATTATTTTTTCAATTTCATCAAATGGTGCTGCTTTTATTCTTTTTACCGATTTAAAATGTTTCATTAAAGATACAACAGTTTGTTTACCAATTCCTGATATTAGTTCTAATTCATTAATTAGCAAAGCCTTACTTCTTTTATTTCTATGGTGCGTAATTCCAAACCGATGCGCTTCATCTCTAAGTCGCTGTATTACTTTTAAACTTTCAGATGTTTTATCTAAATATAGCGGAATGGAATCATTTGGGTAATAAATTTCTTCCAATCGTTTTGCAATTCCTATAATTGCAATTTTATTTCGAAGTCCTAATATATCTAAACTTTTAACTGCAGATGACAATTGGCCTTTCCCTCCATCAATTACAATTAATTGTGGCAATGGCTGATCTTCTTCTTTTAATCGTTTATAGCGCCTAAATACAACTTCTTCCATAGATGCAAAATCATCAGGACCCACTACTGTTTTTATATTAAAATGTCTATATTCTTTTTTACTTGGTTTTCCGTTTTTAAAAACAACACAAGCAGCAACAGGGTTTGTTCCTTGTATATTCGAATTATCAAAACACTCAATATGGCGAGGCTCTTTTGTAAGTCGTAAATCTTTTTTCATTTGCGCCATAATACGATTTACGTGCCTATCTGGATCAACAATTTTTATTTGTTTAAAACGTTCTTGTCTAAAATATTTGGCATTTCTAATACTCAATTCAACAATGCGCTTTTTATCGCCTAATTTAGGAACTGTTACTTTTAATTCCTCTCCCAAATCTACCTTAAATGGTACATAAATTTCTTTAGATTGCGAGTTAAATCGAGTTCTAATTTCAATAATAAAAAGTTCTAATAATTTTTTATCTGTTTCATTTAATCGTTTTTTTATTTCTGTAGTATGTGATTGAATAATTGAGCCATTCACAATTTTAAAAAAATTAGCATAGGCAAAACCCTCGTCTGAAATTAACGAAAAAACATCTACATTTGTAATTGACGGGTTAACAACTGTTGATTTTGCCTGATAATTAGCCAATAAATCTATTTTTTCTTTTATTTTTTGTGCTTCTTCAAACTCCATTTTATCTGCAAATTGGAGCATTAACTCCTTAAATAGTTTCAAAGAATGCTTAAAATTACCTTTTATAATATTTCGTATGGCATCAATATCTTGTTGGTAGTTCTCTACTGTTTGCAACCCTTCGCAAGCACCTTTACAATTCCCAATATGATAATCTAAACAAACTTTATACTTTTTAAACTCAATATTTTTTTTGCTTAAATCATAATTACACGTTCGCAATTGAAATAATTCTTTAATTAAATCTAACAAAGCTCGTGCAGTTCTTACCGAAGTATATGGACCAAAATATTCAGAACCATCTTTTATAACATTTCTAGTTAAAAATATTCGAGGAAATCGTTCTTTTTTAATACAAATCCACGGGTAAGTTTTATCATCTTTCAACAATACATTATAACGTGGTTTATACTTTTTTATCAAATTATTTTCCAACAACAGCGCGTCTGTTTCAGAATTTACTACAATGTGTTTAACAGTTGCAATTTTTTTAACTAACACTCGTGTTTTACCATTCTCGTGTGTTTTAGTAAAATAGGAAGCTACTCTTTTTTTTAAATTTTTGGCTTTACCAACATATAAAATAACACCTTCTTTATCGTAGTACTGATAAACGCCAGGTGAAGTTGGTAAGGTTTGTATTTGAATTTCTAATTTCAAAAAAAGTATTATTTAAAAAATAAAAATACAGTTTTTTATTGACTCTACTCTTTATTTTTTAAGATTGAACTTCGCATGTTTTTACTACTAAAAAAAGCGTATTTTTGCAGAAAATATAAAAATTTACTTTTTATATCTATTTTTTTACGAATAACTAGAAATTATTACTAAATGAAATACTGGAAAAAATATTCAAAAGAAAAATTAATACAACGAATTGACAAAGCTTTAGATGCCAACGTTAATTTTCAAACAAGTAAATATTTAGGGTATCCTGTATCAAGATTAGACCAAAATGTATTTAACACTAGTGGTGCATTTTTAAGTGACTCTCCTTTGTTAAAATCCTTCATTGCAAACCCAAATAATATTGGTTGCCATACCACCGGAAAATCTGAAGAAGCTTTTAAAGGCTCTCAAGAATTAGAAAAAGAAGTTTTAGACGTATTGGCTGTTGATATTTTTAAAGCTAAAGAAAATGAATATGATGGCTATATTGCAACAGGCGGCACAGAAGCAAATATTCAAGCATTGTGGATTTACAGAAATCATTTTAAAAATAATTTCAATGCAACTTTAAATGAAATGGTTATTTTATCCTCTGAAGACACGCATTATTCTGTACATAAAGGATCCAATTTATTAAGTGTTGAGGCTGTTTCTATTCCAGTTAATTTTGATTCAAGAGAAATTATTGTTGAAGAATTAAATACCATTGTTGAAAATTTAATTGCTGATGGTAAAAAATATTTTATGGTTATTTCAAATATGGCAACTACTATGTTTGGATCGGTTGATAATCCTGATGTTTATGCAGAAACATTAACAAAACATAACGTTACCTTTAAAATTCACATTGATGGTGCTTTTGGCGGATTTATCTATCCTATTTCTAATAAAAATTCAACTATTAATTTTCAAAATCCAAATATAGCTTCCATAACCATTGATGCTCATAAAATGTTACAAGCTCCTTATGGAACTGGTGTTTTTTTATGTAGAAAAGGACTTATAGAAAATGTGTTAACCAAAGAAGCTCAATATGTTGATGGAATGGATTTAACTTTGGTTGGAAGTAGATCTGGAGCAAATGCCATTGCTGTTTGGATGATTTTATTTAGCTATGGTTATTATGGTTGGTTCGAAAAAATTAATACACTTTTACTAAGAACAGTTTGGTTTTGCAATCAATTAGATAAACTTGATATTAAATATTTTAGAGATCCTTTTATGAATATAGTAACCATAAAATCTCAATACGTCCCTCAAGAACTAGCTCATAAATTTGGTTTAGTACCTGACACACATAACGGAAATCACAAGTGGTACAAAGTAATTATGATGGATCACGTTGAAATTGATGATTTATTAAAGTTTGTGAATGAACTAAAAAAGTAAATCACAGTAAATACTTATATCTTTTCAATAATAATTCTGATTACTTTTTTAATTTTTAGATTAATCTAAATATTTTTATTAGATTTGCCTAAAACAGGACGTTTATGAATTCTTTTACTGAAGAAAATTATTTAAAAACCATTTATAAATTTAGCACTGCTGCCAATAAAGGAGTTTCAACAAATACAATTGCTAGTAAATTAAACACCAAAGCATCATCTGTTACAGATATGCTTAAAAAATTAGCTACAAAAAGCTTAATTAATTATAAAAAATATTACGGTGTAACCCTAACTAATAAAGGTGAACAAATTGCGCTTACAATTATTAGAAATCACAGATTATGGGAGGTGTTTTTAGTTGAAAAGTTAAATTTTAAATGGGATGAAGTTCATGAATTAGCCGAAGAATTAGAACATATTAAATCTGAAAAATTAATAAACAGTTTAGATGCTTTTCTAAATTTTCCAACCAATGATCCTCACGGAGATCCAATCCCAAATAAAAATGGTAAAGTTAAAAATCTTACTATGGTTAATTTATCTAAACTTAAAATAAATGAAGAAGGTGTTTTTATTCATGTTAAAGATTCTTCTAATAAATTTCTTAAATATTTAAGTAAAAATGAATTAGAAATTGGCAAAAAAATTAAAGTTATTGATATTGAACCTTTTGATAATTCATTTAAAATTGCCTATGGAAATCAACAATTAATTTTATCAGAAAGTGTAGTTAAAAACATTTATATCCAAAACTAATGAGTACTTACAATCCACTTAATGCATTACTGATTTTTTTAGGGTTTTCTACCTTAATTTATTTTTTATTTCGACCTACAAAAGGTTGGTTTTGGATTATAAAAAATAATTATAGAATCAATGAAAAAATAGTTATTGAAGATATTCTAAAACTATTATTTCACAGTGAAGATTCAGAAAAAATAGTAAATACTAACGACCTTACCCGTATCCTTGATTTTGACAATAGTCTCATTATTGCATCCATAGAAAAAATGACTGCAAAAAACCTCATTTCACTTGATGGAGAGCAGTTAAAATTAAAACCGTTAGGTAGAGAATACGCTTTAAGAATTATTAGAATGCACCGGTTATGGGAGAAATTTTTAGCAGAAAAAACAGGTTATGACAAATCGGAATGGCACGGAAGAGCCGAACAAAAAGAGCACGAATTAAATGCTGAAGAAACCAATTTATTAGCTTCAAAATTAGGGAATCCTCAATTTGATCCACACGGCGACCCTATCCCTTCAAGAACTGGCGAAATGCAAACAGTTAACGGCGTACCACTCACCACTTTAGCTGTAAATACCATTGGTAAAATTATTCATATTGAAGATGAACCAGAAATTATTTATAAACAAATTTTAGCTGAAAATATTCATATAGGTTCACACATTAGAGTATTAGAAAATAATAATACAAGAGTCTCCTTTTTTTCTGAAGGTGAAGAATTTAAATTAGCGCCAATTGTTGCAGGAAATTTAACTATTTCAATACTAAAAAAAGACATTATAAATGAAGAAAATATAGCCCGACTTTCTAATTTAAAAGAAAATGAAACTGCCAGCATCATTGGGATTTCAAAAGAAAGTAGGGGAGAAAATAGAAGAAGGTTATTAGATTTAGGTTTTGTAAAAGGAGCAACTGTTAGCATTGATTTACTAAATCCTTTAGGCGAACCAAATGCTTATTTAATAAAAGGAACTGCCATTGCTTTAAGAAACAATCAGGCTTCTAAAATTTTGATTAAAAAAATTAACTAATGGATGTAAAAGTAAAAACTGCTTGCGATACCTGTGCTCATTTCAACGCAAAAGGATTAAAAAAATTAGGAGTAAATACTTCCAATTTTAACTTTGTAATCGCTTTAGCAGGAAATCCAAATACTGGAAAAAGTACTGTTTTTAATGCTTTAACAGGATTAAAACAACACACAGGAAACTGGCCTGGAAAAACAGTTACAAGAGCTGAAGGTGGATTTGAGTACAATGACCAAAAGTATAAATTAATCGATTTACCGGGCACATACTCATTACTATCAACCTCTGAAGATGAGGAAGTTGCTCGTAATTTTATCTTATTTGGAAAACCTTCTGTTACGGTAATAGTTGTTGATGCTAGCAGACTTGAGCGCAATTTAAATTTAGTATTACAAATTTTAGAAATAACTGACAAAGCCGTTTTATGCCTAAATTTAATGGATGAAGCCAAACGAAATAATATTGAAATTAATACTCGTACTTTAGCTCGTAATCTAGGTATTCCAGTAGTTCCAACAAGTGCCAGATTTAATAAAGGTATTCCAGAATTAATTCAAACAATTAGTGAAGTTGCAAATGGTGAAATTAAATGTAACCCACATAGAATTAAAAATATTCCTAAAAATATTGAAATTGCGGTTAAAAAACTAAGTGCCAAAATTGAGAAACAATATCCAACAATACCAAATAGCAGATGGATTGCTTTTAGATTGTTAGAAGGAGATTCTCAAATAATAAACGCCCTTAAAACAGGTGAATTTATTTAAACTTAAAATATGAAAAACAAAAATATTAATGACATATTAAATCTTTCTAATGAATTACGTTGGCAAATAGGTGATGATTTTCACGACCATTTAGCCGAAGGTATTTATGCTGATGCTGCTGAAATAGTAGATGTTGCAATCACAAAAAAGAACAAAAAAAATAAATTTTCTATAGACACTAAAATTGATAAAATTGTAACTAGCAAAACTTGGGGTTTTCCTATTATGTTTTTAATTTTAGCTGTAGTACTTTGGTTAACAATCACTGGGTCAAACTATCCTTCTTCATTTTTAGCAAAAATTCTATTAGATGATGTTCATCCGTTTTTAAAAAATTTGACTACAAGCTTTCATTTTCCTTGGTGGTTAAGTGGTTTTTTAATTGACGGCGTTTACTTATCTGTTGCTTGGGTAATTTCAGTAATGTTACCTCCAATGGCGATCTTTTTCCCTTTATTCACTTTATTAGAAGATTTTGGTTACTTACCTAGAGTTGCCTTTAATTTAGATTCACTATTTAAAAAATCTGGAGCTCATGGAAAACAAGCATTAACTATGAGTATGGGATTTGGCTGTAATGCTGCAGGTGTTATTGCTACAAGAATTATTGATAGTCCTAGAGAACGTTTAATTGCTATTATAACAAATAATTTTTCACTTTGTAATGGGCGTTGGCCTACTCAAATTTTAATTGCAACTATATTTATTGGGGCTGTAGTACCTAATTATTTATCTGGATTGGCTTCTTTAACAGCCGTAATTGGAATTGCCTTATTGGGAATATTTTTTATGTTTTTTTCCTCTTGGGCACTATCAAAAACCATTTTAAAAGGTGAAGTTTCTACATTTAATCTTGAGTTACCTCCATACAGGCCTCCAAGATTTTGGCAAACTATTTATACCTCCTTAATTGATAGAACTTTAATCGTTTTATGGAGAGCAGTTGTATTTGCAGCTCCTGCTGGCGCAGTTATTTGGTTAATTTCAAATATTTATATAGGTAACGAAAGTGTAGCTTCGTGGATTATTAATTCTTTAGATGGATTTGGTTTTTTATTAGGTTTAAATGGTGTTATTTTATTAGCTTTTATTGTTGCAATACCCGCTAATGAAATTGTAATTCCAACCATATTAATGTTAACTGTTTTGGTTACAGGAATTTCGGCAGGAAATGGTGCAGGTGTTATGTTTGAATTAGATTCTGTAAATGCAACTGCAAAAATTTTAAAAGCTGGCGGATGGACCTTACTTACCGCAGTTAATATTATGTTATTCAGTTTATTACACAACCCATGCAGTACTACAATTTATACTATTTATAAGGAAACTAAAAGTTTAAAATGGACAACAGTTGCCACTATTTTACCCATTATTTTAGGTTTTATTGTTACTTTTTTAGTTGCACAAATTTGGAGAATTTTATTTTAATTAAAGTAAATTTTATTGAATTATTCCCGTAAAAATAAATACATAGTAGAATCCTGTTAGGATAAATACGATACCTGCAATAGAACGCATGACTTTTTCAATTTTGGTAATTTTATTATAAAATACACCTATGCTTCCTGCGGCAAAAGCCAATAAATAGGTAAACAAAACAACAGGCAATCCAGTACCAAAGGCAAAAATTATAGGTAAATATAATCCGTCAACACTAGAAATTGTCATTGGAATTAACATTCCAAAGTACAAGGCTCCACTATACGGACAAAAGGCTAAAGCAAAAATAGCACCTATTAAAAATGAACCTAACAGGCCTTTGTCTTTAAATTTTTTAGAAAATCGTTCGGTAAAATCAGATTTTCCTAAAAAGTTTAATTTAATAATATTTAACATTATTAAACCTACTATTATCAATAGTGGTCCTAAATATTTTTCACCATTAAGTTGAAAAAACCTCCCAATTTGAAACTTACTCGCACCAAAAAACAAAATCAATCCAATTGTAGTATAACTAAAAGCTCGGCCTAAAGAATATAGTAAGCCACTTAAAAACACTAATTTTTTATTTGAAATATTTTTTGAAATAAATGCTGTTGCTGTAATATTTGTAGCAAGTGGACAAGGACTTATTGAAGTCATTAATCCTAATACCAAAGCAGATAAAATTGGTATGTTATAATTTTCGAGAAGCGCTTGTAAATATTCCAATTAAACTTTTTTTAATTCAGCTTCTAACTTAGATTTCAATTCCATTGAAAAAACTTCTTGGTCGTTTCCTTTCATAAAAGCAAAGTCTGTTAAATCAATTTGAGTTTCTTTCCCG